>CAVDOI010000103.1:0-7836 GCA_963610485.1 Lachnospiraceae bacterium
GCTTTATTCGGGCCTCGATGTCGGAGTATATCTTGATGATGCATACACGGCAGTTGCCGGTAATGATATAAATAGACTTGTCAAGATAATGAACGCCTACTATGAGAAGATCCCCTACACGATACTTGCCGAGGAAATCGGCTACCAGAGCATGTTCTATGCCTTCTTCCTTCTGATGGGCGTGGATTCGATCATTGTCGAGGAGACGACGACACTGGGAAGGATTGATGTTTTGATCACTACTGAGAATGAAGCCTGGGTAATCGAGATAAAGGTGGACCAGAGTGCTCTTGCTGCCCTCAAACAGATAAAAGAGAAAAGGTATTACGGAAAGATCATCAACACAGAGAAGACCATCCACATCATAGGACTCGATTTCTCATCAAAAACGCGTCAGATAACAGACTGGAAGGAAGAGGTGATTTACAAGACGAAGGAGCCGGCATACCTCGGTTGAACATGATCTTCAGGCAATCTTTTCTATGATATTCAATCGGGTTTTCTGGCCATGCAGTCTTTCGGCTTCATGGGATTGTTTCAGTCGGTGAAGAGTTCATCGTCTGCGGTTGATGATAGAACATCCTTCAGAATGCGATAGCTGTATGTGCCTGATATAAGCCTGTGATTCTCTCAAGCGACAATAAAGTATAAAGTTGGAAAAACGGATAAAACTGATGAAAACATGTTAGAAAAATGGAACATTGAATTTAGCAGAGTTCTTGTTTCTGATATTAAGACGATATACTACAACAAGTTATACTCGTCGTTCTCTGAATATTACCTGATCAGTGGCGATTTGTAAAAAGTTGGAAAACGTTACAAAAACGCTCATTTATACGTTGGAAAAGCGGAAAAACACCTTTTATAATGTCCCTGGAGGACTGGGATGATAGAGCGCGGCATAACGACGGAAATCGAGAATTTCTTCACCGGTTTTCATAATCAGGCTCTTCTGATCACAGGAGCCCCTGCGACAGGAAAGACAACGACTGTCAGAGAATATGGTAGAAGAGCCTTCAGATGTTTTGTCGAAATCGACTTCAATGATGAAACTGTCCTCGGCACACTCAACGGATTTTCCAATACTCACGATCTTCTGACACGCATTTCTTCTCTTGTCGATATCCCCCTTCAGGAAGGTGAGACTCTCATCTTCTTCGACTCAGTCGAATCTTTTCCCGATATCATAACGGCTGTGAAGTTCCTCGTCGACGACGGACGCTACAGATACATCCTTGCAGGAACTCTTTCAGATATCGAGATAAGAGCAGTGTCATCCATCCCCGTCGGCTATCTTGCCTGGATGTATATGTACCCCCTTTCCCTTCTGGAGTTCTTCTCCGAGCTAGGGGTTTCAGATGGTGACTTATCGGAAGTGAAGTACGCATATGATAATCTCACTCCTGTCGAGAGCTCGCTTCACTCCCGACTTCTTGATCTTTTCCGGCTCTATCTAAAAGTAGGAGGAATGCCCGGATCTGTACATTGTTATATCGAGACAAATGATCTGAGCCGAGTGCGTGACGAGCAGATGAGGATACTTGAGAAATACAGCCAGATTTTCCGAAAGAATGAGAGAAGGGGAATGAACTGCATTTGTCAGATATACAATCTCATCCCCTCGGAACTCGAAAGGCCGGCAAGACGCTTCATCATCACATCGCTGGGGAAAGGGATCAAAGCCGGACGCTGCCAGCGCTGTTTTTCATGGCTTGAGAGCACAGGTATCACGATACCGGTCCATTATGTCGAAAAGCCCGTCCTCCCTCTTGAAGCGGAGAAGAAGCCGGGGCTTTTCAAGCTCTTCCCCTCCGATGTCGGCCTTCTTTCGGCGGACTATGATTCCTCTTCTTCTGCACTCTGTGAGAATGCCGTTGCCGGGGAGCTTCTGTCCCATGGACTCAACCTCTTCTGTTATAACAGCAGGAAGAACGGCGAGATCGACTTCGTTGTCAGAATAAACAGCTCAGTTCTTCCCGTCATTGTCAGATCCGGAAAGGAGAATAAAAGGCACTGCGCATTGAAGAATATCATGAAGAATGAGGAGTACGGTATCGGAAGGGGCGTCGTACTGGCAGATGACAATGTGAAGGTAAGGGAGGGGATCGTCTTCCTTCCCGTATATATGGCGGCCTTCATCAGGAATGACGAGTGCGGAACGTTCATTTACAGGGTTGATCTCTCCGGCCTTGAGTGAAAACGATAGAATTCCCTCCGGAAAGCCGAGGAGTTCTGTTATTCCTGTCCCGCATGCCGGCATGTTGAAATTCAGCATGGGGAGGCAGGAAACTTTCGAAGCATTACAGATTCAATGCGTGGTAGAATCAGATCATTCAGTTCTGGAAAAGGAGTTTACAGTATGGTCAGTCAATATTCCTGGATCGGTTTTTATAAGGAGTTTGCCGGCAGCTTGTCAGGATACAGAAACAAAAGAGATGAGCTGGTTTCTCTTGTGGGGGAGATTTATCAGAGAACAGGGCTGGAGCTGCCTACATTGGACAAGGATAAGAAATTGATTGACATTGATCCTTTTACCGTGTTCGGCCTTTTCAATAAACAGATCAAGAAGGAGAATCGCATCAGGATTCTGACTGCTGTCAAGGAGCTTTTCGGAATGGATGCTGCAGTTCCCACATGTTTTGACAGCCTTCCGACCTTGAACAACCGGAATGCAACTTTCTACGATTTTGCCGATACGCGCGGACCAGATGATATTGATAATCTGTGGGGATTGTTCGAGTCTGCACTGAACTATGCCGGGGATCCTGATGAGAAGAACAGAAAAGCTTTTTCTCATTATTTCGATATTGCAATCAACCTGAAGGGGAATGGAAACAGTAAAATCACCATGGCGCTGTTCTGGATTGCCCCCGAGACGTTCATGAATCTGGATAGTCGTAATACGTGGTACATCTATGAATCCGGGAGGATTCCGGATGACATTGTCAGGGGACTTCCGGAGGTTGAATCGAAGAATTCTGCAGAGAAATACCTTGAGATTACAGAAAAGATAAGAACATACCTCAAAGATACGAGGAGCGGTCTCGACGGCTTCATGGACCTTTCACATATTGCATGGGACGATTCAAACAGGGTCAACAGAGAGAAAAAGGAGATCAGGAGACAGCAGGAGCTCCAGAAGGGTTCGGGCCTGGCAGATGAAGATGTGGAGGAAACACATTACTGGATTTACTCTCCCGGTGACGGAGCAAACAGATGGGATGAGTTTTATAAAAGAGGAGTCATGGGACTCGGCTGGAGCGCTATCGGAGACTTCTCGCAGTACGAGACAAAAGAAGAGATGCAGAAGGCCATGAAGGATAAGATAGATCCTACAAAATCGCATAAGAACGGAGCTTATGCCACCTGGCAGTTTCTGACCGTAATGAAGCCCGGAGATGTCGTTTTCGCAAAACGCGGCCTGCATACATTAGTCGGCAGAGGTGTGGTTACTTCCGATTACATCTATGACACGGCAGATCCTGAATACCCGAATATCCGGAAGGTCAACTGGACAAGCAGGAAAGAGTGCGGACATCCGGGACAGGCTGTCATGAAAACGCTGACAGATATCACTGCATATACAGATTATGTGAACAAGCTTAATTCTCTCTATGAAGAATCGGAAGGGGAAGATGAACCGGAAATCCAGGCATTCCCTCCATACAGTCCGGAGAAATTCCTTGAAGAGGTATACATGGACAAGGAAAGTTACGAGACTCTGATCGATCTGATCCGCACGAAGAAGAACGTGATTCTGGAAGGTGCTCCGGGAGTGGGGAAGACCTTTGCGGCAAAGCGTCTGGCCTATTCGATGATGGGATACAAGAATCAGGACAGGGTAATGATGGTCCAATTCCATCAGAGCTACACCTATGAGGATTTCATCGAGGGGTTCAGACCGTCCGGCTCGAATGACGGCTTCGAGATCAAGAAAGGTTCCTTTTACAACTTCTGCAAGAAGGCATCAGAGGATTTCGACAATGAATACTTCTTTATCATAGATGAAATCAACAGAGGTAACCTTAGTAAGATCTTCGGCGAGCTCTTCATGCTTATTGAAAGCGACAAGAGAGGGAATGCCCTCCAGCTTCTGTATTCTGACGAAAAGTTCTTCGTTCCCGCCAATGTTTATATCATAGGAATGATGAACACCGCTGACAGGAGCCTCGCCATGCTCGATTATGCACTCCGGCGCAGATTTGCCTTCTTTGAAATGCATCCGGCATTCTCGAATGAAGGGTTCAAGGAGTACAGGAGGAGGCTGGACAACAGAAAGTTCGACCGGCTCATTGATTGTGTGAAGAATCTCAATGTCGATATTTCGTCTGATGATACTCTTGGAGAAGGTTTCTGCATCGGGCACAGTTATTTCTGCGAATTAGAGGAGGTGACAGACAGGAAACTCTCCAATATTGTGGAATATGAGATTGTCCCGCTGCTGAAGGAATACTGGTTTGACGAGCCGGGGAAAGCGAAGGAATGGGCTGACAGATTGAGGGGTTCAATTAAGTGATACCTGTTCAGAATATCTACTACATGCTTGCATATGCCTTCCAACCGCTCAGGGAAAACGGATACAGAAAGGTGGCAGCTGAACACTTCGACAATGCAGCGGAGCTGTGTGCGGCGATCCTGACAAGAGGTGTTTCATTGCAGTTGAAGCAGGGACTCGGACGGGATTACATCCCCCGGACTGAAACGATATCCGGAATCAACGGAAAGATTAATTTCACAGAGTCCATCAAGACTCAGGCTCTGCTGAGGAAGCAGATGGTCTGCACATATGATGATTTCTCTGTGAATACCTATATGAACCGGATTGTCAAAACCACACTGCTGCATCTTTTGCCTGCAGATATCGGCAGGGCGCAGAAGAAGGCTGTGAAAAGACTTCTGGTATTCTTTGCCGACGTTCAGGAACTCGATATTCATTCAATAAACTGGAACCTTAACTATGCGAGAAACAACCGGACATACGAGATGCTGATATCAATATGCAGTCTGCTTCTGAAAGGACTGCTGCAGACGCAGTCGAACGGAAATAAGAAGCTTATGGACTTTACTGTCGAACAGAAGTACAGACTGTATGAGCGCTTCATTCTCGGCTATTACAGGGTGGAACACCCGGAACTGAAGGCGAATGCGTCACAGATTCCATGGCAGGTTGATGACGGCTATACGGATATGCTGCCGGTCATGCAGACCGACATCACGCTGGAATGCAACGACGCCGTTCTGATTATCGATGCCAAATACTACGAACATACGACACAGGTGCAGTATGACAGGCATACTATTCACTCCGGCAATCTCTATCAGATATTCACTTACGTGAAAAACAAAGAATATGAGCTTGGGAACAGACCTCATAAGGTGGACGGCTTGCTGCTGTATGCAAAAACAGATGAGGAAGTATGCCCGGACAATGTGTATCAGGTGTGCGGGAACCGGATTGCTGTAAGAACTCTGGATCTGAATCTGCCGTTTTCTGCAATTTCCAGACAGCTGGATGAAATAGTGAATGAGGTGTTTGAACCTCAGACTTCTATCGCATCAAGGCAGCTTTGTGACGAATAAGAAATCCCTCCGGAGCCCGGAGGGATTATGTATTTCTCTTTTCCGATTACACAACAACCTGGAAGCCGCTGAGAAGGGGAGAGAGAGTCTGCATCATGCTCGGAACGACTGCAAGGAGAACGCCTGCTGCAACTGCAGAACCGATGACACCTGATACGTTCGGGCCCATGGCATGCATGAGGAGGAAGTTCTGTGTGTCCGCTTCCTGACCGACCTTCGATGCGACTCTCGCTGCCATAGGTACTGCAGATACGCCTGCTGCACCGATGAGCGGGTTGATCGGGTGCTTGGGATCGAGCTTGTTCATGAGCTTGCCGAGGAGTACACCGCCTGCAGTTCCGAAACTGAATGCGACAGCACCGAGTAAGAGAATGCCGAGTGTCTCGAGGTTGAGGAACTTGTCTGCAGCCATCTTGGAACCGACCGAGAGGCCGAGGAAGATGGTGACTGTGTTCATGAGAGCGTTGCTCATCGTGTCTGCAAGTCTTCCGAGTACGCCGCATTCCTTTGCAAGGTTACCGAACATGAGGGCACCCATGAGAGGTACTGCCGACGGGAGGAGAATTCCGCAGAGTGTGATTACGAGGACCGGGAAGATGATCTTCTCAGCCTTCGAAACCGGGCGCAGCTGCTGCATTCTGATCTTTCTCTCGTCGAGTGTCGTCAGAGCCTTCATGATAGGGGGCTGGATGACAGGAACGAGAGCCATGTAGGAGTAAGCTGCGACTGCGATGGAGCCGAGGTAGCTCGGAGCAAGACGTGATGTCACGTAGATGGCTGTAGGACCGTCAGCACCGCCGATGATACCGATTGAGGAAGCAACGTTGAGTGTGAAGTTGATTCCAGGAATGTAGGCAAGAACGACTGCGCCGATGAGGGCCATGAAGATACCAAGCTGGGCTGCAGCACCGAGAAGCAGTGTCTTCGGGTTTGCGATGAGCGGGCCGAAGTCCGTCATTGCGCCGACGCCCATGAAGATGAGGACGGGGAAGAGTCCCGATTCGATACCTGCATCGTAGAGGATCTTGATGAAGCCGGTAGCAGCGAAAGAGCTGTTCGGGTCAACGCCTGCGATGTATGCAAGAGGGATGTTCGAGAGGATACAGCCCATTCCGATCGGAACGAGGAGCAGGGGCTCGAAACCCTTCTTGATAGCGAGATAGAGGAGAAGGAATCCGACAAGAATCATGACGGCCATTCCCCAGCCTTTTTCTTCTGTTATGAAGCCGTAGATACCTGTAGAGTACCAGAGCTGTACAAAACCATTAAGAATATCTGACATACCCAATCCTTATGCAATAACCATGATGAGGTCACCAGCCTGGAGCTGATCGCCCTGGTTTACAGAAATAGATGCGACTGTGCCGGCTACAGGAGAATAGATTTCGTTTTCCATCTTCATAGCTTCCATGACACAGAGAACCTGGTCCTTTTCGACCTTGTCGCCGACCTTGACTTCGTACCTCAGCATCAGTCCGGGCATCGGAGCGGAGACTTCAGTTCCCTCTGCTGCCTCTGCTGTAGCTGCAGGAGCTTCTTCAGCGGCTGCCGGAGCCGGCTCTTCGACGACTTCCTCGACGACCTCTTCAACGACTTCTTCTGTCTCTTCGACGCTGCCGCCGATAGTCATGAGAAGATCGCCTGCCTGGAGCTGGTCACCCTGCTGAGCGGAAATGGAGGAGATGATACCGTCACACGGAGCATAGATCTCGTTCTCCATCTTCATTGCTTCCATGACGCAGAGAACCTGGTCCTTCTTCACCTCGTCGCCGACCTTGACTTCGAATCTGAGAGCGAGACCGGGCATCGGAGCGACAACTTCCGTGCTTCCTGTTGCCTTGACGACCTTCTTGACGGTCTTTGTCTCTACAGCCTTGGGAGCTGCTGCCGGAGCAGCTGTGCGGATTCCGTCGACTACCGAGAGAGGATATTCCTTTCCGTTTACGACAGCCTTGTCGCCTGCAATCTTTACGCCGTAAGCCTTGCCGCCGACTGTGACTGTGTACTCGCCGTTTCCTGCCTTCTTTGCAGGAGCTGCTGCTGCCTTCGGTGCTTCAGCTGCCATCTGGCTCTTGAGTCTGACGCCGTTGACCTTTGCCTTTCCTGTGAGGTAGAGGATTCCCTTTTCCTTGCAGGCGCCGGCGATGAAGATGTTTTCGTCTGTGAGAGGAAGGTTCTCCTTTTCGAGCATGGCCTTTGCAGCCGCGATTCCCTTCTTTGGATCTCTGTCGTTGATATCTACAACCTTTTCAGTCG
>CAVDOI010000104.1:0-7783 GCA_963610485.1 Lachnospiraceae bacterium
ATACAGGTCTTGTACAGTTCGGTGATATAACTGATTCGGTCGTGATTACGTCAAAACTTACGGGCATAACAGCAAAAACATTCGCAAACTGCAATATCAAGAAATTTGTTGTTGCTTCAGGTCATACGGCTTTCGAGACAGACTCGAGCGGATCTGTGCTATATCATAAGGGATCTTTCTACTATGTAATACAGGTTGCACAGCAGGCGACTGGAAAGATAACCATAAGCAGCAGTGTCAATTACGTTGACAGTTATGAGTATCCGTTCAGGAACTGTCCGAATATTACCGAGGTTGTTCTTCCGACTTCCTACAAGACGATTGCTGATTACACATTCAGCGGCTGTACGAGTCTCAAGAGCATAAATCTCTCGCATGTGACAAAAGTCGGAAAGAGGGCTTTCGAATACTGCAGAAGTCTTACTTCTCTTGATTTCTCGTCTGTTACAGATATGGGAGAATATGTCACATTCTTTGCAAGCGGGCTGACTGAGATCAAGGTCAACTGGGCAAGCGGAGCATCCCGCCATTCCGGATGGAATGAACTCTGGGATGCTGACGGCGAGGCAAGCCTCGACGTACATAAATCCGTATACAAATACAAATGATGAATGAGATGATCTTAACCACCGGGCGACCGGTGGTTATTCATCAAAGACAGGAAATCAACTGTTGAGGTCTCTCAGCTGACGGCGCTGGTCGATCTTCGCGTCCCTCTCCTTGATGGCCTCTTTCTTGTCATGGACGTTCTTGCCGCGGGCGAGTGCGATCTTCATCTTGACAAGGTTGCCTTTGAGGTAGATTTCGAGGGGAACGATTGTTAATCCCTTCTCGTTGACCTTCCTCGTGAACTTCTTGATCTCCATCTTGTGTGCCAGGAGGATGCGGCGTCTGTCTGTCTGATGGTTGAAGATGTTGCCGTGTGAGTAGGGCTGGATGAGAAAGCCGATGAGAACGAGCGAGCCGTCCTTCGGAGAGATGTAGCTGTCGGAGAACGAACACTTTCCCTCCCTTACGGATTTGACCTCGGTACCCGAGAGGGCTATTCCGCACTCGAGTTCCTCGATTATCTCATAGTTGAAGTATGCCTTCTTGTTCTTCTGTATAAGTTTGAAAGACTTTTCGTCACTCATGTTTCACCAGCCTGAATCCGTTGAATTCCGAGCAGGAATACTTATGCACTGTCCCCGTATCTTCAAGAGAGATGTTCTCGTTAACATAGCTTCCGCCCGCCACTATGATATCATCATAGGGAAAGAGTGTCTCGAGAGACGAAAGAGTTTCACTGTCGACCAGTCTCATCAGCGGTATATATACCGACTCCGTCATATCCCACAGCTGTCCCATGAGACCTGTCGGGGTGGAGGAGTTGTTCTCGACGAATACGATGGACGTCACATAATCCTTGTCTTGAGCGGAGAGTGCGGCGACAGTCCATTCGGCATATGTCGGAAGGGAATACTCGACGCCGTCCTTTTTGCTCCGCCACTCTGCATATGCCTCTGCAGCATACCAGCTTATGCTTCTCACAGGCCTCGATGAGCGTGACGAGAGAGTGATGTTCCTGAGGTAGTTCGAATCAACAAGCCCAGAGGAGACAAGTTCGTCGAGGTTGTCCCTGCTCCACTCCGGATTGGCCTCAACGAACTGTGCATACTCGTTCTCCGTTATGAGGTTGGATGCAATTGAGAATGAAGAGTAGGTGAGAGTCTGTGGTATGTAATCCGAAGAGGGGTATCCGGATGTTGTCGTCTTACCCAGCGTTACCATCCCGCCATCGTATCTGAAGAAAGAGCCGTCCTTCGTGACCTTTATTTCAGTTGTTTCGTCCCTCTTCGTTATTTCACCGGTGTTGCCGTCACTGTAGATGGAGACGAGAAAGCTCTCGACCTTGCGGCTCTCCTCCGTCTCATAAGTAATACCGGCCTTATCCAGTACTGTCTTCGCCTTGACGTAGTCGTCGTACATCGTCTTCGATGTAATGTGCAGTATGGAATAGAGCCATATGTCTTTTACATCGCTGATTTTCATTTCCTCTGCAGTTTGAGCGAACTTCTCCATTACCGACGGATATACGGCAGAAGCGGAGAAGTCGGTTATTGCCGAGAACGATGCGATATCTCCGGCGCATACCTCGACGGCCCTGTTCCTGACTTCGTCTGTGTATGTCAGGACCGGCTTTATGACAGTTGATTTATGGGAGAAGAGTGTGAAGAAGTAGTGCCTTTTCACACTTTCCGTCTGTCTTCCGATTTCGATGCCTTCGTAAGTGAATGTATATGTATGTTCTCCCGCTGTTGTCTCAATCTTCGAGCTGTATCCGTTACCGAGGTATCTGCCGTCTTCATAGACACCGAGAATCGGGAGGGAAGTATCGAATTTCACATACGCCCTGTCCGACACCAGCCCCGGCAGCAGACACAGGAGGAAGAAAAAAACGAGAAGAAACAGGAAGAATAAGGCAAGTATATAATAAGCGGGACGGAGTCCGTGCCATGGTTTCAGGACAACGGGATCAACCTCGGGAAGCTTTGTCTTTTTGAACATAGCATAAAGGTAATAACCAATTCTTCTCTTGTCAATTGAGGGTTATGAGTGTTACTTTGTCTTCATGGATAATTTCCTCACCTGGGTTGAAAGATATACGGAGAAGCGCCTCACGAAGCGCAAGGCAAAGCGTGTTTACAACAAGACGAAGAAGAGAACATTTCTCTCCGAGGCACTCGAGTGGCTTGACGCCCTTGCCTTCGGCGTCTTCTGGGTTATCATAATAAACCAGTTTCTCTTACAGCTCTTCGTCATTCCCTCTCCGAGCATGGTATCCACACTGCTTGTCGGCGACAGGGTCGTCGTCAACAAGACAAGCTACGGAATAGAACTCTATCCGACGGGGCCCAAGCTCTTCGAGAGCGAGAGGAGAGTCCAGAGGGACGACATCATCACATTCTACAATCCCGAATACGAATCGAGAGGCCCTTTTTTCGATATCCTGAGCCAGGCTTTATATATGGGAACGCTCTCCCTCGTCAACATCGACAGGGACAGTGACGGCAACGTCAGGGAACGCCTCTTTGTAAAGCGTGCTGCCGCACTCTCGGGTGACAGGGTGCAGTTCGTGAACGGCAACGTCTACATAAAGGCGGCGGGGAGCGGCGAATACGTCGAGGAGAACGAATTCCGTACCTCCAACGGCCTCAGCACGGCACCCTCACGCAGCGTCGACACTTCTCTTTACGACGCGCTTAAGGCAGTTGCCAGAATCGAGGCATACATATCGAAGGATCTCAGTTATCCCAATTACCTTGTAAAGGAATACTCCGCGATGTCGGGCACCGACTACGACTATAAGTTCGACCTCTACGAGTTCAACAGGGCATACTACGAGGAGCTTACCTTCATTGATCCGACAGACCGCGAAGCAAGGAGTTCCTCTTCCAGGTACACGGCGGGAATATATGTTCCGGACGGCTCGGTGCTCCCCCTCGGAGACAACAGGGACAACAGCCAGGACGGAAGGTACTTCGGCCCTGTGAGCGAAGACAACATCAACGGCATGGTCGTCGCACGCTTCTGGCCTCTAAACCGCATTGCTGTTCTTACAGATGATTGACACATATTCTCCTGATAAGCCCTTATCATTATATATACATGTCCCGTTCTGCAGATCGAGGTGCGATTACTGCGCCTTCTATTCCACCATATATGATGAAGAGAACAGGGAAGGGTACTACAGAATACTGGAGAGGGAACTCGGGAGCGTCGTCGAGGATGTCAGACGTCCGTTCCACACAATCTACTTCGGAGGCGGCAATCCCATGCTTCTCGGTACCGGCCGTATACTCTCCCTTCTCGATATTGCCGAGCGCTACGGTAAAAGCGCAGAGACAACTGTCGAGATAAATCCCGAGGATGTAACACCTGAGATTGAAAATCTCTATCCGGCGGTGACGAGGATATCAACAGGAATACAGTCCATGTCGGATAAAACCCTCACATTCCTCAACAGAAGAACAAGAGTTAATGACAACATAAAGGCGATGGAATACCTTTCCTCGTCTCCGTTCGTCTGGAACGCCGACTTAATGACGGCCGTCCCCGGAACAGATGTCGCCGACACTCTTTACGACATAGAGAGTGTCGCCTCATACAAGCCCGGACACATATCATTCTACTGCCTTACATTCGAAGAGGGGACACCCCTTGTTAAGAGGTGTGCGCCACTCGGGGATGAAGACGAACGCGATTATCTCGTATCGGGATGGAAGAGGCTCAGGGAAAGAGGCTACAGGCATTATGAGATCAGTGCTTTCTCCCTTCCCGGTTCGGAGTGCCTTCATAACAGCGTCTACTGGACTCTGGGGCAGTATATAGGACTGGGACCCCAGGCTGAGAGCTTTCTCGGCTACACGACAGGAACGACGATGCGGAACAGGGAGTCCATCGAAGACTTCATCCGTAATCCCGGCTTCGACTGCGAGCGCTTATCGAAGGAGGAGACCGAGGAGAGCTATCTCCTCACAGCCCTCCGGACAGACAGCGGTATAGAAAAGGAATACTACAAAGAAAGATTCAATCTCTCCTTCGACGACCTTTACTCCGAAAGAATCACAACACTCGATCCGGAGTGGTACATCAACACAGACGAGGCATTCTCCCTGACAGAGAAGGGGATGCTGATGCTGAATACAATCATCCTTACACTCTCACTTGCTATCTGATTGTCGCGAACCCGGGGATAATTGTCGCGAACTCGATGAGAAATGTCGCGAACCCGGGAATAATTTTCGCGAACCCGGGAATAATTGTCGCGAACTCGATGAGAAATGTCGCGAACCCGGGAATAATTTTCGCGAACCCGGGAATAATTGTCGCGAACTCGATGAGAAATGTCGCGAACCCGGGAATAATTTTCGCGAACCCGGGAATAATTGTCGCGAACTCGATGAGAAATGTCGCGAACCCGGGAATAATTTTCGCGAACCCGGGAATAATTATCGCGAACCCGGGGATAATTGTCGCGAACCCGGGGATAATTGTCGCGAACTCAATGAGAAATGTCGCGAACTCAATGAGAAATGTCGCGAACTCGGGAATAATTGTCGCGAACTCGGGAATAATTGTCGCGAACTCGATGAGAAATGTCGCGAACTCGGGAATAATTGTCGCGAACTCGGGGATAACTTGGCGCGAATCGGGGAGAAGTGGCGCGAATCGGGAAGGAGTTGGCGCGAATCGGGAAGGAGTTGGCGCGAATCGGGAAGGAGTTGGCGCGAATCGGGAAGGAGTTGGCGCGAATCGGGAAGGAGTTGGCGCGAATCGGGAAGGAGTTGGCGCGAATCGGGGAGAAGTTGGCGCGAATCGGGGAGAAGTTGGCGCGAATCGGGGAGAAGTTGGCGCAAATCGAGGAGAGTTGGCGCGAATGACCTGACATAGTTGATGATGTAAGAACCGTGTTCGCATTCTTTCATTCTTTTTCATTATTTATGACAGTATATTGACTGAAAAATAGTCGCTGTGGTAAAAACATAGGGTATTCTAACTAGATATCGAGGTATTTACATGTCTGGCCACAGCAAATGGGCAACTATTAAACACAAGAAAGGTATTGCGGACGCTAAACGCGGACAGGCTTTCACAAAGCTCATCAAGGAAATCACAGTATGTGCAAAGATGGGCGGTCCTGATCCGGAGTCTAACGCGAGACTTAGAACTGCTATCCTCAAGGCAAGAGCAGAGAACATGCCTAAGGATAACATCGAAAGAGCCATCAAGAAGGGAAGTGGAGAGCTCGGAGCTTCTACTTTCTACGAATTAACTTATGAAGGATATGCTCCCGGCGGAGTTGCCATTATTGTCGATACCCTCACAGATAACAAGAACAGGACCGCAAGTGATGTAAGAAGCACGCTTACAAAGCTCGGCGGCTCTCTCGGTGCAACAGGATGTGTCTCCTACATGTTCCAGACAAAGGGCATCATCACGTATTCGACAGAGAAGTACACTGAAGATCAGATCTTCGAAGTCGCTCTCGAGAACGGCGCCGAAGATGTCTCGACGACAGACGATGTCATCGAAGTCACGACTACTCCGTCGGATTTCGCAACTGTTCTTGAAGCAATGCAGGCAGCAGGTTTCGAGCAGGAAAGCGCAGATGTCCAGAGAATCGCGGACCAGACAGTCACACTTGACAGCGAGAAGGCCAACAAGGTTCTCCGCATAGTCGAGAGACTCGAGGAACTGGATGATGTACAGCAGGTTTCAACGAACCTCGATCTTCCTGATGATTTCGTTGCCGAGGACTAAGATTTGAATATACTTGGAGTAGATCCAGGACTCGCTAACACAGGCTGGGGTGTCGTCTCTTATGACGGGAGGACATATCGGCCTGTTTCTTATGGTGTCATAGAGACTCCTTCGAATGAAGATCCCCAGAAGAGAATCTATACGATAGCACAGGACCTCGGGACGCTGGCCGAGAAGTACGCCATCGACTGCGTCAGCATGGAGGATATCTTCTTCGCCAAGAACATCACATCTGCTATTCCTGTCGCAAAGGTAATCGGAGCAGTCATATATAAATTCTCCGAAATGAACATAAAGACTTATCTCTATACTCCCAAGGAAATAAAGCTCGGTGTCGTCGGGCTCGGGAACGCCGAGAAGGAACAGGTCCAGGACATGGTGAAACGCATCCTGAGATTGAAGGAGGTTCCGAAACCCGACCATGCCGCCGATGCCCTTGCCGACTGCATCTGCCACGTTACACACAGTTCCCTCAAAATCGTCAGATAAATCGACATTTTGACTGTGTTTGTCTGTATCTTTTCTTGATTATTGAAGTTTTCATATTAGATTTAAGAAAAGAAACTTTTCAGGAGGTAATACTACTATGAAAAAGATATTATCAATTACACTGATCATGCTGATAGCCTTCTCTCTTGTTCTCGTATCGTGCAGCAGCAACCCGAACGAAGAGAAGAAGGAAGAAACACCGAAGGAGGAGGAAATCTCCGATTCCCAGCTTAAGGCTCTCGGCACAAAGTATTCGGCATTTTCAACAAACGTTGCATCCCTCATTGCAACTGTCGACAAGGACAGTGAAGACTACAAAGAGGAGAGGACTCTCACAGTCACATCTTCTGCAAAAGACAGTTTTACACTTGTGACAGCTGAAGAAGCTGCAAAGGTTGATGGTAAAGATGACGGAACATCAAGTGAAGATACGGAAGTAGAATCTTCATCTACCGAAACAGAAACACTTGAACCTGCTGCATATAAGTCACTTTCCTGGTCTGCTTCATACAAGAATAATCCAGACATTGACGGTAATTGTATTCTTACCAGATCCGGTCTTACTCTGAAGATTACATTATCGACTGATGATTCCACCTCATATTCAGATGATGAAGACAGTTCCTACAGCAAAATTGAAGACTCTTCACTTATGAATGAATACCAGGCGCTGCTTGATCTCTATAAGTCTTCTTCTGATGATTCTTCATATGTCCTTTCCTTCAGCAAGGACAGTGATGCAATGAAGAAGGTTATTGCTCTCGTGAATGAGTATGCACCGGAATTCAAAGTCAACATCACATTCGGAACCAATAAACAGGGAAAGCTTGAGGCCGATGTCATTCTCAGCGTCGACGAAAACGGCAAGATTCTCGTAAATGTAAAGTCTGCTACTGTTTCCGTTTCCGACAAGACGCTCTTCACAACTGAGAATGCTGCTTTCAAGGTGACACTCGGCGATGATTTCAACCTTAAGTTCAATCTTAAGGCT
>CAVDOI010000105.1:0-7764 GCA_963610485.1 Lachnospiraceae bacterium
GAATATGTCGCAGAAACCTTCAGAGACCTCATCGAATCGGATTCGGTAAAGATTCTAACAATACATAATGCCAAAGGACTCGAATTCCCTTATGTCATTTTCTATGGTGTAGAAGGAGCCCGTCCTCCATACTGCGGAATGAGCCCTGAGAAAGAAGAAGAGTACAGAAAGAGTTTGGTTTATGTGGCGATAACAAGAGCAAATGTCTTTCTCTATATAGTCGCGGATAATTCGAAGCCTTCTGTTGCTATAAAGCTGATTAAGGAAGCAATCGAACTTCCAGAAGAGACTGAGGATACCCACAGTACAGAGACGGAATCATATTCTTGATAATGCTTGATGATGAAGTATGGAACTAAGGCTGTAAAAAAACGGAGGGTAATGGAGAATATGGGAGCATTCAAAGTCGTACTGATCATCGTTCTGTCCTGTGTCATCGTCATCCTGGCCGTCTGGCTCGGCTACCGGCATTTCGTGAGTAACCGGATCATGGACGGCGGAAGAACGGAGAACCCCGATGCCGTGAGGGAGGGAAGGAGACTCTCCTTTCTGAGCTGGACGCAGAGAAGCGGGGACGGGGAGAAGTGCTTCTCGCTTTCCTTCTATCTCGAAGATGACTATCCCGTTGTCAGCGGAAGCCTTCAGGGGCATGAGAGCGTGAGTGCACTTCCCCTTACATGGACCGTTTGGTTCGATATTGAGAACATGCTTCTGGAGAGAGACCTTCCTTCCCTCTCCGGGGACGGGGAGAGTGTCATTACACTTGTCTGGAGTGAAGAAGGCACGGAGACAACGGAGATAAAGGACGGAAGAGGAGAAGAGGCGCTCGAGAGACGGGTGCTCGAAGCTGCTAATACGGCAATTGGAGAAACTGAGGGAAGGCAGTAATGGGAAAGAAGGTTCTCCCGTATTGATGGAAATAAGTGGTGACTGTTTTCATAAATCAGTTTAAGCTCTCTGTGCTATGAACAACGGCGTTTTACTTTTGTTTGATGTTTTTGGGACATTCGTCTTCGCGCTCTCCGGGGCCGCGAAGGCCATCAAGAAGAATATGGACTTTCTCGGCGTCATAGTCTTCGCCATCACCGTCGGCTGTGCCGGCGGCATGATAAGGGATCTTCTCATCGGTGCGGTTCCCGTCGCCGTCTATCAGAACAGCGTCTACATAGCAGTGGCATTCGTCGCGGGGCTTGTGATGTTCCTCATCGGAGAGAACGTCTCCGTTGATTCGTTCCCCGACCATATAATGTTCCTTGATGCCATAGGACTGGGCTTCTTTACGGCCCTCGGATGCGAGAAGGCGGCAGCCCTCTCGATAATCCCTGTCGGCATCATATTCTCGGGCGTGCTCTCCGCTGTCGGAGGAGGTGTTCTCAGAGACCTCTTTGCAAAGGAGGTGCCGATGGTCTTCACGTCGGACTTCTACGCATCTGCAAGCATACTCGGAGCGCTTCTCTACCTTCTTTTGAGCTGTCTCGGTGTCGACACATCGATCAACATATGGGTGACGGCATTCTTCACGATAGCTGCAAGGGTCCTGGGGTACAAACTCCATCTGTCACTGCCGAAGGCACATCAGGGGAAAAACGACGATGACAACAGATAAACTCTATTACAGAGAACCATATCTCAGGGAGACAGAAGCAACTGTGACGGCCGTCACGGATAAGGGCTTTCTTCTTACAGCGTCCGTATTCTATCCCGAGTGCGGAGGGCAGCGCGGAGACAGCGGCTTCTTCGGCCCATGCAGAATAGTGACGACAGAGAAGGACGGGGAGGGCAATCCGCTTCATATTACAGACGGGCCTCTTCCCTCGGTGGGAGATACATATACCCTGAAGCTCGACTGGGAGGAGAGATTCTTCGGCATGGTGGAACATACGGCGCAGCATCTCCTCTCGTCCATTCTCTATAACTCGTACGGAATCGGGACGGTGGCCGTCCATCACGGCACGGAAGAGATAACAATCGAGACCGACCTTTCGACTGTCGCCGAAGAGAAACTCCTCCGCGTAGAGGAGGAGGCCGTGCGCCTTATCGGCGAGAACCGGAGAGTCTGGAGCGAGGATATGACACATCAAAGTGCCGAAGAGCTCGGGATGAGACGTTCGATCAAGGTCGATGACGATGTGGTGAAGGTCGTATTCATCGAGGGTCAGGACGCCGTTGCATGCGGAGGCGTGCACTTATCGACGCTGGGTCAGATAGGGGAGATTGAATACATCGGGTCGGACACAATACGCTCCCACTGCCGTACATACTGGAGAGTCGGAGAGAAGGCACGTGATTACCGGCGTGAAAACGTATCGGCTGTCCTCTCTGCTTCTGCACTTCTTTCCTGTGACAGATTCACGCTCACGGATGGTGTGAAGCACATTCTTGACGAGAACAGGGAACTCAGGCACACACTCAAAACTCTCGAGAAGAAGGCTGCAGAGAACGAATTCAATTCCCACACGGAGGAATGCGTCGTTTACCCGACAGATTATGAACTTGACGCCCTCATCGAAGCCGCATGTGCCGACAAGGAGCGTAAGATTTTTATAACGGGACCGAAGAACACCTTCATGTACATCGGAAAGAAGGATGATTTCAATGTGCTCAAAAGTGCACTCTCTCTCCGCGGAGGCGGAAGAGACCCCCTTTTCAGGGGGACCTTCACACAGAGCACAGATGATATCCTCTGTTCAGTGAAGAACCTTCTCGGCTCTCTCTAGAACAAGATCCGTCCTCCCGACTGCGTCTCCCGTGTAGGATGATGCATCGAGAGCCGCGGCGATTTCCTCTTTTGTAAGATACTTAAGGACCATGCTGTTTGCCATAAGCTCATCCTTCAGGGGATTGGGTTTTCCTTCCTGGACAAGGGCCCAGGCTTTGAGGCTCTCCTTTCTGATCTCCTCGTGCATGATCTGTCTGTCGGCGCCCTTTTTCCCGAGTTCCATCAGGAGTCTCTCCGTCGAAGCGAAGACAGCGTAGTTATCGAGCAGTCTCTTCGTCGCGGATGAATGGATCTGCATTCCCTCGACAACCTTCTTTTCGGTGACGAGCATCTCGTCGAGTGCTAAAAAGCTTTCGGGGATGAAGATGCGCCTCGATGCCGAATCGTCGAGGGTTCTCTCGAGAAATGTCGATGCTGCGTTCTGCCATGCCACACTCACTCCCTCTTCGACAATGCGTGCAAGCGAGCATATCTTCTCGCTGAGAATTGGGTTGCGCTTGAAGGGCATTGCCGAGGAGCCCACCTGCATGGAGGAGAAGGGCTCGCTGAACTCCCCTATCGGGGGAGACTGGAGGACGCGGAAGTCCTGACTGAACTTATGGAGCGTGCATGCGATATGTGAGAGCGTCTCCATGATTCTGAGATCCTGCTTACGGGTATATATCTGGGTCGCGGCGTCGAATGCCTTGATTCCGAGTTCGTCCATCACGTCTTTTTCGATATCGCGTGCGGTAATTGCGGTCCCGTCTGTCAGCGTGGAGTAGGAGGCCGATGTTCCGACAGCCCCCTTCATTCCCTTGCCTCTGATTCTCTCTGTCATGAGGACAAGGTCCTCCCTGTCGTCGAGGAGGTCCTGCAGAGTCTGCGCTAGTCTGTAGCCGATTGTCGTGACCTCAGCCGGCTGGATATGGGTGAAGGCCATCGTGAGTGTCTCTTTCGTCTCCTCAGTCTTTTCTGCAAGTGCGGAGATCACTTCGTCGAGGTGCTCCTTTATGAGGACAAGAGCTTCTTTGAACCTTACGGCGTCGGCATTGTCCAGGGCGTCCATGCTGGTCGCTCCGAGGTGAATCACGGCCCCCGCCTTCGGACACTCTTCGGCATACGTCTTTATTTCGGCCATGAGGTCATGGTGGATGACGCTCTCGATCTGTGATGCCCTGTCGATGTCGATATCGTCCTTGTGGGCGATAAGCTCGTCAAGCTGTTCCTTCGTCACGAGGCCGGCCTTCATTTCTGCTCCGGCAAGGGCTATCCAGACTCTTCTGAGGAGCTTTCTCTTATGCTCCTCGGAGAATATTCTCTTCATTTCATCGGAGCCGTAACGCCATGTGAAGGGGGAGATGAAGAGGGAGTGGTCGTATTCCATATACTTATACGTTCCTTATTATGAGCTGGTCTCTTTCGGGGCCGACGGAAATGAGTGTGACAGGTGCTCCGATGAGCTTTTCGAGCTCGAGAATGTATTCCCGGCACTTCTCCGGGAGGCTTTCCCATGTGCGGCATCCCGTCGTGTCCTCCATCCAGCCTTCAAATTCCTTGTAGACAGGCTGTGCCTTCTCCTGATGTGCTGTGTCAGGAAGATAGGAGTAATACTCGCCGTCGATCATGTAGCCCGTGCATACCTTGATTTTCTCGAAGGAATCAAGAACGTCGATCTTCGTCAGACACACATCGGTGACGCCGTTCATGTAGCATGCGTAGTCTGCCGCCACTGCATCGAACCAGCCGCAGCGTCTGGGACGCCCTGTCGTCACGCCGTATTCGTGTCCGATGTCCCTCAGCTTTCCACCGTCTTCGTCGAAGAGCTCCGTCATGTACGGACCGCCGCCGACGCTTGTCGAGTACGCCTTTGCTACTCCGTAGACCTTCTTCACAGCCCTGGGGGGGATTCCCGCACCGTTGCATGCACCTCCTGAGGTGGGGTTGGATGAGGTCGAGTACGGGTAGATACCCCAGTCGTTGTCCCTCATTATGCCGAGCTGGCCTTCGAGGAGGATCTTCCTGTCGTTCTCCACGGCGTCCCTGACGACACTTGTCGTGTCGATGATGCGTGAGCCGAACTCCTCCTTCCACGCCCGGCACTTTTCGAGAAGCTCTTCGAGAGTGTATGTTCCGAGTCCGTAGTATTCGAGCTCCCTGTTCTTCTTCGGAAGAACCGCTTCGAGTCTCTTTATAAGGAATTCCTCGTTGAGGAGGTCTCCCGCTCTTATACCGCTTCTTGCGGCCTTGTCCTGATAGCAGGGCCCGATACCGCGCTTCGTGGTACCGATCTTGTCCTTCTCGTCCCTCTTTCCCTCTTCTGCTCCGTCGAGAGCCATATGATAGGGGAGGATGACGTGTGCCCTGACGTCGACGAAGAGATTCTCGAGCCTGCGTCCGATCCTCTTTTCGATGTCCTCGGCTTCCGAGTGCATCCTGTCGAAGTTGACGACGGTGCCGGCACCTACTATGTTCATCGTGTCGGGATTGAATATGCCGGAGGGCAGGATATGGAGACCGAACTTCCCGTAACTGTTGACGACGGTGTGACCTGCATTGTCACCGCCCTGATAGCGGATGACCATGTCGGCATCCTGTGCCAGATAATCGACTATACGTCCCTTTCCCTCGTCTCCCCACTGGAGACCTACTACACAATTTACAGCCATTTTTCTTCTTCCTCTGCTTTTATTTACGCGGAATCATCTCTGCGATATAGGGAAGAGTACGGTACTCCTCCTTATAGTCCAGTCCGTATCCGACAACCCAGATGTCGGGGATGTCGAAACCCTTATACTGAATCGATACGTCCACCTCGTGGCGTTCCTTCTTGTCCAGAAATACGGCCTTCTCGACGGAGAGCGGGTGACGTGCCTCGAAGTTCTTCGTCAGATAGTCGAGGGTGTGCCCGCTGTCGAGGATGTCCTCGACGATGAGGACATGACGCTCTGTGATGCTTTCCCTCGTGTCCATAAGGAACCTTACTTCGCCCCTCCTGTCGCCTCCCGCGCCGTAGCTCGATATTGCGATGAAGTCCACGATGTGCGGCACTGTGATCTTCCTTGCAAGGTCAGCAAGGAAGAATACCGACCCTTTCAGAACTCCTACGAGTACGAGCGGTTCTTTGATGTCACGATAGTGTGTGTTGATTTCGTCAGCGAGTTCGCCGACTCTCTTCTGTATTTCTTCTTCTGTGATGAGGACCCTCTTCAGATCCCTGGTAAGTGGTGCAGCCATTTGATGCCTCCGACTTGGATAAATTTTAAAGGAAAAGAGGAAAACATGGAACACTCCCGATAAACAAACTCCGATGAAATGTTATGTCAATTCAAGCCTCTTCTCTTTACTTGGCACGTAACCCATGTGACAATTTAACTAAAGATTTACTCAAAGGAGATGAGATATGAAAAACAGAACTATTCTATGGATGACGGTCCTCATACTGTCCATCGTCTTACTTTCGCTTGCGGGCTGCAGGAATGAGCCCGTACATGAGCACAGATACGTTATCGACGAGTCGAAGTGGGAAAGTGACGAAACGAACCACTGGCGCCTCGAAGTCTGTGAATGCGGAGATAAGAGGGAAGTAAACATCGAAGCACACAGCTATGGAGAATGGATAGAGGAAACCCCCGCAAAACCCGGAATGAAAGGCGAGAAGAGAAAGTACTGCGTCTGCGGAGTATATCTCAGTGAGGAGATCGACGCACTTCCGGAGGCAGAGGGGTCTCTGGTTGTCGAGGCTGTACTTGATAAGACATATGACGGGAAGGCTGTCTCCTTCGACAAGACAAAGGTGTTCAGAATGAAAGACGGCGCAAAGGTTCAGGTTCCTGCAGATAAACTTGCGGTATCATACAGGTCAGGGGACTGGGAGTACTCGGAAACGGAGCCGAAGAGCGCCGGTAAGTATACTGCAAAAGTTACAGCATCAGATACGACTACAGACTGGGAGCAGAAGGAAAAGGAGATTGAATTCACGATAGAGAAGAAATCTCTTGCCGGTACCTGTGATTTCAAATCCTTATATGCCGGCGCCGGGTCGTCCTCTCTCACTTATAATGGTACGGGATTCCATTTTGACTTGGATACTGATGATACCGGCATCGGCATTGTGGAAGGAGAAACGGTTTCTCTTGTCTTCGACGTTGACAAAGATGCAGGAGTCCACAAAACGGAGGTTGTGTCCCTCAACGGAACGGCTGCCGGCAATTACAAAATCGGGGAGCTCTATGCCGAGATAGAGATCTATCCGAGAACCGTCAATGATGCAATTCCTGCATTCTCACGGGAATACAACGGCAGAAACGACGCTTTCACATATTCTGCATGGAGTGATTCAAGTAATGTCCTTGATGAAGACAAGACGAAACTCACTCTTGAAGTGAGGATGAAGAGCAAGGATGCCGGTTCTGCTATAGACGGCACCGTTTTCCTGCTTGACGGAGAGGAGACAGACAACTATGTTCTTGCTTCCACTACAGCGGTCAGTGCTTCCATCACTCCTGTCATCCTTGAGAAGCTGGATCTTACCATGCCTTATGAAAACATGGGTAAAATAGAGGCTAACTTACCTAAGAAAATAGATGTGGAAACGACTTCAGGCGACACTCTTACCGTGGTAATCTTCCCGTATAACACGAAAATAGATCATCGTTATGCACTCCAGACCTATAATCTTATAGGAAGCAGGCTGGAATCGGAAGAAGCTGTAAAATCAACTCTATGGAAAGCAGAGACAAGAGACGGACTCGGAGCTGATGCTTTCCTGACTTATATCGACCTGGGGACGAATTACAAACTTCCCGACGGAGAAGCACCGGTAATCGGAACGCTTAAGGTAACCGCCATGAAACTTACACTGAAAGACAGTGGTACGAAACTGACAGGAAGCAAGGTCTATGACGGCGACAGGACCATTACTTTCAATCATGATGCACTTTATGAAGTTCTGAACGGCGTTGCCTGGGCAGACAGGAATACTCTTTCCCTTAAAGTTACAGTAAACACCAACCCGTACGACAGCGTAAAATATACAGAGTATAAATTCTATCTCGGAACAGAGG
>CAVDOI010000106.1:0-7727 GCA_963610485.1 Lachnospiraceae bacterium
TCTCCGCTATCTTCAATACAGACGCGGCTACTCCCGGCGTGTAAGCCAGCGAGAGATCCTCTGCCGTTGCGCAGGGCTTTATCGGCACAACCGAAACCTTCCCCGGTCTGCCCTCTGCATGATACCTTAGTGCTTTATCTTCCATATCGTTCATAGCATTCTTCTCTGTCAGCGGGGCTCCCGCATTTTTCTGTCGGGAAGTGCAGGAAAGGCTCCGTGAGGTTCCGTCTGGTACCAGTAGCACACGGAAGCGATGTCGTCCTGTCGTTCGAAGAGTCCCGTGTTGCAGTTTCCTATCTGCTGTAGGGTGACCCTGAGATCCTTCTGGAATCTGACCGGATCGGGGAGGTGAAAGCGGTAGAAGCCCCTCATCGGAGGGCAGGAGCCGTCATATCTCCAGCTGTGGTCAGGTTCTTCTGCAGAGAAGTAGTGGAAGCCGAGGAAAGGAGTCTGATAAAGAGTTTCGACGGCCTTTGTCTCCCGTCTCTGGTCTTCGACGAATGCAAAGGCGCCGCCGAAGTAATCTTCGAATCCCGTCCCGCAGATTGTAGGATAATCTCTGTCACCGTCGATGAAGAATTTGAACTCGCCTTCGCCGTACCAGTATCTTTCGAGAGCTGTAAGAGCAATGAATGTTCCTACATACATGCCCCTTCCTTTTACGTTGTCCAGAAGAACATAGTCTCTGCCGGGCTGCGTCAGGCGTTCCCTCCTGTACTGTGCGTGGAAATAACCTGTGTTTTCCGGAAGCACGGGATAGCGTGTGAAGTCGATCTGATAGAAGAAACTCTTCAATACGCCCGGATGCTGGTTCTCGATTGTTATCTTCGCATGTTTTCTGAAGGGAAGGGAGAAGTAACAGTTGTATCCTCTGACGGGATTGACGACAACCGGAAACGAATTGACCTTCGTATATGTGGAGAAACCGTTGAGGAAGAAGTCTCCGAAGGGAACTTCGACCGACGGTGTCTCCTCGTTGTCCCAGTACATTCTGAGAACGACGTCGCTGAGAGTAAAATAACCGTCGTCCTTCGTGTCTGAGATGGTGAACCACATGTGCTGGATGACTGCGGGACCGTCTATGTCGGCGATGACGACGGTTTGCCCCTGCGGGATGCTGCGGAGGGCGGGAGAGCCTTTTCTCCCGGGGCCCAGAATGCCCGGTGCCGTTCCTCCTCTGCCTTTTTCCCCGGTGGGGTTCTCCATTGACAGAGAGAAAGACTGTCCTTCATCTATCAACGGCAGGTTATTTGAAAAGATATTCATCATCTTGGTTTTCTCCTTTATGCTTTTACTCCGCCGGCCATGATTCCGTCCATGATCTGGCGCTGGAATATGCTTACGAATATTATTATCGGGACGATGATTACACAGCCCATCGAGCTTACGAGCTCCCACGGGATGGAATAGCCGTCCAGAGACGGAAGCGTCGTGATGGCGACACTGAGGGTCTGTATCCTGCTTGCGTAGAAGAGCGGTGTGAAGAGGTCGTTGAGACAGCTGATGAAGTTGATCATGAGTATCGTGGCGATTGCCGGCCTCATCAGGGGGATGATGACGTACATCAGCTTTTCGAATGTATTCGCCCCGTCTATCGTCGCAGCCTCATCCATCGAAACGGGTATGTCCTTCAGAAATCCGCAGAGGATTACCATCGAGAAAGGAATGAGGTTCGAGCAGTAGAGGATGATCAGTCCCGGTATCGTATCATAGAGCTTCACCGCCTTGAAGAAGGTGAAGAGAGGTCTTGCCTTGACGACGGCAGGAACCATGATCGAAAAGACAATGAGCGAGTAGGCTATGGTGAGGCCTCTGCTGTCGTGCCTTGCAAAGCCGTATGCCGCCATCATGCAGACCAGTACATTTATGAGGATTGCCGGAATTGTTATCGTGAAGGTGTTTACGAGCTTTTCCGCAAGCCCGCAGTCCCTGAAGAGTCTTATGTAGTTTTCAAGAGTGGGATGATCGGGAATATAGTCTATCGGTGTCTTGAAGAGCTCCGATTCGGGGGTGATTGATGAAGTGAATATCCAGAAAAGGGGGAAGAGAATCAGAAAACCGACCAGTGCCGTGATAACCCATATAATCACCTTGTAGGAAATATCGTATTTTTTTACTGCAGCCATCTGTCCGTCCTTATTTATCAAGTCTTTTTATGAGTCTCATCCCGCCTCTGCTTATCACAGCCATGACGAGGAAGAGAAGTATTGCTATCGCCGAAGCATATCCTACATTGAGGTTTGTGAACGACTCCGTCATGATTCTGTATGCCAGGAGCGATGTCGAATCCGCAGGTCCTCCGGAAGTCATCGCATAGACGATGTCGTAGCTCGTTATTCTCCATATCGTGAAGAAAATCGAGAGATTGAGAACGGTCTTCATGATATTCGGCAGCGTGATGTAGAAGAACGACTGCACCTTTCCCGCCCCGTCGATGAGCGCCGCCTCGTAGATGTCGTCCGACAGGAACTGCAGAGCCGCAAGACACAGGATGGCGAAATACGGGATGTTCTTCCATAAGTCGACGCAGATGACTGCGAACCTGCTTGTTCCCGTTGCCGCAAGCCAGTCCATATGAAAGGAGGGCACGAAAATCCTGATGATGTCGTTGATGAAGCCGAAGTTGTCGTTGAAGGCCCATCTCGCAGCCCTTCCGACTACTACCATCGGAATAGCCCATGGAATGAGAACAATCGTTCTCAGGAATTTCCGGCCTCTGAACTTCGCATTCAGCAGCAGCGACAGGAGAGTTCCGAAAATAACGAGGAACGTCACTGAGCATATGGTGAATATTGCCGTGAACTTCATGGATTGTATGAGCTTCGGATCCTTGAAGATGCTGATGAAATTATCAAGTCCGACGAATCTGGACCCCTTACCCTTCAGAAGTTTTATTTCGAAGAAACTGTTGTATACAGTGACGAGCATGGGGTAGATTGTCGTGAAGCCCCTTATGAGAAGTACCGGAAGTACGAACAGCCACGCTGCAGCCAGTCTGTCGTTTCTTTTCTTTTCCGGTGAATCTATCCTTTTCATTACTAACCCTCCCCGGAAGCGGGAAAGACCCCGCCTCCGTGAAAAATGTTCAGATGAACTTGTCTGTCGATTCCTGAGCAAGTCTGCAGAATTCAGCTTCGCTTATCTCATCAAGAATCAGACGGTGGAAGAGGTTGCCGATTTCAGAGATGTATTCCATGGCTTCAGCTACGATGGGTCTGCCGCGGAGTGTCACCTTGTCGACATACTCACGCATTTCGTTGATACCTGTAAGATCGTCGAGTTCGGAACTGGAAAGCAGACTCATGTATGCCGGGAATGTTCTGAATGTCCTGGTGTAATCAAGCTGTCCCTGACGTGAAGCCGCATAATTGAGGAATCTCTTCGCCGCAGCCTTGTGTGTCGACGCCGCAT
The DNA here is from genome assembly GCA_963610485.1 of Lachnospiraceae bacterium. GTDB lineage: Bacteria > Spirochaetota > Spirochaetia > Sphaerochaetales > Sphaerochaetaceae > Ornithospirochaeta. The sequence goes on from CAVDOI010000106.1 coordinate 3,412, forward strand.
TCAGGACATAGTGCCAGCTCGAGCAGTACGCCACTCTGCCGGTTTCTTCGTCTACGGCAGGAGGAAGAATCATCTTGATCGGGCCGTCGGGGGTATACATGCCGGCTTTGAGGAATTTTGCGAACTGTGTCGTGTACAGGAGGCCGATCGCCCTCTTTCCGGAAACAAGGTTCTGATAGACCTGTTCGTACTGGTCGGCCATCTGTGCCTTCGAGGTATATCCCTCCTTCAGAAGCGATACAAGTGCATGAAGACCTTCCTGTGTCTTTTCATTCGACCAGTCGTAATAGTCGCCGCCGTAGAGATTGATGAAACTGCCGAGACTGTTGAACACATAGTTGACATCCCATGCGTCTGCATAGCCGAGAACGTCACCTTTTGTTGAAGCTTTCAGAAGAGCGAGGAAATCATCATAGGTATCTATGCTTTCGATTCCGCATTCCTTCATTATGTCGGTGTTGACGAACCATCCGAGTGCACTGAAATACATCGGTACGGAATAGATACCGCCGTTTTCCGTTATGACCATGTCCTTGAGGTATTCCTGCGGAAACTCCTTGATCACATCTGCAGTCATGACATCGTTGATGCTTTCAAGCCAGCCTGTGTTCTTGAAAGCCGTGTACATTTCGTCGTTGACGGTAATTATGTCGACGCTCTGATCCTCCGTTGAGAGTACAGTCGTAACTTTTGCCTGCCTGTCATTGCTGTTCGTCGGAGTTGCAATGACGGTGATCTTCAGGTTGCATGCCTCTTCGACGGTCCTGATCCAGTCCTGGAATCCGGTTGCCGTTGAGTCCTTTGTCATGAGGACGAGTTCCAGCGTCTCCGTTCCGTCGTCTTCGATGATTTCCTCTGCTTCCTTTGTTCCTCCTGCAAAACCAAGCATAGGAACAAGAAGTACAGTCAATAGAATGAACAATGCTTTCTTCATTTAAGAAATCTCCTTTTGTAGTCAAAGAGTAAAACCGGAAATTTATAATGTAAAATTATTCTTTATTATGTTATGCATATCAATTACGATATGGATAGAGGTTGAATATGACATTGACTCAGATTGCAGTATTCTGTGCCGTCGCCGAGCATAAATCAATGACGAGGGCCGCCGGAAAACTTAATATGACGCAGCCGGGAGTGAGCCGGATCATCTCGGAACTGGAGAATGAATTCGAGGTTCAGCTCTTCATCCGGGACAGGAAACAGATTTTCATGACGCCTCAGGGAAAGATATGCTACGAATCGGCGATAAGGGTCATGAAGGAGGTTGAGATACTGCGCTCCAATCTCTCTAAGAACAAGCCTCTTCATAATCTGAACATCGGATGCAGTTCGGGACTCGGTCCCTACGTTCTGAAACAGGCCTCGATAATCTTCTCGAAGACTTATCCCTCATGCAGACTCCATATATATGAAGATCATCCGTCGGTGATTCTCGACGCGATCAAGGACGGTCTTTACAATATCGGCTTCATACAGCAGAAACTGACGGATATCAACATCGATTCAAGAAAGATCGGAGGAGACAGGATAGTCCTCGTTGCAGGGAAGGATTACAGATTAAAGGAAGACAGGGATGTCTATTCCATTAAAGATATTGCAGACGAGAATCTGATAGCGATAAAGAAGGGCAGCAGTATACGCCGTCTTATCGACTCATATGCCGAGAGCCAGTTCGTCACTCTCAAGCCGGTATGGAACTGCAATTCCGGAGATCACGCCTTAAAGCTTGTCGAGGACGGCTTCGGATTGTCGCTTCTCTCGGACAAAACGGTCGACAACAGCCTGAAGACGGGACTTTTAAGGGAACTCAGGACAGATTTCTCCATAACTCGTGAATACTATGCAGTCTGGCGGAAAATCTACTATCTGTCTCCTGAGGAAAAGTATCTGATAAATATCTGCAGCGAGATAGGGGAGACATATTCCTGGGAGAATGCTCCCGTCAGAAGATGAAGAAGGCGGAAAGCCCGCCTTCAAGTTCATTTTTATAACCTGCAGCTTCCTGTGAGTTTTTCTAATTACATCAGCCCTTATTTGGAATACTGATCGGGCACTTGAGCTTGAAATACTTCAAGACATCGTTTGCTTTTTTCACGAGCTCGCATGTGAGGAACTCGCCATCGGAGAGAACTTTATATTTCTGATTACGCAGACCAAGAAGCACGCCGTCTGGAGTCATCTCTGTATTCTTAAGTTTCAAGATAATTATAGGAAACTGCCCTTTCTTTTTTCTACTCATTCCGGCCTATGCGCGTCCGGTCGCCAGTGACGGAAACCACCTCAGAAGATTTTGATCCGTTTGTTTTATCTCAACGTCGGGCAAGTACGACAACATAGAACCCGGTATCTCTGCGGCAGTATGCGCTTAGAGAAAAATGCCGGCCTCCATGATAAAGAAAGCCGGCATGTCGTTTTGACGATTGAGTCTTATCTGAGTTTCCTGAGCTGTTTGCGGGCGATTCTCACTTCCTTGTCAAGGTCGTCAAGAGCTGCATCCAGGACCTGGCTGATGTAGTCGCCGGCAGCAATTGCGGCCTTTACTGCATTGGCTGCGATGATGATTGCATTCTCTACGTCCTCGCCCATACCCAGCACCTTCAAATCTCCGTTTCCTTCATCGTCCATGAGAATCAGGTCGGGAATCCCGTTGCCGTCCGTGTCGCTGATGTAGAGGTTGAATTCACCGTCTCCTGTCAGGTCCACTGCAAGTGTGTCGATATCACCATTGCCGGTGGTGTCCATGATTGCGACATCGGGCTCTTTGTCGCCGTCGATATCGATCAGGATCTCGTTTCTTCCGCCGCGGACGAGAGTCTTGTGCCAGTCTCTGTCCAGCTTCATCTTCATTTTCAGTTTTCTTAGTGTTCCCATTCTTAACCTCTGTTGATAATTCTTGTGTATGACAAGTTTACTTCGTAACGGGCGCTGATTGTACCGACAAATGTAAGCCTCCCTGTTTGACTTTACGGGAGGCTGCGGGGCTCATTTCTTTTTCTTCCTGAATTCCTTCCGGCCGCGGATGGTGCCGCCGTCGCAGAGGATATCGACACCGCAGAGATATCCGTTGCGCTCGTCTGCAAGGGTGGCGATTGCATAGCCGAGTTCCTCGGGTGTGCCCATCCTCTGAAGGGCGCTTGTCTCGAGCATGCTTCCGCCGTGCTCCTTCTCGAGGTTTCCCATTCCCGTTGCTATGAGGCCCGGGGCGAGGGAAGCGACTCTTATTCCCTTCGGACCGTATTCGAAGGCGCTCTTTCCGGCATACCATACGGCGAAGTTCTTCGAGACACCGTATGCAAATCCCTTCCTCAGGTAGTCGTCCTTGATCATCTTCGCCATCCTGAGACACTTCTTGATGAAGAGTCCCTCATCCGTCTCGGCAAGGGGGTATGCCTTCTTCGGAAGGGCCATAGCCGGCATCGAGTAGGCCGCCATCGATGTGATGTCGATGATGACGCTCCCGGAGTGCATCAGAGCTGAGAACTCCTGGTTTACATAGACTGTGCCGAGGGCATTGATGCGCATTATATCCTCGGGCGTGGTATTCATGGCAGGGGAGACTCCCGCGGCATGGATGACGTTCGTTATCTCTCCAAGCGTTGCCGCATACTCCGAGAGAGCCTTCACGCTCTCCCTCTTCGAGGTATCGCAGGTTTTCGAATATGCTTCAAAGCCTGCTTCCCTGAGTCTTTTGACCGCACTTTCGAGCCTGCTTTCCGTCCTTCCGGACACGACGATTATCTTTTCCTTATCCATCAGAAGCCCTGCTTCCAGACCCATACCGGAACCGCCGCCGGTGATGACACATACCTTCTTCATGTGGTTATTCTCCTGATGAAAGTATAATCAATAAACTATTATCGATAGAATGGACATTATTCCGCAGTCTGTTGATTTTAGCCGTGCTTTTCTCCGTCGTAAATCTAGGGGATATCCTCACGGGAGAACAGAGGGTCTCCGGACATTTATATGGACAATCTGTCTGGACATTTATATGGACAAAATGTCTATTCGCTTTCCCTCAACTGCCAGTTTCCGTTTTTGTTTGTGCCTGTCCGTTCCACTAATCCCTTTGACGTGAGTGACGATATTATCCTTTGCACAGTCCGCTCCGATTTACCGATTTTCATGCTGATTTCTTTCTTCGATATATCTTTGTCGGCAGCTATCAGCTTCAGGACGATCTGCTCCTGCTCTGTAAGCTTTTCATCTGACATTATACACAGATCGGTATCCGGTCGTATAAACTCAAAGAAAAAACCATAAGCTTCCTTTCTGTAATCCCATGAGACTCCGTTCTCTATGCATAATGAATTCAC
>CAVDOI010000107.1:0-7677 GCA_963610485.1 Lachnospiraceae bacterium
TTTAGATTCCATTTCCATAGGACGACGAAGTCACCGCATGGGAGTGGTAGTTCATCTCTATATCATAGTCGGCGGCATGCCGGCTGCTGTCCAGGAATATGTCGATTCGAACGACATAGGAGCCGTAATCAGAGCCCAGAATACGATACTCGACCTCTATAAACAGGATATTGCGAAATATGCGGAATTCAAGGACAGACACAAGATACGTGCCATCTTTGACTCCATCCCGAATGAGCTCAACAGTAAGAACAGAAGATTCAGACTGACTGCGCTCAGTGAAACGGCACGAATGGAAAGGTATGAAGACAGCTTCAACTGGCTTGTCGATGCAGGTGTTGCACTCCCCGCATACAATGTTTCAGAGCCGTCGGGGGCATTGAAACTCAACGAGAAGAGAAATCTTCTGAAGCTTTTTCTTGCCGACACGGGGCTTCTGTGTGCCCTTTCTATGGACAACATCCAGTTCGAGATCCTCAACGGCAACCTTGAGATAAACATGGGAAGCATCCTCGAGAACATGATGGCCCAGATCTTCACGGCAGACGGTTATTCCCTGCACTACTTCGATTCGAAGAAATACGGTGAGCTGGACTTCGTTCTCCAGAGCGGGAGCGGCGTTTCATTTGTAGAAATCAAGAGCGGCGCGGACTACAGGAAGCATACCGACCTGGATAATGTGAGAAGAATCAACAACTGGAAGGATAACAAGGCATATGTATTCTCTCTCTCCAACGTTTTTGAAGAGGACGGCATCCTCCATCTTCCCTGGTATATGGCTCCTTTCATGCGTCAGAGCGTCATTCCGGAAGGCACAATCTACCATGTTGATGTGACATCACTCAACAAGGGGGCGGGGACACAATCGGACACAGCCTTGTGAAATGTCTGTCTCTTATCCCGGGAAAATGCCGCAACACCCGGGCTTTACGGAGCAGGATAATCCATGACACCATAGAGGTCAGGATAAGGACAGCTCAGGAACAGGAGGATAATATGACATTCCCGAAACCGCTAGGAGAAAAAGCACTGCAGAAGATGTACAGAGAGGCCGGACTCACGGATCAGAAGATCGAGTATCTTCATGCTCTCTTCGAAGGGGCGGCAAATCTTTACGGCGCCATACTGCTCAAGGATCTCTGGGCCGTCTATGAGACACTCACGTACAGGCATCCGGACACCATAAAGATAAAGAAGAAGGAGCTCGCATCTTTCTCATCAATCGTCAGAAGGGAGAGGCACGATTATTTTGTATATGAAGCCGACGAACTCTACAGCGCCGAGAAACGCACTGACATGCACAGGATTCTTGCCAACAACAGACTCCGTGCATATGAAAGATACACGCCGTTCTACAGAGTCTTCCATGCGCAGTCCGGAAAGCCTTTCTACGTTCCGGGGGACCTTACCGAAGTCAAGGGGCCCATCATTACAGAAGAGGAGGACGAGCTCAGAGGATACATTGAGAACCTCACTGCTTCATCACCTTTCGTCTACACATTGTCCAAAGGTGAGAAGGTAGGATCTGTGTCCCCTCATCAGGGAAAGAAACTCTCCGAGTTTGTCTACCACGACAGTTCACACAGCCGTTATATCGAGCAGCTGCAGTCAATGCTCGGAAAGGGGTCGGCCGAGAGAGACGAAGAAATAAGGGAATCTCTCTCTTATATGGAAGTACCTTTCGCCACTGCAGTGATGAGGACAGCAAGAAACTACACCTTCAACAGCCCGGACCCTTCTTCCGGGAGAATATCATCAATGATTGCAGACGACATTGAGAATGCAGGAGTTGAAATAACTGACGAGATCAGAAAAGAACTGCAGAGGCTTATATCTTCGTTCATCGACAACGCCAATCTCTACATAAACAGAGGCTGGACTCCGCTGAGGCTTGCCGAAATCGAGAAGGTCGGAACAGATGATATCGGGAAACTGGCAGAGTTATTCGCCAAATAAATATGGACTCGCTGACGCTTACGGCCGCATGAAAGTGCAGCCGAGAGCCTTCAGCCCGGACTCAATCTCACGCGCAACCCAGAGGGCGCCTTCGGGCCTGAGGTGCGTGTTGTCGTCCTTTCCATCCGGATAGTTTTCATATAATCCCGGACCGAAGTTCATGTAGTATTTCTTACTTTCCTCGTCACCGAGAACGGCAAGGTCCATCATGAGCGGTATCGTGATGTCGACGACGGGAACGGAAATCTGGTGGCCCGCCCACTTCATGGCTGCAATATAATCCTTATGGGAATCGAGGGGCCTTCCGCCTTCGAACTTCCTCCTCGGGACGGAGGTGACGAAGTAGACGTCGACTCCCTTCTTCCTGAGTTCCGCTGCCATATATATGAGGTTCGCGGCATAGCGGGAGAAGGGCTCGGTTCCCCTCTCGTCCTTCTTCTGGTCGTTGTGACCGAACTCGATAATGGCGGCATCGCCGGCGGAGGCCGTAATGAGGGCACGGCTGAAGATGCCTTCGGAAAGGCAGGATGCCGTCGAGCGGCCGTTCTTTGCAAAGTCGAGGACCGTCCATTCCGAAGATACATATTGATAGAAGACCTCGCCCCACCCCGTCTCCGGACGTGCGGTTCGTTCCTTTATTGCACAGGTTGAATCACCAAGAAGAATAAGTTTGTTCATATTACGGATATATTAAACAAAAATGAGGTAGTCTGCACTACCCCACTTTCCTTTTCAGAGGATTGATTATCTCTGGACTCTTCCCGAGCCGTCGCCCTTGCAGAGAGCTTCGACTTCGCTGAGCCTGGAGAGGTTGAAGTCACCGTTGATAGTGTGCTTGAGGCAGGAAGCCGCAACTGCGAAGTTGATGCAGTACTGCTCGTCGCTGTAGTGGCTGAGAGCCCAGATGATGCCTGCTGCGAAGCTGTCACCGCCGCCGACTCTGTCGATGATGTCTGTAATCTCATAGTGGCGTGAGAGATAGAAGCCGTTCTTTCCGGAGAGAGCTGCACTCCATCCGTTGCAGTCTGCACTTCTGCTTTCTCTGAGTGTGATGGCTACATACTGTACGTTCGGATACTGTGCCTTGACCTTTGCCGCAAGCTCCTTATAGACGTCTGTGTCAAGCTTACCCGATGTGACATCGCTGTCCGCTTCGATTCCGAGGCACTTCTGGATGTCCTCTTCGTTGGCGATGACGACGTCGGCATACTTCACAAGTTCCGTCATAACCTCCGGAGCAGTCTTTCCGTACTTCCAGAGCTTCTTTCTGTAGTTGAGGTCGATGGAAACTGTAGCTCCTGCCTTCTTCGCTGCCTTCATGGCCTCGAGCGCGCACTCTGCTGCTTCCCTGCTTACTGCCGGTGTGATACCTGTCGTGTGGAACCATGTGGCACCCTTCATGATTTCAGCCCAGTTGAAATCGGAAGGCTTTGAATTTGCAATGGCCGAGCCTGCTCTGTCATATACTACGAGGGAAGGTCTCTGGACAGCACCTGTTTCGAGGTAGTAGATACCAAGTCTTGCATCCTTGACCATGTTGACGGCCGATGTGTCGACGCCGTACTTCATGACTTCGCGCTTACATGCCTCACCCACAGCGTTGTCGGGGAGTGCCGTGACGAACTTTACGTCGCCGCCGAATATTGAAAGAGAAACTGCAACGTTGGCTTCTCCGCCGCCGAATGTTGCCTCCAGAGCCGGGCTCTGGAATAATCTCTCATGCTCAGGGCTCCTGAGACGGAGCATGATTTCGCCGAATGTTACATATTTCTTATCTGACATATCTTGTCTCCTTTTTCTGTTTTTCATCATTTTCGGAAGCGGGTTTCTAAGAGTCAACAATATGTCTGAATCTTCCGTTAATTAGTCGGTTTTGCTGTGTTATAATCAAGTCAATTGGAGGCAAAAATGAAGGAATCTGAATTATTTGAATTTTTCCATACCCTCGGAATCGTTCCAGTCGTGAAGATCGATGATGCCGCAAAGGCTGAGGCTCTCGCAGGAGCTATGTGCCGCGGCGGTATCAACTGTGCTGAAGTCACATTCAGGACAGACGCAGCAGAAGAGGCTATCAGGAGGATGGTAAAGGCCTATCCTGAGATGGTCGTAGGTGCAGGCACAGTCCTCAATCCCGAAACAGCGGAGAGAGCCGTGAAGGCAGGTGCTTCCTTCATAGTATCCCCCGGTCTCGACGAAGACACAGTCAGATGGTGCCAGAAGAACAACGTCCCCGTGACACCGGGCGTATGCACTGCAAGCGAAGTCCAGAAGGGCGTCAACCTCGGTCTCAAGGTTCTGAAGTTCTTCCCCGCTGAATCATCGGGCGGCGTCAAGATGCTCAAGGACCTCGGCGGTCCCTTCCCCGGCGTCAAGTTCATGACGACAGGCGGTATCAATCCGGACAACCTCGCAGACTATGCAAGGGCCGGAAACGTTCTCGCTGTCGGCGGTTCATGGATGGTCAAGGCAGATCTCATCAACAACGACAAGTGGGATGAAATCGAGGCACTCTGCCGCGATGCAGTCACGAAGATGCAGGGCTTCGAACTTGCGCACTTCGGCGTCAATGCTTCCGGGAAGGAAGACGGCGAGGATATGACAAAGAAATTCTCTGCTTTCGGCATGGCAGTCAGGGAGACAAGCAAGGGCTACTTCATGAACGACTCGATCGAGATCATGAACCTCAACGGTCCCGGCACACACGGCCATATCGGATACAAGGTCAACAACATCGCACGCACAATGGCATATGTAAAGAAGCTCGGATACACGATCAACGAGTCCAGCTTCACATACGACGCAAAGGGTAAAATCAAGTTCTTCTACATCAACGAGGAGATCGGAGGCTTCGGCATCCACTTCGTCCAGAAATAACAAAATGCAAGCTTGACAGGGGCCCGGGAAAAGAACGGGCCTCTTTTTACGGCCTGTCCCCTTCCTGATATGTTATAGAAATAACAACTGATAATTGAAAATAACATATTGACTATTTTCTAACAGCCCGCTATATTACTGCCAACCTACTTGAAACTTTAACCTTTTAGGAGCCGAACATGAAAAAACTTATTACTCTTTCGCTCGCTTTACTACTCGCAGCCTTCCTCTTTGCAGGAGGAAGCACGGAGACCCAGTCTTCCTCTTCGACCACGCTCCGTGTCGCAATGGAATGCGGCTATGCACCGTACAACTGGACACAGACTACAGACGCAAACGGCGCCGTGAAGATTTCGGGAAGCAAGGACTACGCTTACGGCTACGACGTCATGATGGCTAAATATATCGCCCAGTATCTCGGGATGGACCTCGAGATCGTCAAGCTCGACTGGGACTCCCTCGTTCCTGCAGTACAGTCGGGGACTGTGGACTGCGTAATCGCAGGTCAGTCCATCACATCCGACAGACTCCAGATGGTTGATTTCACATCACCCTATTATTATGCCTCCATCGTATGCCTCGTGAACTCCGACAGCAGATATGCTTCTGCAAAGGGAGTGAGCGACCTCGAAGGTGCTACATGCACAAGCCAGCAGAACACGGTATGGTATGACCTCTGTCTTCCCCAGATAAAGAATGCGAACATCCTCGCAGCCCAGGAGAGTGCTCCTGCAATGCTCGTCGCCCTCGCATCCGGCAGAGTCGATCTTGTCTGTACAGATATGCCGACGGCACAGGCAGCCCTCGTTGCATATCCCCAGTTCACACTTCTCGACTTCTCCGCTTCCGGCGATGACTTCGAGGTAAGCGACGAGGAGATCAACATCGGCATCTCGGTATCGAAATCAAATCCGGAGCTGACGGCGAGAATCAACGAAGCGCTCGCGACACTCACAGTCGACGATTACAACAGAATGATGGACGAAGCCATCTCCGTCCAGCCGCTTTCACTCTGAGGAGACGAGATGACGATTTCACAGATGAATTTCTTCCAGAGGATGATCTACATCCTCCAGAGATACAGCCTGTCACTTCTTGAAGGAGCGCTCACGACTATGGTCATCGCCATAGTCTGCACGCTCCTCGGGTGCGTCATAGGCTTTGCAGTAGGACTTGTACAGACGACAGAGCCGAAGAAGACGTCGGGGAAGCTCCCTCGCGCTCTTCTAAAAATAGTCAAATGGATTCTCACGGCCTATGTCGAGATCTTCCGCGGAACTCCGATGATGCTGCAGGCGGCATTCATCTACTACGGGACTGCACAGCTTTTTCACATAAATCTCGGAATGTGGAGTGCGGCAATCATAATCGTATCTGTCAACACCGGTGCCTACATGGCTGAAACGGTAAGAGGCGGCATCCTCTCCGTCGACAACGGACAGAAGGAAGGCGCAAGGGCCATCGGCATGAGCCACTTCCAGACGATGACGCTCGTGGTACTGCCGCAGGCATTGAGGAACGTCATGCCCCAGATAGGCAACAACCTCATAATCAACATCAAGGATACCTGTGTCCTCTCCATCATCGGAACGGTTGAGCTCTTCTTCACCTTCAAGAGCATATCGGGAGCACTTTATACATACTTCGAGGCGGCGACGGTCACGATGATCATCTACTTCATCCTGACATTCGCATGCTCGCGCATTCTCAGATGGGCCGAGAGCAGGATGGACGGCCCCGCGAACTTCGATCTCGCGACGACAGACACCCTCGCATTCACAAGCGGACTCACATCCTACAATCCAAAGACCGGAGGAACCCATTGATGGAAACACTTCTGAAAGTAGAGCATCTTGTAAAGACATTCGGAACGAACGAGGTTTTGAAGGACATAGACTTCTCCGTGGAGAAGGGAGACGTAATCAGCATCATAGGCTCCTCCGGAAGCGGCAAGTCCACCCTCCTGAGATGCATCAACATGCTCGAGGATGCGACAGGCGGAAGCATTATTTATGACAGAAAGAACGTCCTCAGGGGTGAAATCAACGAGGATGCATACCGCACGAAAGTGGGCATGGTCTTCCAGTCATTCAACCTCTTCAACAACTACAATGTTCTCCAGAACTGCGTGATCGGCCAGGTGAAGGTCCTGAAGAGAAGCAGGGAAGAGGCAAACCATATCGCACACGAATATCTCTCGAAGGTCGGGATGGACGAATACATCAACGCAAAGCCGCGGCAGCTCTCGGGCGGCCAGAAGCAGCGTGTCGCAATAGCAAGGGCGCTGGCGATGAGCCCCGAGATTCTCCTCTTCGACGAGCCGACATCGGCACTCGACCCCGAGATGGTCGGAGAAGTACTGGACGTAATGAAGAAGCTTGCAAAGAGCGGCATGACAATGCTCGTCGTCACACACGAGATGTCATTTGCGCGCGACGTATCAAGCCGTGTGCTCTTCATGGCCGACGGCAGGATCGAGGAGGACGGAAGCCCGGAGGAAATCTTCAACGCCCCGAAGAGCCCGAGGACGAAGGACTTCCTTTCACGCTTCCTCCAGAACAGCTGAAACCGCCTTCCCTAGTCAGTCTCATTCCCTACTGCAGAAACGACGGAGTGTCACTCTTCTATCAGGTTATATTGATGCAATCCGGGAAAAGGAATTGAAAACCCGGAAGGAAGCGGACGTATAAAATGTATGAAAGGTTGAAGAGAAGTCTATAAGAGTACAACAGGGGAAGCTGTCGAGATTCGATCCAGCCTTCAGGGTATAAGGAATATTCCGGCTCAAATGCCAGGAGTGTGATGAGCTCTATACATCCTCTGATGCACTGTAAGAAATCCGCGTTC
>CAVDOI010000108.1:0-7610 GCA_963610485.1 Lachnospiraceae bacterium
GGTGAATACCCTTAAGAGTGTCCCCGGGATTATGCAGAAGCAGAACATTCCGATAAGCATGAAAAAAGAGGCGACTATTACAGTCATGTTAACACAGCTTCTGCATCTCGAGCCGTTCCCTGCCGCCCAGTTGTAGCTGATGACGGGGACGACACATGTCTGGAGTGCCAGAAGAGGTATGAAGAAGAACGACTGGTACTTGTAGTAGAGCCCCAGGACGGTCACTGCGGCGTCTGAGAATGTCGCAAGGATGAGATTGAGGACGATTATATAGACGCTCATCGTGCACTGGCTCATCATCGACGGATATCCCAGTCTCAGCGTGTTTTTCATAAGCACCTTTATCTCGTCCTTCTTCTTCGGCGGCTTTCTGAAGCCCTTCGGACATACCATGAGCGCCGCTACGCACTGTCCCATGACGGTAGCAATGGCTGCTCCGCTGACTCCCATTTTCGGGAAGGGCCCGATTCCATATATGAGGAGGGGGTCGAAGACGATGTTCGTGAGTGCGCCGCTTACCTGAGCTATCATTGGAATCGACATTTCGCCCCTGGCCTGGAGAATCTTCGTCCAGTTGCTTTCAAGAAAGAGACCGAATGAACCCAGTCCTACTATATAACCGTATGTAAGGGAATCCCTGATCACGTCTTCACCGTTTGCCGAGAGATGTACGTAGGGTTTGAGGAATATGAGGATGAAGAGAGAGTAGAGAACCCAGATCATGATCTCGAGAAGCATTCCCGTTCCTCCGGCCTTCGAAGCCTTGTCATCTTCCTTGAGGGCATAAAGGCGTGATGTGTATGTGCCCACACCCGTTCCGAGTCCGACAGCGAGTGCTGTGATCAGCCACTGCAGGGGATAGACGACGGAGAGTGCAGTGAGGGCTGATGTCGAGTAGGCTCCGACAAAGTAGCTGTCCACTATGTTATAGAGAGCCTGGATCAGCTGCGAGAGCATCACAGGCGGCGCCATATGGAGAATAAGACGGCTGAGCTTTTCTGTTCCGAATGAAGAAGGAGAGGTACTGAATTTCATAGGTTTCCCGATACGACCCGCATATATACCACCAAACATAAAAACAGTGAAGAGCCGTGGTGAGGAGGATGAGAAAAGTGATACGGATACTAAGGAAAAACGCGGACACGTAGCCGGGATGGACACTTACCCCGTGCCATATCATCATAAAAATAGAAAGAGGCGCTGCGGAAGCGGTCAGCTTGCTTCAAGCGTTTACAGGTCTCGCTCGTTTCAGACTTCAGGCGAGACTTTTTTAATTTTATCCCTCAGGGACAGAACTGTACAGACAGCCTGCAGGACCTCAAACAGAAATTTGAGAATCTCGTTTATTTTCATTTCAGTCAACTCCTCCACCGATGATGATTCCTGAAGAAGCTGACCGCCGTAACGCTCAGAGCGCCTGAGAGATACAGAATTACATGTGAAGCAGGGATTTTCTATATGTCAATTCTTTGTTTTGTAAGCAAAACCCCTGCCGAAACGGGACAGAATGAAAATAAAGGGCCCTCATCACGAGAGCCGCTTTACCATGAAGGGAATGACTTCTTATTTGTCATCCTTCTTCTTTTTGTTTGTAGCCTTGTTGAGGACGATGACGACAAGGCAGATGATTCCCATGGAGAGAGCCAGAAGACCCCATGCCAGGAAGCCGTACTTCACAGCCTCTGCGACTGACTGAACTGCATTTGATGTTACATGAAAACCGAACATTCAGAGCCTCCTATTATTTGAACATCGAGAGAATCAGGCCGCCTGCGAGGACGGAACCGATCTGACCGGCGACGTTTGCACCGAGTGCGAACGGCAGAAGATGATTCTGCTTGTTGGCTTCCTGACCGACCTTCTGTACAACACGTGACGACATCGGGAATGCCGAGATTCCGGCACCTCCGATAAGCGGGTTCACCTTGTTGTTCTTCGGAAGGAAGATGTTGACTATCTTGATGAAGAATACTCCGCATGCCGTATCGAAGATGAATGCGAGGAGCCCGAATCCGATGATCATCAGTGTATTGACTGTGAGAAGTTCGGGGCCCTTCATCATCGGTGCTATTGCAAGACCCAGCAGAAGGGAGATGAGCGGGGAGAGGATGTTCTGAGCCGCGAGGGAGAGAGAGTCGAGGACTCCGCATTCTCTCAACAGGTTGCCGAACATGAGCATACCGACGAGTGCGGCACTGTCCGGAGCCATGACCGAGCAGATGATCGAAACTGCAATCGGGAAGATGATTTTCGTCGATTTCGCTACTGCGCCTGCGCGGTACGTCATCTTCGTCTCCCTCTCCTTCTTTGTCGTCGTAAGTTTGAGAACTGCCGGCTGGATAATCGGAACGAGAGCCATGTAGCAGTAGGCGACGATGAGAATGGGGGCGATGAACTGGCTCTTCAGCACCTGGGATACCAGGATTGCTGTCGGACCGTCAGCGGCACCTATGATACCGATGGATGCTGCGTCGTTGAGCGGGAAGAAGAATGATGCGAGCATCATCGAGAGGAAGATTCCTCCCTGTCCTGCTGCTCCGACGAAGATGAGCCACGGCTTCTGGATGAGCGGACCGAAATCGATCATTGCCCCGATACCGATGAAGAGGAGAAGGGGGAAGACCTCTCCGTTCTCGATACCGAATTCGTAGAGAACCTTGAAGATACCGCCGTCGAGTGCGATGACCGAACCCGGGATATTGACGAGAATGGCTCCGAATCCCATAGGAAGAAGGAGCGTCGGCTCCATTTCCTTCTTGATTGCGAGATAGATGAGCACGATTCCTACGACAATCATGATAAGTTGATAAATCAAGTCTGTGTTCATATGCACGATTTTATTCAACTCTGCCCCCTTTGTCATTTGTTTGAGAGGGCTTTTGATTCTTAAAATCAGCGGATCCGGATAAAAATCGCAGTAAATAACAGAGGCCGGTTCGTTTTCATACGAAAGCAAAAAAGAAAGAAGGCCGCCGGCCTTCTTCTTATGCAGTATTCTCTTTACCTTGTATGCGCGTTTGTTTTCCTTTTGTTGTATCGATTTTCCCATCAGAAAAAGAAGAACACTATCAAATTATTGACAATTCTTTTATATTTATTGCTCAAATGTTTCCAATTATTATAAAATAAAGGCTATGAGCAGACTTCATATCGATTTTACACCGGAAAAAGAACACCTGCTTCCGCAGCTTTTATACGTAAGTTATTCGAAATACGAGAAGGACAGGGGCAATATCATGCACTCTCATTCCTTCACGGAATTCCTCTTCGTGGACGGAGGTGAGGGCGCTGTCCTTACCCGCAGTCATGCATTCCCCGTCTCCGGGGGCGATTTCGTCGTATTTCCTTCGGGGCTCTACCATACCGAGAAGTCCGGTATAGAGACGAACATGGAGTACTACGTCCTGGCCGTATCGAACATAGTCATGAAGGATTATGTCCCCGGTTCCGATTTCGATCCCGTGCTGGCACACGGCAGGGATGCAGGGCGCATCGGGGAGGATATCAAGAGGATATTCACGACGCTTCGTACAGGTGAGGTCGGATATGAAGTCGAAGTCTTCTCCACATTCCTCGACATCATCCAGCGTCTTCTGAAACTTCCTTCGTCTCCCTTCTCGCTTCCCGAGGCGAAGGCACAGAAGGGACAGATGGTCGGCGTCAAGGACTATATAGATACCCACTACATGGAGAATTTCAATCTCGACGACCTTGCCTCTCTCTTCCATCTGTCGAAGTATCATCTGGTGAGGGAATTCTCCCGTGTATACGGGCGCTCTCCCATGTCATACCTCGAGGACAGGAGAATAAGAGAGGCCAAATATCTCTTATCCTCCACGCATCTTTCTATGACGGAGATAGCCTCCACACTCGGTTTCTCCTCATCCTCGTACTTTTCACAGCGCTTTCACGCCTCCGTCGCCATGACTCCCATGGATTACCGGAGAAGCCTCGAGAAGGGTGAGATGGTCGACTGAGACTCCTTATTCAATCGTGACGAGCTTGATTGTGTTGATGGTTCCCTTTCCTCCGTCGGCGGGGCCGCCGCAGATTACTATGGTGTCTCCCTTTTCAAGCTTTAAAAGCTCCTTTGCGCGCAGTGTGGCGTAATGGTACATGACATCGGCCGATGAGTACTTCTCGCTGAGTACCGGAGTGACTCCCCAGCTGAGGTTGATGAGCCTCCACGCCCTCTCGTCAGTCGTCATACCGATGATGGGGACGGGGCATCTGAAACGTGAGACAAGGCGTACCGACATTCCGCTCTTCGAGCAGACTACGATGGCCTTCGCCGAGACGTCTATCGCGAGATCGCACGTTGCGTGTGAAACAGCATCGGTTGTGCTTCGGATTGTGTATTCAGTCGTTCTGAATCTCTTTTCGTAGTTGATGTCGTCTTCCGTAGTCTCGCAGATCGATGCCATCGCCTGTACCGCTTCGACAGGATGTTTTCCTGCTGCCGACTCTCCCGAGAGCATGACGGCACTCGTACCGTCATAGACGGCGTTCGCGACATCTGAAATCTCCGCCCTCGTCGGACGGGGATTCGTAATCATGCTCTCGAGCATCTCCGTTGCCGTGATGACTCTCTTTCCGAGAATCCTGCAGCGTGATATCAGATACTTCTGGATTGCGGGGAGGGAGACGAAGGGGACCTCGACTCCAAGGTCTCCTCGCGCTACCATTATGCCGTCGACATGTCTGCAGATCGAATCTATGTTGTCGATTCCGCTCTGGTTCTCTATCTTTGCGATGAGCTCCACGTGTTCCCCTCCGTTCTTGTCGACGAAGTTCCTCACGCTCTTCACGTCGTTCTGGTTCGATACGAAGGAGAGTGCTATATAGTCTATTCCGTTTTCAAGACCGAAGAGAATATCGTCCTTGTCGTCGCTGCTGAGATATACCGCCCTCGAGACATGTCCGGGGAAGTTCATGCTCTTCCTGTCGGAGATGATGCCGCCGTCTATTACGCGGCAGACGGCCTCCGTCTTCGTCTTCGATTCGACCTTGAACGATAACAGGCCGTTGTTGACGAGGATGATCTGCCCGATATCTATTTCGTTTATAAGATTCTTGTATGATACGGAGCAGCGTGTGCTGTCGCCTTCGATGTCGTCGGTCGTGAATGTGAATGTGCCGCCGCTCTTCACTTCGGCCTTGTGCCCCGAGAAGAGTCCGACTCTGTACTCCGGACCTTTGGTGTCGAGCATGATTGCGATGGGCTTCTGGAGCTTCTCCCTCACCCTCTTGATCAGGTCGATCTTCTTCTTGTGTTCTTCATGCGTTCCGTGGGAGAAGTTGAGCCTTGCCACATCCATTCCGGCTTCGGCCATGGCTGTCAGCGTCTCTTCATTCTCGCTGCTCGGGCCGATAGTGCATATGATCTTGGTTTTCCTCATGGCTGTATTCTAGAGAGAATCTGCGGCCGGTGTAAATCAACACCCGGCAAAAAAGCGGAAAAGATATAGTGAACGCATTTAATCCTTGCGTTTATCCTCATAAAAACACTTGAAACTACAGAGGCTTTTCAGTTCTTCATTAGGCTCTTCAAAAGTAGCAAAGTATTCATCAAGGTTTTCAATGAGATTTTCCAAACTACAGAAGTACTTGTTATGGGTCCTTTCTCTGCGGGTCTTGCGCCAGACCTGTTCAATCGGATTAAGATCAGGAGAATAAGGAGGGAGAGAGATGTATGTCATTGCTGCACGGATGTCAGCATATTCCTCGCGTTCTTCTTTCCAGATTAGACGTATAGCCTTCTTGTGCCATGGAGCGTTATCCATAATGATGCAGTACTTCTTGCCTTCCGGACACGGTCTGGCCTCGAGAAAGTCTCTTATGCTCTGAATTGAAGATTCATAATTGAACCAGTTAAGCTTTATTTTTACAAGCTCTCCAGTTTCTGCAACTATGAACCCACTGTAGGCTATGCTGTTCTTTCCGGGTTTTGACATTACCTTAGGAGCAGAACCCTTCTCTGCCCACACTCGGGTAATTGTTGTCTGTGCCTGGAAATGAACCTCGTCCTGGAAGACAGGTATGATGTTCGGGTCTTCATTGGCATTTATTATTTTTTTTTAAAATCATCACGAGCTTCCTCGTCTGGTGCCCCCAGCGAAGGATTCACCTGCGGCCTAATCAGTGCAAAGCCCATTTCATGCATCAACTTCTGACATGCCCGTACACCATAATCAATATCGTATGTTTCCTTTATATATTTAGAAAGTTTTGGACCATCCCATACTTCATAGCCGGTTTCTTCGGGCTTTTTCAAAATAGTTTCGCGAATTTCACTTCTCTGCTGTTTTGATAATCGCCGAGGTCTTCCTGTTCGTTCATCATCAATAAGGGAATTCCAACCTGCCTCGTCTACATTCTTTATCCATGTCTGGAGGGTGCGTTCACTGGTGCCACAGTGTTTCGACAGGTATTGGGGTGTCATACCGCCGAGCATAAGATTTACCATGGTAACGCGATGAACGTATTTAGTTTCTGCGTTTTTAGCGACAATTCCGTGTCCTTGTTTAAGCAATTCTTTCGGGTCATTAACGAATTTGTGAGTTTTCATAGCCTTAATTATCCTCACAAATATAATAATGCGTCTAGCTGATTCTGTCTACTCAAAACGCAATTACTTTATGCGTTTACTATAAGTTCTCTGCCTTCAAAGATATATTTTGTACGATCCTGCTTAAGCATGGTAATGACATCAATGTCTTGTTTCATAAAGGAGAAGATGCTCTTAGGTGTGGAGAACCACCTGTCGCAGAGAACATATTTTGCTTCCGGACCATTCTCTTGTGCCTCCTTGATGAGGTCAATCATTGTCTCGCTCATCTTCTGGCATGAAAGTTCTCTTATCTTTTTGCCAAAGCTTTTTTCAGGAATTTTGGTCTCATCCTCAGTCATATCATTGACTCTATTTTTCTTATTCTCACTGCTCATATTACAGAATACGATAGGAAGTGCAGTCATCCCGTCACTCCATTCTAAGGTAAGCATTCTGAACCCAGTGAAGTTTCTGTTTAAAGCATGGTCCCAGCACCTGGCAGTAAGCTCAACACATTTAGATCTGTTCCTGTAGAAGCTTGAGTCATCCAAAATAAAGAATGTCGGCATGGTTTTTCCGGTGCAGTCTTTTGGTCGGAATGGTTCCAGTTCTTTTGCAATAGCTGATGCCAATTTTGCAAGAAATTTATTCCAGTCGATTTTAGGCGACTCGAGAAGTCTGTGACAGGTATCCTTCTTAACGGCATCCTTATTTACCACCTGATCATGAGCCATTGTGTTATGCGTGAATACAACGGAGAAAAGATATTTGAGAACTTCAACAGGCGAAATCCCTCTTAATTTAGCGCCTCCACAGCTATGGAGAGTGATCCCGATTTTGAAAGTTGAAAAGAAATCGTCGATAAAGGGTGCATATTCTGCTTCAATACTGTTATTATAGTCGTACATTTGTTTATATCTCCTTGTTTTATGTACTTTTTTTACAACTTTATTATATCATAAAACGGGAGATATTTCTATATGTTTTAAGAAAATATTTAATTTATTATCCTATATAATTGGGTATTTTCTAGGCGCTGGAATCAACTGCGAAGTTTGAG
>CAVDOI010000109.1:0-7461 GCA_963610485.1 Lachnospiraceae bacterium
CCCATATAGAGCTTAAAGGGGGCTCGAAATGGGTGAAGTGTCCCTTCCACGGCGGCGGAAACGAGAAGACGGCATCGTGCAAGCTTGACGACGACAGGGGCTCATTCTACTGTTTCGGGTGCCATGAAAGCGGCGACATATTCACTCTTGTTATGAAGAAGGAAGGCCTGGACTTCTCCTCCGCTGTCGAGATGCTTGCAAAGAGAGCCGGCGTCGAACTTGAAACATCCTCCTCATCCGACCCCGGAGCAAAGAAGAGAAGAGACCAGAAGGAAGCCATGTACGACCTCTATTCGAGGATGCTCAATTCCTTTCATTACCTTCTGCTCAACAGCAGGGAGGCACAAGGTGCAAGGGAGTACCTCGAAAAGCGCAGCGTCTCGAAGGAGATGATAGAGACCTTCGGCCTCGGCTATGCGCCCTCGTCGCCATCCTGGCTCTACGGCTTTCTCAAGAGCAAGAACTACTCACCGGACTTCCTCTCGTCCTCGGGCTTCTTCTCCCAGCGTAACAGAGAGTGGCCTCTCTTCTCAAACAGACTGATGTTTCCCATCCGCGACAGACAGGGAAGAACGATCGCATTCTCCGGCCGCGACCTCTCGTTCTCCGACAAGGCACCTAAATATATAAACAGCCCCGAGACGGTGATTTATCAGAAGAAGGAGAACTTCTTCGGCCTCCTTGAGGCGAAGAAGACCATCAGCGACAAGGTGTACGACCCGATTCTCTGCGAAGGAAACTTCGATGTCATGGCCATGCACCAGGCGGGGTTCACGTCGGCCGTTGCCTCTCTCGGAACGTCGTTCACACTCGAGCAGTGCAGGAACATGAAGAAGTGGTTCCCGCATATAAAGTGCTTCCACATGCTCTTCGATTCCGATGCGGCAGGGCAGAATTCGACTATCCGGGCAATCGAGATACTCAATCAGAACGGACTCGAGCAGTACGTCCACAGACTCGTTACCACCAAGGATGCTTCGGAGCTTCTCGAGAAGAGGGGAGTCGAGGGCGTCAGGGAGGAATTCGAGAGTTATCTCACCGGTTTTGACTACCTTGTGCAAAACGGCTTAAGTCATTACAATGTAAAGAATGCGAAAGAGCGTTTTGCTCTCCTCAAAAGCCTCTCGGGCTATCTCAACGGATGCCAGAGTGAAGTGGAGAAGGACAGCTACATTCTTTCGCTGTCGTCACTTATCGGACTTGATGAGGAGTCGATAAGGGCCGATCTTGAAAATATTAATCTCCCTCCTGTCTACCGGGAGCAGGAGAAGGAGGATACGAAAAAGCTCATGAGTCCCGCCGAGCTTGCAAACGGACGCTCGATCGACCTCTATGCAATGCTCTACCTGTGCAATCACAGGGACCTCTTCAGAATGTACCGCGGCCGCATAAGCTTCGGGGATCTGGAGGATGTCGAGGCTCAGAGATTATATGTGGCATTGGAGAATGCCCTGAGAGACGATGTTCAGTCGGATTCGAACTTTCTCACATATGTGACCGATGAAGATCTGAGAGATTATGTGTCTTCGTCTTACGCCCTCAAGGAATTCACGGCGTCAAGACCCGAAGCTATGGAAGAAGTTATAAACAAGATATCTCTACGGTCATATGAAAGGAAAAGGGCGATTCTGAACAAACAGATAGATGATATCGGAGAGGATGATTTCGATACTCTGAACGATATCATGGAGAAGAAGATCGGTTACGATAAAAAGATTGCGGAGCTGAAGAAGACTCTCAACAGCTCTGCATCAAGGAGCACTACACAGTAAATGACAGAAGAAATTCTTTCCAGCGAATTATTTCTAAGTCTTGAGAAGCTCGGAAAAGACAAGGGGTACGTCACTCTTGTCGACATCATCACGGCGAGAAAGAGCTACGGCAAGAGCTTTTCCAACGATGAAATCATCGAGGCCATTAAGATAAAGGATCTCAGATACGTCGAGAATGAAGATGAAATCGATGATTTCGAAGAGGAGCCGACGGAGGCCGACCTCTCCGCAAAGGAGAATGAGGACGAGATCCCGCTCAGCGATGACTATGACGAATTCGATGACGTCGACCCGACAGTCGATGAACTCAACGAAATAGAGAAGGAAGTCGCCGAAGACGAATTCTCCGCTCCCGAAAAGAAGGAGAAGAAGGACGAGGAGGATGAGGACGAGGAAGAGGAAGAAGAGGAAGATGATGAGTTCCCCGAAGACAACATGAACGAATGGAAGGGAACTGACGAGGACGCCGAAACGAGCGAGCGCTTCATCGACATCTCCTCATTCAGTGATTCTTCTGCCGAACACCGTGGTGCATCCCACACATCCACAAGCAAGTACGACACGAGCCAGGACGACCCGATCAGACTGTACCTCAAGGAGATCGGCAACGAGAAACTCCTCACAGGCGAGCAGGAAGTGGAGCTTGCAAAGCAGATGGAGAAGGGTGCGATGATCGTCAACTCCGTAATAAGGGAGAGCGGCATACTCATTTCATTCTTCACATCCGTCATTAAGCAGATCAACACCAAGATCGACGAGGACAGCGAGGATGCTCTCTCTCCCGAGGATATAAAGGAGTTCCTCTCCGTACAGAAGAGATACAACCTCAATTACAAGGACGCCCTCGGCAAGGACTTTGCGCGCCAGATAGCGGAGTACAACGAAGAGAAGCAGAAGGTGCTGCTCGCAGGCGACGACGGTGAGAACTACAAGACCCTCCTCCATAAGAGGGAGGACCTCCTCGACAGGCTCGGCGGACACCCCAATGAGAAGTCTCCTATCTATGAAGGCAGAAAGAGAGCCGACTTCGAAACGAGGGAGGAGTGGATAGAGTTCTGCCGTGAAGCGTCACGCCGCTATGCAATCCGCGAGAACAGACAGATCCAGGCCGATATAAAGAGAGAGGAGGAGGAAAGGAACTCCTCGATCATACAGATAGCACAGGAGAAGGACGAGAAGTTCAGGCAGGAGCACCAGGACATGAAGAGCCAGGATCTCGAGGCTGCCATCCAGAAGCTCCACAACGACCTCAAGAAGGAGAACATGAACATCTCGCAGAGTCTTGCCAAGAAGTTCAAGGATGCCGAGAAGGAGATAGAGAGCCTTGAGGCCAACAAGTACATCCCCGTCACAGACTGGGTCGGCTCGATAGAGCTCCAGGAGGAGGAGATCGACGCCCTCACGGAGATGTTCATCAATGCCAGGGACACTATCATAGAGTGTACGAAGAAGAAGAAGGAGATCGAGGAGAGACTGAGGATAAGTTCGACGCGCGAACTGAGACAGCTCGGGCGTGATCTTGCGACAAGAAGCAAGGCACAGAGCATCGAAGCGTCTCTCGGACTCTCGAGCGACGATATCAAGGAGCTCATAAAGGATCTGCAGCTTACCGAGAAGGAACTCAGGACAATCGAGAACGACTTCGAGTGTTCGACCGACACCGTCCTCGAGAACGTGAAGAACATCCAGTACGGTCAGACCATACTCAAGAGCGCAAAGGACAGACTCATCAAGGCCAACCTGAGACTTGTCGTATCGATTGCAAAGAAGTACACGAACAGGGGACTCCAGTTCTTCGACCTCGTCCAGGAGGGAAACATCGGCCTTATAAAGGCAGTCGAGAAGTTCGAATATGCAAAGGGCTTCAAGTTCTCGACCTATGCAACCTGGTGGATAAGGCAGGCGATAACACGCTCCATCTCCGATCAGGCGAGAACAATCCGTGTCCCTGTTCACATGATCGAACAGATCAACAAGGTCGTACGTGTCTCGAGGCAGCTTATGCAGACTCTCGGACGTGAACCGACCGACCGCGAGATTGCAGACATACTCGAGTGGCCGGAGAGCAAGGTCAAGACTGTAAAGAGCGTTGCCCGCGAGCCGATTTCCCTCGAAACCCCCGTCGGAGAGGAGGAGGACAGCGTCCTGAGCGACTTCATCGAGGACAAGGATGCCGAGAACCCGGCAAACCAGACGGCATACAAGCTCCTTCAGGACAAGATCAGAGAGCTTCTCTCGACACTTCCCGAAAGAGAGCAGGAGGTTCTGAGAATGCGCTTCGGGCTCGATGACGGCTATGCCCTCACACTCGAGGAGGTCGGACTCTATTTCGATGTCACGAGAGAGAGAATCAGGCAGATCGAAGCCAAGGCTCTGAGACGACTCAGACATCCCAAGAGAAGCAGACAATTGAAGGATTGGAGCTGATAAAGAAGTAGAACATATTTTCAAAATCCTATATGATAGATTTTCGTTGGAGAAGGTAGATAAGAAATGGCAGATAACAAGAAGCTTGAATGTCTGATCAGACTTCAGAGTGTGATAACTGAAAAATTGAATCTCGAGAATCAGAGAGAAATGATTCCCCAGTCCCTGAGAGAGGATGAGAGCGCCCTCAGGAAGGCAACGGAAATCCTTTCAGGATACGAGGAGGATCTCAGACAGGCGGAGAGCGAAGAGAAGAGCCTTGCCATACAGTATGCAGATGCAGATCATGAGTCGAGTGAATATCAGAAGGTGGTGGAGACGCTCTCCACACAGCGCGAATTCGAGGCCATGACGAAGCAGATCAACGAAGCGGAGGCACGCGCAAAATCCCTTCTGACTGCCAGAAAGGCGAAGGACGAACAGATAAAGGACCTCAGAGGAAGAATCGAGGAACAGACCGAAGAGGTGAATGCGCTTTCAGATAAGGTCGATGAGAAGAAGGCCGTCGTAGAAGCCGAACTGAAAGATATCGACACTAAGATTGCCGCACTCGACAGCGAAATAGACGAAGTGAAGGGCGGCGTCATCGACGAAGAGTTCTTCGCCCGCTTCTACAACATCGCCAGGAAGAAGAACGGCGAAGGGCTTGTTCCCGTAAAGGGGCAGGTATGTATGGGCTGCAACACTGTTCTCCCGATGCAGTTCGTGATCGACCTCAGACTCAAGCAGCTTAAGGACGAAGTCGATACATGTCCCTACTGCTCGCGTCTTATCTACTTCGACGACACACTTCCTCCCGAGGAGGAGAAGAACTACATCTTCGACGACATCGAGATGATCAAGTCGATTTCGAAGGGCGGCGAAACAGCCGGCGACGAAGGTGCGGAAGACGACAGCGATCTCCTCGTGGCCGATGAAGGTGACGAAGACTTCTGATTTTTGTATTTTTCCAGGTTCCGGAAGTAATCGCTTGAAAGAGAGGAAAGTCCGGGCTCCACAGAACACAGTGCCGGCTAACGGCCGGGAGCAGTAATGCTACAGAAAGTGCAACAGAGAGCAGACCGCCGCAAGGTAAGGGTGAAAGGGTGGTGTAAGAGACCACCGCTTTTCCGGTAACGGGAAAGGCATGGTAAACCTCACTGGGAGCAAGGTTAAGTATGTGAGTGGCTTGTTCGGCCGTACTCACGGGTAAACCGCTTGAGGACAGGAGTAATCCTGTCCCTAGATAGATGATTACATAAACAGAACCCGGCTTACCCGGGACCTGGTTTTCTTATTTAACGGCACCGTCGGGGTGCCGTTATTACTATAGATCCGTTATTTCGAACTTCAAGTCGAATGCCTGTCCCCTCGGATAGACGTTCGGCGCACAGGGATTCGAGAGCTCGCATAGGGCATAGTGGCCGAAGCCGTTGTTGGCCGATATCGCAGAGAGGAGCTCCTCGGGCATTGCGGGTTTCTCCTCTCTCTCCTTCACCGTCCTTATGAGCATCCAGTGGAAAGCATTCTCCTTATTTATCCAGTAGATGTTGGGGTAGACTCCGGGGTATGTCTGGTAGAGGATCTGGTCGATCTTCTCCTTGTCGTGGAGATTCTCGACGATGGCCATGACAGCCAGGTTTTCAAGTTCCCATCCGGAACATTGTCTGAATTCATCCGTCGAAACATCCTCCGGTACAACCGCTTCGATGATACCTTCCGTGCGGTATCTTTCACCATTCACCAGGTTGAACTTGTCATTAACAAGACTGACGACGTTCTCGTCCTGGTCGAAGGGAAGTATGCACGGGATAATATCATTCTTCTCGCAGAGCGAGTATCTTTCATCCCATCCCGTCTGGCCTTCAAGTACGCCGTCCTTTCCGACGGAGCCGAACATGACGCCGAAGACCCTGTTACGGCATCTGAAGGCAAGTTCGACGAAGTAGGGGACAGTGTATTCCATCTTTATCCACTGGAAGTCCTTGATAACAGATGGATCAATGAGGCTTCTCAGAGCAGAGAAGTGAGCTGCGGCGTTGTAGTAACGCCTTCCGTTCTTCTCCTCATCAAGCATCGGGGCGAACATATCGTCAGTGAGGGTTATATCCTCATCATTCCAGTAGAGCTGACCCTTACGCCTCATCATGATGTTCGCCCTCCTTTATCTCGTCCCAGAGTTCATTCATTTCCTTCACATGTTCCCTGTCGAGGGGGATTCCTTTCTCGGATGCAAGATCGAAGAGCTTCTGGAAGCGTTCTTTGACCTTGCCGTTGCATCTGAAGAGGGCGGTGTTGGGCCTTATCTTCAGAAAGCGGGAGAGATTGACAACCGAGAACAGGAGGTCTCCGATCTCCTCTTCGATATGGTCCCTGTCACCTTCCTTTACGGCCTGCTCGACTTCCCCCAGCTCCTCTTTCACCTTGTCGATGACACCGCTTACATCCTCCCAGTCGAAGCCCACCTTCCTGAGCTTCTTCTGTATCTCATATGCACTCTCGAGAGGAGGAAGCGATGACGGGATATGGGAGAAGAAATCGGAGGAATTATCCTTATGGCCTTCGACGTTCTCCTTCACGCTGTTCCAGAGTGAAAGCACTTCGCCGGCAGAGTCTGCATGGGCGTCGGAAAATACGTGGGGATGACGCCTGATAAGCTTTTCACATACCTCGTTGACGGCCTCGTAAGGCTTGAAGTCACCCGCCTCCTCATGAAGCTTCAGGTTCATGAACACGTTGATCATGACGTCGCCGATCTCCTCGCGGCATGCATCCGTGTCCTTCTTCAGTACCCCGTCCAGATACTCGTAGCTTTCGTCGATGAGACTCTCCGTCGCTGTCTGGTTCGTCTGTATTCTGTCCCAGGGGCATCCCTCTGGAGACCTCAAGAGTGTGATAATGGTATAGAGATTGTCCAGTGCGGAATCGAGATTGTCCGCAGGCGTGTAATTGATTTTAATCATAGGGGAAGTATACAGCAAAAAGAAGGGAAGTAGAACAAAGGGATCGAGTATAATGCAGCTGTGACCGGCGCCGTTCACGTATTTCAATAACGTTATCGTATGGGATAATCTGAATCTGCTTCATTGAACCTAACAATTAAGGATTCAGACACATGAAAGATAAACTGACGACAGGTTCATTATCTGCTGGGACATCCCTGGATAAGAAATCATGCAGGAGACGGAGCAGGAAAGACAATCTACCGTTCATGGGCGGACGTCGTCAGGAAAGTCGAATGGTTATACCACGAGATCATAGGGAACAAGAAGCGTACATAGGT
>CAVDOI010000110.1:0-7457 GCA_963610485.1 Lachnospiraceae bacterium
GCCATATATCATCCCCGGATCGATAATGGGAATATCGCTGATACTCGCCTTCAATCACAGGCCACTGATACTGACAGGTTCTGCACTCATCATGATTGTCGCATACATCATAAGGAGAATGCCGTATACGATCAGGAGCAGCAGTGCGATACTAAGGCAGATAGATCCGGCTCTCGAGGAAGCCGCAGGCTCGCTCGGTGCAGACAAATCACGTGCATTCTGGAAGATAACGTTCCCCGTCATGATTCCGGGAGTCCTCTCCGGTGCATTGATGAGCTGGATGAGCATAATCACGGAGCTGAGCGCAACCGTCCTCCTCTATACGACTAAGACACAGACGCTGTCGATTGCCATCTATCAGGAGGTGATAAGAGGCAACGAGGGTGTGGCCTGTGCTCTCTCGACCATACTGCTATTGACAACGATCATCGCTCTTACTGTATTCTTCAAGTTCAGCGGAAAGAAGGAGATTTCCCTTTGATAGACAAAATTAAACAGATTTATTCAACTCTCAGCGGGAACGACAGGATTCTTGCAGACTTCATAATAGCCAACCCGGAAGAGGTTGTGACGATGAATATAGACGAACTGGCGAAGAGAACGTCGGTCTCCTCCTCTTCGGTCAGCAGATTCTCCAAGCTCCTTTTCGGGATGTCGTTTCCGCAGTTCAAGGTTGCCGTTGCAAAGAACATAAGCAGATCCAGCGAAGACGAAAAGGAAGATTATGAGGTTGTACTTACCGACAGTCTCTACCAGATAGAAAAGAAGCTTATAAACAATATCAAAAGGCTTCTTGAAGAGGTAATCGAACTCAACAGCATGCAGACGATAAGCGACGTCGCCGCATTGATTGCCAGAAGCGAGAACATCTACATCTTCGGAATCGGGGCCTCGGGACTTGCGACACAGGATTTCGCCCAGAAGCTGATCAAGCTCGGAAAGCGCGCACTTTTCAACTTCGATGCCAATCTCGCCATTCTGAACTCCTCGCTATGCACCGAGAGGGATCTGGTCATAGCCATCAGCTACAGCGGACTGACCAAGGAGGTACTGCTTCCGGTAAAGAAGGCAAAGAGCCAGAACTGTCCCGTGGTTGCAATCACCGGAGGAAAGAGGAACAGACTTACGGCCGAAAGCGATTATGTACTGTCCATCCCGCTTGCAGAATCGAAGATCATCCGGATGACAGCCATATATTCCCGTTACGGCCAGTTCGCTCTGATAGACGCACTGTATCTGGCGGTCATGAAGGAACTGGGCAAGACTCCGGACGAGATTATGGCAAACTATAAGGATCTGCTGCTGGAGCTCAAGTAAGGTGATGAAGATGTTGAAAACGGAATCAGTGAATATCAATTCAAAGGGAATAGATACAAAAACCACAAGGGAAATCTGCCTTATCATGAACAATGAGGACAAAGGCGTCGCCTATGCCGTCGAGAAGGCAATCGACAGTATTTATCCTCTGATAGATGAAATCGTCTCTTCATTCCGCACCGGAGGCAGACTGGTGTACATAGGGGCCGGGACATCCGGGCGACTGGGTGTCCTCGATGCCTCTGAATGTCCTCCGACATTCGGTGTTTCTCCCGATATGGTAGTCGGATTAATCGCCGGCGGAGACAGGGCGCTCCGTCTCTCTGCCGAAAGTGCCGAAGACAGTGATGAAAGCATAAACGATCTGAAGAAAATCGGATTCTCCGGAAAAGATGTCCTCGTCGGCCTCTCCGCCTCGGGGAATGCCAATTATGTTCTCTCCGCACTCTCTTATGCCAGAGAGCTTGGTGCCGTAACCGGATCAATCTGCTGCAACGAAGAGGCTCTGAGCTTCAACTATTCAGACTACCCCATCTTCGTCGATGTCGGTCCCGAAATAATAAGCGGAAGCACGAGATTGAAATCGGGAACTGCCGAGAAGATGGTTCTCAATATGCTGACGACAGTCTCGATGATCAAATTCGGTCTTGTTTACGACAATTACATGGTTAATCTGAAGGCGACCAACAAGAAGCTGGAAAACAGAGCGAAAACTCTGATAAAAAGAATTGCGGTCTGTTCGGATGATGATGTCGAACGCGTCTGGGAAGCCAGCGGCAGAAGCGTGAGCGCTTCCGTTCTCATGATCATGTATAATACAGGAAGCATTGAGGCTCATGAAATACTGAAAAATGTAAACAACAATCTCCACCTGGCGATGGAAAAACTCGGGAAAAGGGTCTGAGCATCCACCCATATTAAGCTAAAAGAGGTAGCCCGGCCTGTCCGGATTACCTCTTTTACATCATTAAACCCCTACCAAAAGCACTGGAAGTACATCGTCCCCTTCCCTTCTCGACACGGCAGGGTCATCGAAGGACTTTTGAAGTAGTCACACCTCGCTTGTGTAGAGATCGCTCACGTCCTTGATCTCCTGCATCTTCCTGTCGATCTCCCTGTTGAGGTCGGCACACTCGAGGAGCTTTGTCCTGAGGGACGACGCAACATCGCCCGGCAGGTCCTTCTTGTACATGAGACGGTGCTCGAGGGAGGCCCACTGGTCCATGGCCATCGTCCTGAGCTGTATCTCGACCTTCATCTGTCTCTTCCCCTTATCGAGATAGATGGGTACCTCGACAATGAGATGAAGGCTCCTGTAGCCGCTTTTCTTGGGGTTCTTTATGTAGTCCCTCTCCTCGAAGAGCGTGATGTCATCATGAGTGAGAATGGAGTCGCGGAGGGCATAGATGTCCTTCTCGAAGGGACAGACGACCCTCACGCCCGCAATGTCGTAGATGTTCTCCTCGATTGCCGTCAGATTCAACGGAATTCCCTTCCTTCTCGCCTTGTCATATATCTGGTCGATGCTCTTGAGCCTCGTCGTTATACTCTCGATCGGATTGCGGTCATAGGAGAGGGAGAATTCGTCGTCGAGGACGCGGAATTTCGTCTCGACCTCCATCATCGCACTGCGGTAGTAGGAAAGGAGGGCCCTCAGGGGATAGGTGGAGCTTTTCACCTTCGCCCTCATCTGCTTCTCCATCCTTTCCGTGATATCTCTCTTCTTCGCTTCAATATCGGTAATAAGAGCCAGTGTCGCCATAACACCTCCACAGTAAAGATAATCATCTTTTTCCCATGGGCAAAGTGTATTTCCCGTGTAGCTTCCGTTCTAAGTTCTCCAAAAAAATATCTTAATAGTCCAAAACAATATAGCTGTTCAAAAGCGTCTAACATGTTGAAAAGTCCCCCGATTGGGGTTATCCTTACTCCGTGTGACAGGAAATGACGGGGCCACTCTGCCCTCTTCTTTCCTGCGCTGTAAACTGTATAAAATTCCCTAACAGACCTTGTGTCTGGACTATTGTCAAGGAGGCTCTATTCATGGTGAGAAAAATGAAATCCATGGACGGCAACAACGCAGCGGCTCATGTAAGCTATGCATTCAGCGAGGTTGCCTGTATCTATCCCATCACTCCATCCAGTCCTATGGCGGACTTCGTCGACCAGTGGAGTGCTAACGGCCTGAAGAACATCTTCGGTACTCAGGTCAAGGTCGTTGAAATGCAGTCTGAAGCAGGTGCTGCAGGTGCTGTTCACGGTTCTCTCGGAGCCGGTGCACTCACTTCCACATACACTGCTTCCCAGGGACTTCTTCTCATGATCCCGAACATGTACAAGATTGCCGGCGAGCAGCTTCCTGCCGTCTTCCATGTGTCTGCAAGAACAGTCGCAACACAGGCTCTCAACATCTTCGGCGACCACAGCGACGTCATGGCATGCCGCCAGACAGGCTTTGCAATGCTGTGCGAAGGCAACGTCCAGGAAGTCATGGACCTCTCACCGGTAGCTCACCTCTCGGCAATCACGGGCAAGGTTCCCTTCATCAACTTCTTCGACGGATTCAGAACATCACACGAGATCCAGAAGATTCAGGTATGGGACTACGAAGACCTCAAGGATATGTGCGACATGGACGCCGTCAAGGCATTCAGAGACCACTGTCTCAACCCCGAGCATCCTCACATGAGAGGCTCACACGAGAACGGAGACATCTTCTTCCAGCACAGGGAGGCATGCAACAAGTACTATGACGCCCTTCCCGAAGTCGTTGAATCCTACATGGCAAAGATCAACGAGAAGCTCGGAACGGACTACCGCCTCTTCAACTACTACGGTGCACAGAATGCCGACAGAGTCATCATCGCAATGGGTTCCATCTGCGATGTCGCAGAGGAAGTCATCGACTACCTCAACACACACGGAGAGAAGGTCGGTCTTGTAAAGGTCAGACTCTACCGCCCGTTCAAGGCATCGAGGCTTCTCGAAGCCATCCCGGAGACAGCAAAGAAGATCGCTGTCCTCGACAGAACAAAGGAACCGGGAGCACTCGGAGAGCCCTTGTATCTCGACGTCGTTACAGCTCTCAGCGAGAACGGTGTCACAGACAAGACAGTCATCGGCGGCAGATACGGACTCGGAAGCAAGGATACTCCTCCTTCAAGCGTATTCGCAGTATTCGACGAGCTCAAGAAGGATTCTCCGAAGAGACAGTTCACACTCGGCATCGTGGACGATGTCACGAACCTCTCCCTCCCCGAAGACAAGAATGCTCCAAACACTGCAGCTGAAGGCACTATCGAATGCAAGTTCTGGGGTCTCGGCGGAGACGGCACAGTCGGTGCCAACAAGAACTCCATCAAGATCATCGGAGACTACACCAACAAGTTTGTCCAGGCATACTTCCAGTATGACTCGAAGAAGACGGGCGGTGTCACGATCTCCCACCTCAGGTTCGGTGACAAACCCATCAGAAGCCCCTACTACATCTCCAAGGCTGACTTCGTCGCATGCCACAACCCGAGCTATGTGACAAAGGGCTTCAAGATGGTCCAGGACGTAAAGCCGAACGGAATCTTCATGATCAACTGCCAGTGGACTCTCGCAGAGCTTGAGCACCACCTCGATGCAGCGGCAAAGAGATACATCGCGGCAAACAACATCCAGCTCTACACCATCGACGCAATCGACCTGGCGCAGAAGATCGGCATGGGCAAGAGAACCAACACGATCCTCCAGTCCGCTTTCTTCACACTCGCAAAGGTCATGCCCCAGGAAGAGGCTATCCAGCACATGAAGGAGAAGGCTACAGCCTCCTACCTCAAGAAGGGACAGGATGTCGTAGACATGAACCACAAGGCCATCGACCTCGGAGCTTCCGCATTCGTCAAGATCGACGTTCCTGCTTCATGGAAGGATGCAGTCGACGGGAAGAAGAGCGACGAACTCGAAGGAAGACCGGAACTTGTCAAGATGGTCTCCTCAATCCTCGAGCCTGTCGACAGAATGGACGGCGACTCACTGCCGGTATCTGCATTCGTCGAACACACAGACGGCCAGTTCGAACTCGGAGCTTCCGCTTACGAGAAGAGAGGCGTCGCAGTATCTGTGCCGAGATGGGACGAGACGAAGTGTATCCAGTGCAACCAGTGCTCGTATGTATGTCCTCATGCAACAATCAGACCGTTCGCACTTACAGCTGAAGAAGCTCAGAATGCTCCCGAAGGCGCAAAGATCGTCGATGTCAAGGCAGGAAAGGGCAAGGGCGTATACAAGTTCACACTCGCAGTATCTCCTCTCGACTGTATGGGATGCTCGGTCTGTGTATCCGTATGTCCTGTCGGAGCTCTCACAATGGTCAACATGGAAGAGGAACTCGGACAGCAGCCGGTATTCGACTACTGCGTGGCAAAGGTTGCAGACAAGCCGGACATGATCGACAACACGGTCAAGGGCAGCCAGTTCAGACAGCCTCTCCTCGAGTTCTCCGGTTCTTGTGCAGGTTGTGCGGAGACAAGCTATGCACGTCTCGTGACACAGCTCTTCGGCGACAGAATGTACATCTCGAACGCAACCGGTTGTTCATCAATCTGGGGCGGTCCTGCTGCTACATCACCCTACTGCACGAACAAGGAAGGAAAGGGACCGGCATGGTGCAACTCCCTCTTCGAGGACAACGCAGAGCACGGACTTGGACTCTTCATCGGTCAGGACAAGATCAGAGAGGACCTCGTCACACTTACACATGACATCATCGCAAACGGCGACAATGCAGCTGTGAAGGAGACGGCTCAGGAATGGCTCGACACACTCTCCGATTCCGAGAAGAACAAGGGAGCTACAGAGAGATACATCAAGGCTCTCGAGGCATGCGGATGCGACAAGGCAAAGGCCATCCTCGACAAGAAGGATTACCTCTCGAAGAAGTCGGTATGGATCTTCGGCGGCGACGGCTGGGCTTACGATATCGGATACGGCGGTCTCGACCACGTGATCGCATCGAAGAAGAATGTCAACATCTTCGTCTTCGATACAGAGGTCTACTCCAACACAGGCGGACAGGCAAGCAAGGCTTCCAACATCGGTCAGGTTGCACAGTTTGCAGCTGCAGGTAAGGAAATCAAGAAGAAGAGCCTCGCCGAAATCGCTATGCAGTACGGCTATGTATATGTAGCACAGGTTGCCATGGGCGCTAACCCGAACCAGACAATCAAGGCTATCACAGAAGCTGAAGCATATGACGGACCGTCACTCATCATCGGTTACGCTCCGTGTGAAATGCACTCCATCAAGGGCGGCATGGCCAACTGTCAGAAGGAGATGAAGAAGGCAGTCGAATGCGGCTACTGGAATCTCTTCAGATACAACCCGGCTGCCGAGAAGAAGTTCACACTCGACAGCAAGGCACCGGCAGGCGGCTATCAGGAATTCCTGATGAACGAAGCACGCTACTCGAGACTCACACGCGAGTTCCCGTCACGTGCAGATGTTCTCTTCAAGGCTAACGAAGAAGAGGCAAAGGCACGCTACGAACACCTTCTCAAGCTCATCAATCTCTACGACGAGAACTGAGCCTGAATAAGGTACAATCATCAGACTGCATCGAAAGGTGCAGTCTCTTTTTTTGCTCGTCACCGGAGAAACAATGAGCCGCAGGCAGATCCAGCAGACTATTCAGATGAAACGACATAACGCAGAAAAAAAACCGCGCAGGAGGGAAGTTCACATTCGTCAAACAATAAGCAGATACGTTCCAATTCTAGAAACCTGAGGAAGTTACAAAGCCCCCTCTTTTGAGAACGGGATAATCAGATGTGACGTGGAATGAATAATCTCATCAAACCTTTTTATATCATCCTCACTATAGCCGTAGATATCGTCCCACCTGTATGAAGGAAGATAGCATGCAGCATGCTTGAAACCGAGTTTTTCGTCGGCAGTTTCCATATAAACTCTGACTGTGCCGTCATCGCGATATTCTGAGTGAACAATCTCTGTTCCATCATCAAGCGTCAAAAACGGATACACCATTCCGGATACCTCCCTTATCATTAGATTCACAAATATTGTATCAATCTCTTTTGATTTATGGGAAATATAAGCCATTAACCGGAGAAACAAAGAACTTCCACTGATAGAGC
>CAVDOI010000111.1:0-7304 GCA_963610485.1 Lachnospiraceae bacterium
GTTCATACCTGGAACAGTGATAATCACAGGGCTATTCTTCGGTATATAAAACTCTTTGTATTCTTTCTTGAAATCAAACGGCATAGCGATATCTCCAATATAGTTGACTGTATAATTATCATAGCTTGCTTGGCGTTACTTATCAAATAATCCCTTATTCGATTTGCATGAATATCTATTCGCGTTTATATAGGGTGTGCACACTATCTAAAGTGCACCTCTGTCGCATAAATTGGTTGTGCACATTTAAACGTTATGTCTTTTGATATGTTCCCTCAAACTGCCTGCTTTTGAGAGTTTGTTAGTCACCATTACACTTTCAAACGATAGCTCATAAATAAGTCTTTGTGTGTAAATACTTTGTTTTAATGTGTGTTCATACCCTCGACATCAGCACTACCGTCTCAACGTGGTCTGGATGAAGAAAAATATCGGAGAGCACAGGGAGAAGCAGCCAAAGGTGATTCCGTTTTCCATGGTCAAGGACAGATTACTCCCATGAAAAAGAGGAAGATCTCTCTTCCTCCCTGTCTTATTTACCTTCAAGCGCCATCATCTTCTCTATTCTTCTGATATGCCTCTCTTCGTTGGAGAAGGGGGTATCCAGGAAAACATCGAGAATGTCAGTGACAGGTTCGGGGTATTCGAAGCGTCCGCCGAATGCGATGAAGTTCGCGTCGTTGTGCTCTCTCGTCTTCTCCGCCGCGTACATGTTCTGCACGAGCGCACACCTTATGCCCTTCATCTTGTTTGCCGCGAGTGATATTCCGATACCGGTTCCGCAGAGTAGGATACCGTAATCATATCCGCCCTTTCTGTATTCGAGTACGGCCTTCTCGGCCATGTCGGGGTAGTCGACGCTCTTTTCCTCGAGTGTTCCGAGGAATGTATACCCGATTCCTCTCTTACTGAGGTGTTCGAGAATCTCCTTTGTCCTTTCAACTGCGCCGTGGTCGTTTGCAACTACTACTTTCATTTTCCTTCTCCTGTTATCTCAATCTGACAGCCCTTCATTGCTTCAAGGGCCGTTCTGTGGCTCTCCATGGTTACTCCACGCGAAAGAGAAGCGTCGACTATGATATGTGCATCGGGAAGGAATGCCTTCACGAGCAACGCGTTCGATATCACGCAGATATCGGTACAGAGCCCCATGAGGGTGACGGAGGCTATCTTCTCCTTTTCGTCGAGTCCTCTCAGAACCTCCCCGAGCACTGTGGAGCCGAATGTCGGCTTATCGATCACCATCGACTCCCTTATGTCCCTGAGACCGTCCACGATCTCCCAGCCCCACGTTCCCTTTATACAGTGGGGAACGGGAAGGTTTCTCCCTTCCTCCGTCTTCATATAATCACCGCCGTGGGTGTCACGGGTATAGATTACCTTGCCCGCAAATGAGAGGACTTTCTCCCTTATTCCGGCCGCAATCTCTTCCGCCGCACTGCTTTTGAGAGCACCGGTAACGAAATCATTCTGCATATCGACAACAACAAGTATATTCTGCATGACCGGATTATAGCCGATTTTAATCTGTTATGAGAGTGTTCTGTTTGAGTTTTTTAGTGTATCCTCGTTTTCATGAAGGATATTTACATCACAGGACACCGCAATCCCGACCTTGACAGTATCTGCTCGGCCTACGGCTATGCAGAACTCAAGAACCGTATAGACAGAGAAAACCGCTATCATGCAGTGAGGTGCGGCCATATGAGCGAAGCCGTCGAAAAGCAGTTCGCGCTTCTCGGTGTCGAAGCACCTCCATACATGAAGGATGTGAAACCGAAGGTGGGGGACGTGATGCTTGAGCCGACGGACATTGTGGAAGCCGGTGCCCCGATCTACAACCTCGTGAAGACATACAACGAGAACCATCCTTCGGCATTCCCCGTATTCGACAACGGTTCGTTCAAGGGGCTTCTGAGTATAGACGACATAACAAGCTGGTTCTTGAAGGACAATGCCGAGGAGATTCCTCATTATGATTTCCTTGTCTCCAACATCGAATCGGTCATTCCGGGAAAGATGATCAGAAGGGGCAGGGAGAGCTTCAATGCCTCCATCCTTGCCGGCGCCGCAGCATACGAGGACTTCTGCCGCTTCGTTGACTCGAGGCGCGATTCCATCGTCGTTCTCGGCTACCGCAAGCGCTATATAGAGCATGCGATTGCGACCGGCGTTCCCGCCGTCATCATATCTGCATCGACATCCTGCGAGGATATAGACTTCTCGGGTTATGACGGTACCGTGTACCTCA
The DNA here is from genome assembly GCA_963610485.1 of Lachnospiraceae bacterium. GTDB lineage: Bacteria > Spirochaetota > Spirochaetia > Sphaerochaetales > Sphaerochaetaceae > Ornithospirochaeta. Next base: position 2,252 of record CAVDOI010000111.1, read on the forward strand.
CCGAGCTCGGAACGGCCGAGGTCGAAAGAAGGCTCAGGATGACGCCCGCCGTCTCCACGATAATGGGCAAGCAGGGACAGCGTCTCAGCGTGCACGATTTCTTCGATGATGCCAAGGAGGATCTTTCCTCCTCGAATCTCAGGGGGCTTGCGGTCTTCGACGAGGACAGGTTCGTCGGCTATGTCACACGCCGCTGCTTTCTCAAAAAGCCTTCGTACAGCGTCATACTCGTCGACCACAACGAGATCGGGCAGAGCATAAAGGGAATAGAGGAGGCCCAGGTCGTCGAAATCATCGACCACCACAGGCTCGATGCCCTTAAGACAAGCCTTCCCATCTTCATAGATGCGGAGCCTCTCGGAAGCACATGCACCATTGTCTACCAGCAGTACCTGAGACACAACATCGTTCCCGATGAGACGACGGCCCGCGTTCTCCTTACCGGAATAATGTCGGATACCCTTGTACTGAGGTCTCCCACCGCCACGCAGATAGACAAGACAAGCGCCGGCGCCCTTGCCGCGATAAGCGGTGAGTATGATATAAACGCATTCGGGACGAAGCTCTTCTCCGTAATCAACTCCCTCTCCTCACGCGAGCCGCGCTCCGCAATCGAAGCCGACTTCAAGCAGTATTCAGAGAGAGGCGTCAAGTTCGCAATAGGACAATGCGAGGCTACGACGACAAGTGACTACCAGAGCTATGTCGACAAGTACCTTGCGGCACTCAATGACATAAAGGAGAGCAGGGGACTTGACTGGGCCATGCTCATGATTACAGACGTCATCAAGGAACAGAGTATCCTCCTTACTACGAAGTGCAAATACACACGGCGCTTCCTCTGGTCAGAGATCGCCCCATCCGTCTACGACATGCCGGGCGTCCTCAGCCGTAAGAAGCAGCTCCTGCCGGAAGTCATCCACTGCATAGAGTAATAAACAAAAGGTGGCAGAATTAGCCTTAAAAACCGTGCAAAAGGTGGCAGAACAGACTTGAAAAGTGTTGCAAAAGGTGGCAGATGTCCGTAATATCTGATTATGGAAGAAGTTGCAGACTCCATTTTTCTTAAAAGAAAAGCTGAAACAGAAATCAGGCGGTTTCTTGAATCAAAGGACAGGAAAAGCCTTCTTGTTGATGGCGTCCGGCAGAGTGGGAAGAGCTATCTCATCGAGAAGCTGGGCCGTGAGTATTTCAGGAATTTCATCAAGATAGACTTCTATTCGGACAGCCTTGCCAAAAGCATATTCACGACTTCCTCCGACACTGCGGATATCATCTCCCGCTTATCGCTTCTTTCGGGCACCAGACTCGATAAAGGGGAGACTCTCTTCTTCTTCGATGAGGTTCAGGAATGCAGGGAGGCTGTCACTGCTGTCAAATATCTTGTGCAGGAGGGAAGCTACAAATATATTCTCAGCGGCTCTCTTCTGGGCGTTGAACTGTACTCCGTCAAATCGATGCCTGTAGGCTATATGGACTCAATCCAGATGTTTCCCCTCGATTTCGAGGAGTTCTGTGCGGCAAACGGTGTTCAGGAAAGCATCATCGACTCATTGAAGAAATCGTTCGAGAACAGAACAGAAGTGGATGCTGTCATACATGAAGCCATGCTCAGACTCTTCAGACTCTATCTCGTCATAGGAGGAATGCCCGGCGTTGTCGTAAAGTATCTTGAGACGGGTAACATCGCAGATGCAGTCAGAGAACAGGAGAACATTATTAAGCGGTACAAAGATGATATCGTCAAATATGAAACCATCGACAGAAAGCTCAGGATTACGAAGGTTTTCGACGCAATCCCCGGGGAACTTAATGATATAAACAAGCGTTTCATTCTTAATCACGTCGACAGGGAGGCGAAGACTGAACGTTATGAAAACACCTTCGAGTGGCTGAAAGCTGCAGGCGTCGCCATTCCGGTCTACAATGCGGAGGAACCTGTTCTTCCTTTGAGACTCGGAGAGAAGTCGACGCTTTTCAAACTTTTCCTCTCCGATGTCGGACTTCTCTGTTCCATGTATGCCGACTCCATACAGCTGAGACTCCTCAGTGGAGAGACGGATATCAATTACGGCGCAGTCTATGAGAACTTCGTCGGCCAGGAACTGCATTCTCACGGCTTTGAAAGGCTTTACTATTTCAACAGCCGTAAGCAGGGGAAAGTCGATTTTCTGATAAGCCGCGGCGGCAGTGTCATTCCCATCGAGGTTAAATCGGGCAGGGATTACAGGAAGCATCACGCGCTTGACAGGATACTTTCAAATCCGAAGTACGGCCTTGAAAGTGCTTTCGTTCTTTCGAACGCCAACGTCAGCATTGAAGGAAAGGTCACATATTATCCTGTGTACATGCTGATGTTCATCGAGAGGGACAGGGTTCCTTCGGATATGATATATGTCCCCGACATAAGCGTATTGCAGCAGGCTCATTGAAAGATCCAACAGGCTGTTATATTCTGCCTCAACAGCAGGAAGCGTCTTGTTCCATATCTCAGGGAACCCGCCCATGACATCTTGCCGTCGGCAGCTCTTTTATCTGCCCATAATCTTCTTGAACTGCATATGTTTGCTGTTTTCTTATGCAGTTCTCTCCAAGCCGTAGTAACCCATGTTCTTCAGTGTAGTTGCAACACCCATTAGCTGATCGGCTTCTTTTTGACCGTAGCTTTCTTGACCTTTATGTTTTTGGGCTTTGCGGGAAGTTCAATATCCAGGAATTTGAAGATTGTACTCTGACGCTCTGAAATCTCCGACCAGACAGTCTTGTTCCCCATTTTGTACGTATAGATACACTCAAGTTCATGAACTGTTTTCTTATAGGTGAGCTTCCTTGTTATCTTGCCGTTCTCTCTTGCTTCTCTCATTTTCCTTCTGATGTAGGAGACAATCATAACTGCGACCATTACGCAGAATACCTTCCCCTGGAGAGTCTCGTCCGTCTTGACCAGCGCTCTTGTAAAGCCCAGGTCATTCTTCAGCATGTTGAATATCCTCTCAATACCGTCTCTTCCGCGGTAATAGAGAATAGCATCAGGGGCCTCCATCTTCTCTGTTGAGAAGACGCAGAAGTAGCCGGCATTCTTAAGAGTCTCTGTAATAGCCTCGGCATCTTTTACGAAGACAACGGTCTTGTTGGATGTTCTTACAACTTTGATGCAGCTCTTGTTCTCAGCACTGAATTTTTTGCTGACAGCATCCTTGATTGAAATCTTACCTGCCTTGAAATCAAGATTGAGCGCTGTAATCTTATCGTCCAGTGCAGCATGGAGCTTCGCCGTCTCCTCCGCCTTGCGGGAGGGACTGAAATATACATGGAGGTAAGCATAAAACGTTACTTCTCTCCCTTTACCGGAAAGTGTAATCTCGCTTCCCACGGTGGTACCATACACATCCTGACTGCTGATGTACTTTGCCGGATCGTTCTCGAATTTACCCCTCACCTTGTTTACCGCATTCTTGAAAATGTTGTGATGAGAGGGTACCATGGCAAGCACATCGGCCTTCATCTCATTATGTAACAAGTAAATGTTCTCGGCAGAGCAGTAGCCCTTGTCTACAGTGACCTTCTTGAACGGGTACCCCATCTCCTTTGTGACAGAAGCAAAGTTGTCGATAGTTTTACTGTCGGGAATATTTCCCCTGTACAGGCGGTAGTAGGCACACCTGTCAGTTACGGCACTGTGTACTGCAGCCAATGCAAAATGCTTCAGGTCGGGATCCTGCTTGCCTTTCGAGATCTCAACATCACTGAGGTTGTCGGAGTAGGAGCTGAAGGCAGTCGAGTCAAACGAATGGTATGTGTTCTCATTCCTGCCGACACGGGGATTCTTGAGATTGAGATTCCTGAAGAAGGTATTGACCTTCTCCTCATCAATAGAGGCAAAGAAGCGGGAGAAATCGGCCGAAGAAATGTCCTCGCTGTGAATATGGGTATGGTTGTCATGAAAATAGTTGAAGTCGTCCACCGGCTCGCATTCGCTTATGAGAAAATACTCTGCTGTCGACATTATCTTGTGAGTCATCTCTTCTCCGAATGTCTCAGTCAATGCTTCTGTTATGCCTTCCTTCTCTGCTATCTTCTCGAAGGCGTATGTCATTCCTTCCTTCTTTTTCGAAGAAACAGATTTGGCAACGACTTTCTCTGTTTTCTTTTCTTCCTTCTTCTCGCGGCTTGCATCCTGTTTCATCTGCTTGAGTTCGGCCCTTACTTCCACAAGTTCTTTTTCTGCTCTCCGTGCTCTGAAATAGGCGTTCGGCATAAACTCTTCGTTAACCATCTTTCCGATGTTCACTCTCTTGGATTTGGGATACTTCTCCCCTGCAACCCTATAAGAAACACTCTCTGAAACATATCCTCTACTGTCGATGACCAGATGCATGACGGCTCCTCCTGTGTACTGGCAATATGCTACTACATATTCGGCCAAAAGTCAACCCTTTAAATGGGATTATTTTTAAAAAATATAGGGATTTATCTTTAAATGAAGTGTGCCTGACGTGCTACTACCGTGAAGAACATGGGTAGTAAGTGAGAGCTTCTTGAAAAGTACATCCGTTTTTTACCGCGAAATTCTTAAGTCTCGCTTTTACAGAATCAGCGTTCATCATACAAGTACCTCCAGATATGTTCTTACCACATTCTCGCATCGAAGTAGTTTTGCATAAGCATAAAGCCTGTCTATTTGCCTATTCTCCCGTTTCAGGTAGTTTTTGAGCACTTCTGATGTTTCCTCGATTCCGACCTTGTTTCTGTAATAGATTATATCCACTACAGTTTTCTCTACATCGAAAATATGAAAACAATTATCTCCCTCACATATTTCGGACACGCCAGGTGCCATTCTTGAAGAAGCAAAATAATAAATGCGAAATATGTCTAATCCCCATCTGGGATGGGGAGAATGGAATGAGCAGCAGCGTTGAGGAGAGTACCAAAAATAAAAGCCGCCATGATACGATGCTTTGGGTATTGCTGAACCAAAACAAAATCAGGGAGGAGTCCAGATGGACAATCAGAGTATACAACACACACGATGGAATTGTACCTACCATTT
>CAVDOI010000112.1:0-7280 GCA_963610485.1 Lachnospiraceae bacterium
ATCTTGATGTTATTGTTTTCTGTTGTTTTTTTCAACTTATTATGTTTCAAAATCGAACTTTTTTACTCAAATTGTAGACGCTTGGAAGGATTCTCTTCCACTCATTACTGACTTTTCAGTTTTGCGTGTTAAGGCCCTTTGTTCAAAATTGCGATGAGGTTTTTAAGCTTGCGTGTAATTCATAATAAACAATAACCCTTTAATAAGTGGGAGCCGCTAATGTAAAAAAAGAAAAGGAGCCTCTTGACTTATAGAACAATTATGTTAAATTCATATAAGTAGATGAAAGGTTTAGCCTTCCTTGCGGGAAGGAATCTAGTTAATTATCTGGGGACTCAGGGTAAGCCTTTCGAGTCCTTTCTTCGTTAATCATCCCGCACTGCGGCTATTTCGTTCGGATTTTATAAAGGTTCCAAAGGAGGAAAACGATGAAGAAAACACTGAAGAATGTCACCATATTCGTTCTTCTCGCAATGGCTTTCTACCCGTTACTGGTTTGATTGTCTCGTTGAGACACTATGGTACAGAAGACGGGAGGTGTAGTGCCTCCCGTCTCTCGTCTATTTGATGAAGTTTGTAACCAGCCTCTTTTCGTACACCGGTCTTTCCACGCCCTCCCTGTCGCCGGCTTCTATGCACTTTATAAGCCATGCCATGTTTTCTCCTAATGTACGCATGGTCTGGAGTCCCTCCTCGTCCTTCATGACATCTTCGGGTGTGTGACCGTGGACCTGGTTCCAGTACTGCGATCCCACCGTATGCATTGATGATATCTCGAAGTATTTGTTGAGCCTTTCGAAGGCCGCCGTTGCACCTCCGCGCCTGCATGACACGACGGCAGCGCCGAGTTTACCCGCCATTCTGTCTCCCGCCGTGTAGAAGAGACGGTCGAGGAACGAGCATATCTGACCCGAGGCTCCGGAGTAGTAGACGGGAGAGCCTACAACGAGGGCCGCATAAGCGTCGATTTCGGACGCTATCTCGTTGACGCCGTCATCGAATATGCACCTTCCTGTCTCAGAGCAGCGTCCGCATGCGATGCATCCCGCGACGGGCCTTGTGCCTATCTGGTGGATCTTCGTTTCGATTCCTCTCTTCTCGAGAGTCGACGCAACCTCCCTCAGGGCCGTGTATGTACAGCCCTTCTGATGGGGACTTCCGTTGATCAGCAGCACTTTTGCCATATGTACCTCCGTTGATAAAAATGGCATAGATTGCTCTATGCCGTAAGTGCGACCCGGGGCCGCTTATTTCGATACTGCCTTGAGCATGCTCTCCGCTGTGCCCTGGCCGTCGAGTTCGACTGACTTTCCGCCAAGGAGTCTGACCTTCCTGAGGACATCCTTTGCTCTTGTGTACGGGAGGATGACACAGAGAGCATCGCCGTGCTCGAATGACGGAGCATCGAGGGCCTTCTCGACTTCCTCTGCGCTCTTTTCCCTGACGGAGACGAGTGTGAGAGGATAACCGCCTTTCTTTGCAGCGCCGACTTCTTCAGCAAGTGCCTCTTCGAAGGAGTAGGAGACTTCGGCTTCTGCAGACGGAACCTCGACCTCCTTTTCGACTTCCCTGATGACTTCAACAGGCTTTTCGACAATCTTCTCGACTTCGACGGGAATCTCCCTGACGACTTCCTTGATGACCTCGACGGGAACTTCCTTGACAACTTCCTTGACGACTTCGACAGGTACTTCCTTCGGGACTTCGACTTCGACAGGAACTTCCCTGATGACCTCGACAGGTACTTCCTTGACGACTTCCCTTACGACCTCGACAGGAACTTCCTTTATGATTTCCTTCACGACAGTCTCCGTTCTCGGAGTATTGAGATCGTTCATGGACGGGCTTCTCTGAGCTGTCGGATCGTCCACCGGCGCGCTGTAAAGCGGGGAGTCATATGCATTGGGTGCAAGCTTGTCGATGTTCCCCCTGTAATCCTCTTCTCCCTTGCGAGACGAGATGAGAGCTATTTCAATGAAGACAAGTCCGATGAGGATCGGGAGTGCCTTGGTAAGAACGCTGTAGATCTGTTCCTGGCTGATATTGTAAGCGGGAACGATAAGATGAATGAAAACTGCAGTGAAAGCAGCAAGAATAAGGATGGATAGTATTACACTAATAAGGACCAGTTTCCAGGTCTTCTTGGCTTTTGCCATTGTTTTTCCTCCCAAGTACGTGCCAATGACGCAAATTCGTTATACTATTATATCGATACAATACTATGTTTACAAGATTTAAAGTTTTGTCTATTGCCGCCATTTTCGTGATTTCTCTGGTTTTTCTGACCATTTTTTTCTCGAATGACGGTATATTGGCCAATAAATCTACACAAAGCAGGATAAACTCCATCCGGGAAGAAGTCAAACAGAAGGAAAGCGACCTCAACGCCCTCAGATACAGAGCTTCGTCCTCTCCGTCATCCGGCGCTGCCGGCGGGTCGGTCATACATTCGTTCACGGACGAGGGCGTCTATGACCCTGCATCCGGAAGGACGGAAGAGGAGGAAGGGGCGGCTTACGAGGGACTGTCGTTTCTCTCCATTCTGCTGATATCTTCTATTGTGACGGCTCTCTACGGCGTCATAGTCATGGTGATTGTCCCGCTTCCGGGTAAACGGAAGGAAGGTAAAGACAATGGCTCAGATAATAAATCACACGGCTGATAATATCCCCCAGATTGCCGGGAGGCTGAGAACGGGCGAGATATGCGCTCTTCCCTGCGACACGATCTACGGCCTCAGCGCCATCGTGACGCCGCTCTGCAGCGAACGCATATATGAAATAAAGGAGAGGCCGAAGTCGAAGTCGTTCATCGTCCTCATGACGAAGGAGCAGGTACGGGAAAGCGGGCTCATCGTCCCGGATGACATACTTTCACTGTGGCCGTGCTCCCTTACGGCAGTTCTTGCGTCCCCCGACGTAGGAACGACTGCCGTGAGAGTCCCCTCGGACAGCTTCCTCCAGGCCCTCCTTCCTCTCTCGGGGCCCCTCTATTCGACATCCGTCAACGTATCGGGATCTCCGAGTCTTCTTACATTTGAAGAAATAGAGAAGGCCTTCGGCGGGAAGCTCGACTTCATCGTGAAAGACGAAGGCGTAAGGGGAGGGATGAGCTCGACAATGGTCGATGCAACAAAGAAGCCCTACCGCATAATACGGCAGGGCTCGTACGAGTTTCCCCTGTAACTACTTGATCTTCCTTGCTTCCATGTAGTAGCGCTTCTCGTTTGCGTGTCCTATGGAGAAGGTCTTACGCGGATATGCTCCGTCCTTGAGCATGTCGGCGAAGAAGTTGTCCTTCGATACATCGGGAAGCACGATGCCGAGGTTGCCCTTCTTTGCCCCGAGCTCGAGTGTGACGTCGACGCCGTGGATGTAGTCCACCTCTCCCTTCTTCTCCTCGAGCATGCGGTCGATGACGAGCTGGATCGTTCCCGCCGCGATTGACTTGTCTCCGCCTTCGACTGTATAGACATAGAAGTCGTCGCCGCAATTGAGGCCGAAGTGCTGTCCCGGCATGTTGGTCTTCTTGATGAGACCGTGGCTGCAGCAGACCTTCTCCTTTGTAAATGACCTGCAGAAGGAGGAGAGAATGGAGTCGAATGTCTCCATATCTGTATGGAAGAAGACTCTGTGGATAGGCTCGAAGAGGAGTCCCGGGTCGAAGATGTTCTCGATTTCGACGAGCGCGAAGCGTGCGGGGTGGTTCTTCCTTTCCTCTTCACTCAGTCCCGGCTTGATATCTTCCCAGCATGACTTAGCAGTTGCAAGTGAATGGTTGCCGTCGCCCATTGCGAAGAGAAGGGGATTCTCGGGATTGAGTGCATTGTATAGTGATTCGAAACCTGCGAGAATGCCCTCCTTGTCCGCATCTCCGTTCACAAGGTAGCCCTTGAGGTGGCCGCCGTTCTTGTTGAGGTCGCTGTCGTAGACGACAGTGAGGCTCTCTCTTCTGTCTCTCAAGGGCTCGATGATCTTTCTGTCCTTATCTGAAATGAGCACCATGATGTGCGGCACTTCGATAGGAGCGTCCTTTCTTATCTCCTTCCTCGGCGGGATACGCGATAGAATCGTGCCCTCGGTCGCCCTCACGAGCGTCTTCGAATCCTTTGCGTAGCTGTAGGCTTCGAGGTCGAGTGCGAGCATGAGGCCGTAACGCTTTCCGCTTTCCGTCGTTCTCTCGACGAGAATGAAACTGTCCCTGTATTCATCGAAGATACCTTTCTTGAGGTATTCGTTCATCTTCTCGTTGATGGAGGAGATGATCTTCTCCTTGTCACCGGACTCGAGATAGACCTCGGGGTAGATGATCCTCAGCGTCGAGGGTGCGTCCCCGATCTCCTCGGAGAGGCTCTCCCAGTATTCGGGCTGGGATGTGTACTGGTCGCATGCGACGACAGCCCACTTCTTTGTATCGACATCCTTCCTGGGGAGGAGGATGTCCGGTGTCTTCACGCCGTATTTTAAAAGCTTTTCGGAAATCGTCATAATTTTCTCCTGATTATTGTCTTTTTTATCAGTCTATCATTACTTTCGTGAGGTATCTATCAAATTTTTACGATTTTTCTTAGGTCACATTCCCGACACGTCTCCAAATTCGTTATGGTTTTTGTTTGACAATCATACTTCTCAACTTTTATTATTTATTTAATACTAAGTTTATCATTTATTTAGTAACAAGGGAGAAAACATGATTAAGAAGAGATTTACCCCCCCCGTTTTAGTACTATTAGCTGTACTAATTATATTCAGCGTAACAAGTTGTAAAGACAAACCCGTCGAAGCTCCGCATGTGCATGCATGGGATGAAGGCACAGTTACGACGCCATCGACCTGCATTAAGGAGGGCGTCAGGACCTTCAAGTGTACGGGATGCGACGAAACAAGGACGGAACCGATAGCAAAGCTCAGTCACAGCTTTGATGAAACTACAGGTAAGTGTTCTATATGTCAGGGATACAAGGCTGGAGATAATGTAGCGGCTGTTTATGACAGCACGGAAAAAACACTCCTCGTTACAGGAAGCGGTGACATGACTGACTACACCTATGACAGTTCAAAGAAGAAAAGCACTGCGCCGTGGGCTGAGGATGATGTCACAAAGGTGATAATAGATGACGGAGTCACCTCTGTATCTAATAATGCCTTTTACGGTATGGATAAGATAACCGATGTCCTCATCGGCAAGGATGTCAAGAGTATCAAACACTATACTTTCTATGGATGTTCCTCTCTCGAGAATCTGACTTTTGCTGATGGTTCTGCTCTGGAGACAATAGGATTTTATTCCTTTTATAAGTGCATAGCACTGAAATCAATTAAACTTTCCGAAGGTCTGGTAACAATCGGCCCATATGCCTTCACTTACACGGCAATTGAGGTATTCGATATTCCTGCTTCTCTGGATTTCAGTAAAAGCGCTGCATTCTGGAATCCGGACAAACTTACTGCGGTAAATGTCGATGCTGGAAACACAAGTGCAAAGTCTGTTGACGGAGTTGTATATTCCATCGACGGCAAAACAGTTATCGGCTTGCCTGCCAATAAGACCGGGTACACCATTCCTTCGGAGGTTGAAGCAATCGGAAGTTATGCTTTTTCATGCTGGAATGGAACGACTATAACGATTCCCGGCAGTGTGAAGACAATAGGTCAAAGTGCTTTTTACTATACGGATATTACATCTATCGAACTTCCTGAGAGTGTGACGAGTATCGGTATGAATGCGTTCCAGGACTGTCACTCCCTGTTATCTGTTGATATCAAGTCATCTCAGGTCAATGCGATAGGTCAGAATGCTTTTCTTACATGTATCGCGCTTAAATCCATCAGGATCAATATGCCGGAGTCGGCCAAGGCTACACTCGATACTAAAAATAACAACTGGAGTGCTCCCACTGGCGCAACAGTTACATGGTACGGCACGGAATCAACAACCTGATTGAAAAGTCGTTCATTGGATTAAAGAGGCTGGCAACTGTCGGCCTCTTTCTTGCTGGTGAACAGTTGGATAATGAGTGGTCTCAGTGTCGGATGAATCATGCCTGTTCTGTCTGAAATTACAGTATCAATCCGGAAAAACCGGATAAAACAGCTGTTGAAAACCGGACTCAACAGAGATGATTCATCATCAGTGACGGCAGAGGTGTCAGGAAATTATCTTTGTATTTTTCCGATGGTTTTTGTTTGACAATCATACTTCTCAACTTTTATTATTTATTCAATACTAAGTTTATCAATTATTTAGTAACAAGGGAGAAAGAGAGATGAAGAAAGGATTTACCCCCCCCGTTTTAGTACTTTTAGCTGTACTAATTCTATTCAGTATAACAAGTTGTAAAGACAAGCCCGTCGAAGCTCCGCACGAGCATGCATGGGATGGAGGCACAGTGACGACACCGCCGACCTGCACAGAAGAAGGCGTCAAAACCTTCAAGTGTACGGGATGCGACGAGACAAAGACCGAGACTGTTCCTGCTCTTGGTCACAAATCTGATGAAGGGAAAGTGACCGAAGAGCCGGGCTATGGAAAGGTCGGAAAAAAGGAATACAAATGCACAGTCTGCGGTGAAGTTCTCAGGACAGAGGATATCGATGCACTGGATGCAAAGGAATCGACGATTGTACGTACCGACGAAAGTGTTGTACTTGAGAAGACTTACGACGGCGAGCCCATAGCATTCGACAAGAGCATGTTCGTGAGAAAGGTCGGCGACAGCACTTCAGCGATCCCGGAAGATGAGATTTCTTTCGAATATAAAGACGAGTCAGAGCTTTTACCCGGTGCACCTGTCAATGCAGGCTACAACTACAAACTCGTAGTCACGACGAAGGCGACAGACGAATGGAAGGAGGGGTCGGCTGAATTCGATTTCTTCATAAACCGGATCGACCTCGGAGAAATCAAATTCGAAAAGGAATATGACGAATCCGATGAATTTGTAAAAACCGACTGGACGGGTTACGACAATGTCCTTGAAAGTGACAGGGGCAAACTCAAGCTTGTTGTTACCACAGACACGGCAGATGCCGGCGGCGTCTATGATGACAGAGTCTTTTACATCGGAGATGAAGAAACCGACAATTATGATGCTTCTATTACAGCATCTATCAAGAGGAAGGTTATAAAAGACATTGTACTCGAAATGGAATATGAACTGCCCGGCGAAAAAGATACGAGTGGTTATGTTTCAAAGACCTTTGATGATATCGAGGGATACCCGGGACTCTTGATTACCGTTTATCCGTATAATGCAACAGTTGACGGCGAGTATCTCCCGC
>CAVDOI010000113.1:0-7268 GCA_963610485.1 Lachnospiraceae bacterium
CCTTATTGTATATTAACCGAAGAACGGGATTTTTCCTCACTTTTCTTCTGTTTCTCCCTGATTATCGACAATAGTGACCCTGTCCAAGGCTATAAGCGGATGGAATGAGAAAAAAGAGCAAATTGTAGAGGAGAAAGCAGCGGTTGTGTTATTCTTGAAAGGAAGGATTACAAACAATATGGAAGTGGAAAAGACTATAATAGAAGCATTCAAAAAGAACAGAGTCGGAATCAGGATCAGTGAAAGGTATGACGGCCCTTCCGTGACAGAGTATGTGTTCAAGAAGATAACAAAGGAAGATGTGACAAGCCGCAGGATGGCGAACATTACAAATGAGTTGACCTCTGCGCTCTCATTTGTCCCCGAAATCTATCTAGACAGAATCTTCGATGAAATCTCCGTCGTAGTGCGTAATCCGGTTCCCGTGATACTCGGCTACTCTCAAAAGGACACGCTTGTCAGTGAAGACGAAGAGGAGAAAGGAGTCTTCACCTTCGATGCCGGGAGCGACGCATATGATCCCGATTTGATATCCTACAACCTCAAAGAATATTCTCCGATGCTCATCTACGGTGATGAAGGGTATGGGAAGACGAATTTCATAAAAGTCATACTCGAAGAATTTAAGGAGAAGGACAATTTTCGCTTCATAGTCGCAGATCCTCTTGCAAAGGGGGAGTATGACAGCAAAGGCAGCGACCCGCGTTATACGATAATCAAGAGTAAAGACGAAATAATGGATGCCCTCCTCAATCTTGAGAAGGTGATAAAGAACCGTGAAGCTCTTCTGAAAACAGCAAAGAAGGAGAAGAGAGGAATTACGGAGGAGGAGAAAAAGGACCTTGGCCCGATAATTTTCGTCATAGATGACTATTCGCCCCTTTTCGGCGACAATAAGACCGGGGAAAAGATAAAGAAGATAACGGGCTGTGTTTCAAAGAACGGCTTCCAATACGATTTTTTCCTTATTCTTTCATCTCCCGGAGTTCCTGCCATCTTCTCGGGGGATGATACAGAGGAACTGTTTAAGAGTATCGTCGCATTCAGGTGTGATAACTGTCCAGATATGGGATATTATATGTTGAAAACGCCGCTGTACTATCCGGGCGATGCAATGGTCTTAGACACTTTTTACTGCGCCTGTGACAGAATACAGTGTTTCAAACTGGAAGAGTAGTCTTATCGGTATACACCACAGGTGAGAGAAATCCTCTTGTCATAATTGTGTCACCAGTGGTGACACAAATCAGCTATGCAAGATATTTCCTTGTGTATTCTATAATTATCTTTCAAAAACAGCGGACGAAGGTGTTCTGCATAATGTTCCCTCGAATCTGATCCGGAACACATAGTGGTCCTCGACAGCAGTAAAAGGAAACCGGGGGAAAGGACATTACGGCTGTCGGATGTTTAAACGCAGATATCATGACATGAGAATGCCGACGTAATGTCAGAGATGAGATTCTTCAGTATCAGCGGGAAGGTATCCGGAGAGCTGCCGTAATGATGGACGACTCTAAGCCGCTAGGAGGCCGTTATTCCTTTACGGCGCCGCTCGTCAGTCCCGATATGAAATAACGCTGCAAAAAGACGAAGATTACCGTTACGGGAACGGCTGCGACTATGGACGCGCTCATCATCGCCGACCAGTTCGTGCTTGCTTCCCCGAGATATGTCATCACAAGGCCCGGAGCAAGTGTCCTCCTTGCGGGGTCTGTGACAAGTGTCATCGAATAGAGAAGGTCGTTCCATGACCATACAAAGCCGTAGATGGCGATGCTTATCATTCCGGGAACTGCCATTGGGAATATGATTCTCGTCATTATCGTGAGATTCTTCGCGCCGTCGACCTTTGCACTCTCGATCAGAGAGGAGGGAAGAGCATCGAAGTAACTCTTGAGCGTCCATGTCCCGACGGGAAGCGTGAAGACTACATAACTTATCAGGAGGGACCAGTAGGAGCCCAGAAGCCCTACCTTCTGCATCATGAGATAAATCGAGAGCAGGAGGATTGCCTGGGGGAAGGCCTGGCTCATCAGGAAGGCTCCCATGATCAGTTTTCTTCCTCTGTAGCGGAACTTCGAGAAGCTGTAGGCAGCGAACGAGCTCACAAGTGTGGCGAGGAACGACGAACAGAAGGATACGAAGAGCGAGTTCAGGAGGTAACGCATTATCGTCCTGTTCGTGAGAATCCCCCAGATGTTCCTGAGAGTGAGCTCCCCGGTGAAGAAATAGAGAGTGAATGTCTTGTCGGAGGGCTTTAGTGCCGTGTTTATAAGCCACAGAAGCGGAAAGAAGACGAATAGGCCGATCACTATTGCAGATATTATGATAAAGGCTCTGTAAGCCGCAGTTTTCTGAAACATCCTTCTCCTCCCTCAGTCCGACTCGTTGACCTGCTTCAGATATACGAAGCTGAAAGCCATGAGCAGAAGTGCCCATACGGTTCCGACAGTCGCCGCAGCACCCAGTTTCCAGTTCTTGAATGCCGTCTTGTATACCTCGATCGACAGCGTCGTGGTTGCCCTCGCCGGTCCTCCCTGTGTCATTGTCCACGGAAGGTCGAAGTGCTGGAGGTTGCCGATGGCACCGAGAGCGAGTACGAGGAATGCTATCTGGCGCATCGACGGAATGACGATTCTCCAGAAGACCTGCCAGTTGTTGGCACCGTCTATTCTCGCTGCCTCGATTCTGTCCATCGGGACGCTCTGGAGGCCTCCCAGGAGGAATGCCATATACCAGGGAAGCATCTGCCATGTGCGGGCGATGATGACACAGATGAGTGCCGTCGATGACTGCCCCAGAAATGATATCCCCTCGTCGATGAGGCCCAGTTTCAACAGAATGCCGTTCAGAACTCCGTACTGACCGTTGAATATCCAGGACCAGAGGAAGCCGATTGCCGTTCCCGGGATGATCCAGTTCACAAGCGTCACTCCCCTGAGAAACTCGGACGCTCTGAACTTCTCGTTGAGGATGATCGCCCACACGAGGCCCAGGGTGAACGGAAGGACCGTCGAGCCGAGGACGAAGAGAAGGGTCACAAGGAGGGTCTTGAAGAAGTACGGATCCCTGAAGAGCTTCACGTAGTTCCGGAGGCCGACATTCTCGTAGACCGGACTCAGAAGCGACCTGGATGTAAACGACATCAGTATTGCACTAAGAAAAGGGTACATGATAACGGCAATGAAGACAGCAAGACCCGGAGTTACGAGAAGAAAGCCTACCTGCCTGTCTGTAAGTATTCCATGGTTCTTATATCGTCTATGCATATGTCATGTACCCCTGTTTCTTCAACTCTCAGAGAGAGCTTATTCTATTCTTCATCGATGCAACAGCATCCTCTGCCGTCTTCTGTCCCAGAAGTGCCGCCTGGAGTTCCTCGGTTATGATCGACTTGATCTCGCTTGCATTCGAGAGACGTGCTGTCTCCTCGAGCTTTGCCGATGCCGTCGATTCCATGAAGCCCTTGAGGTATGCATCGTTTTTGACTTCATCGAGTTCGGCCGCACTCTTCGTTACAGGAGGCATGCCGTTCTTTTCGAAGTATTCAAGAGCTATGTCATCGCTGACAAGAGTCTTTGCAAATTCAGCAGCTGCATCCTTGTGCCCGGACGCAGAGAAGATGACAAGCATGTGGCCCCACATCGTGGACTGGCTTTCGTCGCCGCTCTTGAGCACAGGTCTCTTCATTGCGGAACATACCTTGACGACGTCCTCGGGTTTTACACCGTTGTTGACAGCCTGTCCCTTTGCAACGACAGCGTCATCATAGAATGCCATCTTGCCCTGGGCGAAGAGCTGCCTTGCATCCCCTCTGCCGACGTCCATCTTTATATAGCCTTTCTCGAGAAGCTTCTGGTACCACTCGATAGTCTCAACAGCCTCATCTCCGAGATTGACACTTCCGTCCTCGTTGAATATGGATGAGCCGAAGGTCCAGAGCCAGGGCATGAGGTCGCCGGCTGCTGTGGCGTCCTTTGTCGAAACGCCGTACGGGACGATGTCCTCTCCGAGTGCCTTGATGTCCCCGAGGCACTTCTCGAACTCCTCGACAGTCTCGGGAACGGTATCCCATCCGGCCCTCTTCAGGATTTCAGGATTGTAGACCATGGTGATGGAAGCCATTGACCATGGAAGTGCAAGCTGCCTGCCGTCGATGTTTCCCACTTCGAGAGCCGATGAGGGGAATGTCTCTTCAAGCCATTCTTTACCGAAGATATCATTGAGGTCTGCCAGAGTCCCCGTCTGTGCGATTGTGTTGAATATCGAGATGTCGACCTGCGCGATATCGAGCTGTTCACCGCCCTGGAGACGGATCAGAAGCTGCTGAGCCGTATCGGCCCATGTCCAGCCGACCCAGCTGACGCTGTTGCGGCTTTTCTCCTCGTAGTTCGTCCTCATCTTCGTGAAGATGGCCTTCGACGCCTCTTCTTCTCCGGACCATCCAGCCCAGACGATTGTTTCACCTTTTGAAGATTCAGCTTCCTGCGCTCCGCCTGCAAAGAGAGAGAGTGCGAGTGAAAGAAGAACCAATAGTGCGATAATCTTTCTCATAATTCCTCCATTTTATTTATATGACTGTACTGCCAGCCTTTTTGACCTCTTTATTCGGAATGCTCCTGAGAAGGGCGGTGAACTCGTCAAGGTGCTTCTCATATATATCCCTCGGAAGACAGTTATACTTTTTACAGAGCGAGGAGGCATAGCCCACTACCTCACCCATGAGGCCTCCCGTCCTCATTACCCTTACCGTTCCCGAAGCGTCGTGGGAAGTGCTTGCGCACCGTCCCGCCATGAACATGTTCTTTATGTTTCTCGAGTACAGAATGCGGTAGGGAAGGAAATAGGGCCAGTCGACGGGTTCCCTGCAGTCCATCGTGAGGAATGCATCACCTTCCCTGAAAGCGGCGTAGAAGGCCTTGTCGGGATAGTGGACGTCGAAGTTCCACGTAGTGGCAACACATGCGTCGGGGAAGGTGTATTTGAAGTCCGCCTTCGTCATCACGATGTCCCCGAGGAGCCTTCTCGATTCCCTTTTACCCGCAATGGGACTGCACCATGTAAGTTCGTATCCCTCATAGTCATGGTCGACGTTCCTCAGTGCATCCCAGGCGCCGTACATCGCCCTGAAGTTTATATCCCTTATCTTTTCTGCATCTCTTATGGGATCCTCTGTCATCCCGCTCTCCCAGAACCAGCAGCCGAGGGAGAGCTCCCTCTGCTTTCCGTAGATATCGTAAGTGTCACCGCGTCCGGGAAAGACGGATGTTGATAGGTCGATCGCCCAGGGACAGCGAGGGAAGGAAACGCTGCGTCCTGTCTTCTCTATATGCCAGAGGTTGCTCGCTCCCATATGGCCGTTCGTCGTGACTTCGTAATCGGCTCCGGCAAGAGCGCCGAGATTTCCGTCTCCCGTGGCATCGACGAAGAGCGGGGCCGAGAGTTCTCTTATCTCGTCTTTCCCGATATCGAGTACGGTAATGCTCCTGATCGAGTTTTCCGTTACATCGGCGCCGACCATGCTTGACGAGAGAAAGAGCGTCAGATTCTTCTCATTTTTCAATACCCCGAGTTTCTTTTCGTCCTCATAGAGTGACGCCTGGTTGACGGCGCCGTAGTGGCCGATTTTCTCCTGTTCGAACTCCCCGACGATGTTCCCGATCCCGGCAAAGGGAGGATAATTTGTACCGCCCCCGAGCCAGACTCTGATTTCACTTGAATTGTTCCCCCCGACAACGGCCCTGTCCTCTATAAGCGCCGTCTTCAGACCCGAACGCGATGCAGTGACGGCGGCGCACATTCCGGCAAATCCCCCTCCGACCACGACGAGGTCGAAGTTCGCTGCCTCCCGTTTTCTTCCTCTGAGAATCATATCGGAATAAAGTTTCCAGATACCGTCCTTCCCAGACGGAAGCGTCTTCTTCTCCTTCGATATGAAGATGTAGCTGCAGCGTCCTTCAAAGCCTGTGGAGTCAACAAGCTCGATAGTATTCTCACCCTCACCGAAGTACATCTCTCCGCAGTCTTCCCATCCCCAGACGGAGCCTTTTCCGACCTCGGGGCTTGAGAATTCACCCACCTTCACCCTGAAGAGCCCGGGGTAGAGATCCCTGTGCCAGGGAGCGCACCAGTTATATGTATAGGCCTGGACGCTGTAGAGTCCGCTTTTCTTCACATGAATTGTTTTTTTTGCATTTTCAACAGGCCGTTCCAGTCCGTGTGCCAGAAGGTATGATGCGCCCATGGTGAGAATGAACTCATTGTCCACAATCCAGCCCCCCTTTTCGGGGAAGGAGGACGTGGGTAGTAACAATTCATTATCCAATATATCTTTAGATTCAGTCATTATTTTATCTCTAACTTTTATTCTGACTACAGTGTAAGGGCGGTATGAGCATAAATAAATGTTGTCTTTTTCGAAAAAGATGTCAGAATTGATATATGGCAGACTACACATGGATAGACAGGTACCGTACCCTTTATGCCTCGACGCTCGACGGCGCACTCTTTATCGGCATTTCAAGCAACACCGAAAGCATACACAGAACGGCCAGGATGGGGGAGGGCATACTCCTTACATGGGTCATAACAGGGGCGGGAGAGCTCTCTGCAAACGGAAACAGTTACAGAATAACTGACGGGAGCATAATCTTCCGTCACCCGCGGGTCGACTATACGCTCACACTCTATCCCTTCTGCCATCACCGGCGCTGCTATCTCTCCATCCCGAGGGATCTCATAGACATATTCGAGAAGATATACCCCGGCCTGGATGACATTCCCTCGGTCTTCCATGCCGACTACGGAGAGGAAAGGCTTGAGGAGTTCCTCGCCCTCTACGAGGAGATCAGAAACTCCGACAATTCCGATTTCTTCTCCCTCATGCCTGCCGTGGAGAAGTATATGCTCTCATTCCTCTCTCCCTACCTGACGATGGGGAAGCAGACGATTCTGAGGCGTGCGAAATACCTCCTCGAGAAGGAATACAGAATGAGCCTTCCCGAAATTGCATCGGAGCTGGGGCTTGCCTACAACACATTCAGAAAGGAATTCACCTCCGCCTACGGGATATCACCATCGCAGTACAGAATACAGGCCAAGATATCGCGCTCGAAGCAGCTTCTCTCGATGGGACTGTCGTCGAAGGAGATTGTCGGCCGACTCGGCTATCAGGATTCCTACACATTCTCCCATCAGTTCAAGAAGATGACAGGCATATCTCCACGCGAATATAAGGGGAAGAATGTCCTGTAGTTGTTGTGAAC
>CAVDOI010000114.1:0-7124 GCA_963610485.1 Lachnospiraceae bacterium
GTATACGTATATGATTATACCGCTGACAGTGTAAGGGTTCAGCTTAAGATGAGTGGAAAGCCTGGTTCTAAACCAACAATTGAATATGTGGCACTAAATGGAGAATTCTTCAACGTAGAATCCATAAACAGATTGTAAGGTGCTGAGTAAGACATGAATGAATCAACTGATTTGAACAGATGCTGAGGCAGGGCTTGACGGCTCTGCCTCTTCTGTTGTCCCGATTCATTCCGGGCCATGCAGGACGGGAGAGGAAGTATCAAATACGACGGGAACGGCGTAAAAATCAAAAAAATATTTATGCTTTTCTTATCAGCATACCTCGTTTAAAATTAAATAATGTTTGAGGGGATTGCTGTGAAAAGAATAATCAAGATCACAAGTATTTGTTTTGCTGTCGTGTTAGCCCTTGCCTCATGTGCTACGTACTCGATTACGTATGAGAGCAGGGTCGTCGGTACAGGAAATGAGGGGCCGGGGGTTGCCGACGGTCTCGTATCGAGTTACAAGTCGAAGGACAACGTCGTCATCGAGCCGCTTCCCGATAAGGAGGGATACACCTTCCTCGGATGGGCGGAGGAGGGAAGCAGCTCCGATGAGGCGGTTAAGACATATAACTTCACTGATGCCAGGAAGGACAAGAAGATTGTCGCCTACTGGAATCTTGTGGACTTTGCGATAAGCTACAGCTCCAGACTCTCCAACGGAAGTTATGACGGGTCCCTTGTTCCGGAGCTTGACGTGAAGAAGCTTGAACTTCCCGTAAGATACAACATAGAAAGCGGAGCTGTCGTGAAGGATATCTCGGGAACGGAATCGGGATATGAATTTGCAGGCTGGGTCGAAGACGGGGGAAAATCAACGACACCTGAAAAGACAGTCACAATCGCAAAAGGTGAGACGGGAGATAAATCATTCGTCTCCGTATGGGACTTCGAGAAATATCCGCTGACGTTCACATCAAGGTTCGTGAAGGGAACGAACTGGAAGAAATCCCTTCTTCCAGAACTTCCGTCTCTTCTCGACTTCTACACGGTTGCAGATGTCGGTATCGAACTTCCCGAACTCAAGAGGGACGGCTATGTATTCAAAGGCTGGATCGAGGACGGAGCGGATGAAGAGAGTGCCGTCATGTCCTATGTGCTCCAGAAGGGGGTTACAGGGGAGAAGAATGTCGTTGCTCTCTGGGATCTCGAAAGATATTCAATCTCATATTCGGCAAGATTCGTCTCAGAAGATGATTATGACAGCTCGCTTGTGCCGGAACTTCCCGAACTGATCACATCATACACGATCAATGATGTCGGCAGTGTACTTCCCGAGCTCGGGAAGGAAGGCTATGTCTTCGTCGGCTGGATCGAAGAGGGTGAGGACGAAAGCACGGCTGTAAAGTCATATACACTCAAGGATGGTGATACCGGGGACAGGAAGCTTGTCGCACTGTGGGACCTCGTGAAGAATGAACTCTCCTATAGTGCGAGATTCATCGAAGGTGCTGACTACGACGAGTCTTTCGTGCCGTCGCTTCCTTCTCTTCTCGATCGGTATACCATTGCAGATATCGGTGCCGTGCTTCCCGAACTCTCGAAGCCGGGATACATATTCATCGGCTGGATAGAGGAGGGTGCTGACGAGAGTACGGCCGTGAAGTCATATACACTCGAAGAGGGAGTCAGCGGCGACAGGAGTATCGTCGCACTCTGGGATCTCGAGGTCTATAAAGTGGTGGCGGAAGCAAGGTTCATCGAGGGGGTTAACCGCAGTTCAAGGTTCCTTCCTTCTCTTCCGGATCTTCCTTCCACATATACAGTTGCAGATGTCGGCACAGAGATTCCCGAGCTTCTGACTCCGGGTTACAGATTCATCGGCTGGATAATCGACGGGATGGACGAGAGCCGTGCGCTCAAGTCATACACGCTTGAAGAGGGCGTCACCGGAGACAAGACGATCGTCGCTCTCTGGGACCTCATCAGGTACCCCGTTACATACAAGGCAAGATTCATCGAGGGAGTGGATTACCCGGAATCTTCAGTTCCTGCTCTTCCGAAACTCATGGATACATATACCGTTGCAGATACAGGAGCACTCCTTCCCGAACTTGCGAAGAGCGGCTATATCTTCAAGGGCTGGATCGAGGAGAGAGCTGACGAGAGCACGGCCGTTCTGACATACAGACTCGGGGAGGGACTCCTCGGCGGCAAGAAGGTCGTCGCACTCTGGGATGTCGTGAAGTATCCCATAACATACGATGAGGACGGAATAATCGCAAACGATCCCGTCGAACTCCCCGAGCCGGAGCCCGAACCGCTTCCGCTGACGGAAGTCGTCGTATATGAAAACAGAAAGAGCTACACAGTCGAGGACGAGGTTACATTCATGAATCCTGAGCGTGACGGTTTCACGTTCGTCGGCTGGATAGAAAAGGATCAGAGCATCGATGATGCCGACGAAGACTACAGAATAGAGATCGGCACAGTGGGTGACAAGGAACTTGTTGCAGTATGGCACCGCAATAGTTACGGCATCACATACGTTCTCAACGACGGAAGATTCGAAGGAGAAACGGCACGCTCGTTCATGTACGACGAGAAGAAGGATGTCAGGCTTGCTTCCCCCGTGCGTGATTCGTATGAATTCGCAGGCTGGATTGAAACTGTGACAGACGAAATATTCTTCGATGTCTTTACAGATACGACAATTGACAGGGATGTCGTTCTCGAAGCACTCTGGACGCCGGTGGAATATACAATCGAATATGACCTCAACGGCGGAGAGATGGAAGGTGAGGACAATCCGGGCTCATACACATATGAAACCGGGACATTCACGCTCATTCCACCTGTGAGAAGCGGCTACAGATTCACGGGATGGTCATGCGAAGAGACGGTCGAATTCGATCCTGTCATCTTCTCGCTGACATTCTCCGTCGAAGGTATCGACATCGAGGTGAGGATGCATACGAAGAAGTCCGAATGGGTTCTTCCGCTCTACTTCACTCAGGAGTATGTCGACATTGCACAGGCTTTCATCTCCTCCAATTTCCCGGAGGCTCAAATCAGCCGCAACGGCAACATCATCACACTCGACTATCAGAACAGCGATTCCTCTCTGCTTGAGGCATTCGTGGAGAAGATAGCGGGTGAGGCCGGCTTCATATATGAATACGAGAAGACGAGGGAGGAGCGTGTCGGCTACAGTGACATCACAATAGCGCAGGGCTCGAGCGGAGACAGAAAGTACAGGGCCGAGTGGGAGATCATCACATATACGCTCTCATACGGTGAAGAGGAACCCTACGATGTAAGATTCCCGCTTCCGGAGCCCGAGCCTCCTGTAAACCCGGCGACATACAAAGTCACTGATGACACATTCACTCTCATAAACCCCGAGAAGTTCGGTTACGACTTCATGGGCTGGGTCCTCGACGACGAGGAGTACACAGAGGCTGAAATGACAGTCACGATCGAGACGGGAAGCACGGACGACAGAGTATACACACCGCTTTTCAAAGTCCACGACTACTCCGTCATTCTCGACCTTGACGGAGGAGAGGGCGACTATCCTCAGTCGTTCACAATCTACGACGGTACAATCGCACTCGAGAGACCTGAAAGGGATCACTACATATTCCTCGGCTGGTCGGACGGCGAAAAGAAGATCGGAAAGGACGCAGTCATCAACTGCAGCGAAGGAAAAGACTGTGTGCTTACGGCACTCTGGGAGCCTGTCATATATTCAATAGAATATGACCTCAACGGAGGCGGGTACCTCAAGGGTGAAGGCAACATAGATACATACAACGTCGAACTCGACGGCTATATCCTCACATCTCCTGTCAGACACGGCTACACATTCGTGGGATGGAGTGAAGGAGAGGATGACGCGCCTGTCGTGGAGAGAGTGCTCGATGCCGGAAACGGAGAAGACCGCACATTCACGGCTCTCTGGTCAGTCGACAGCCACCGTATCATATACAACCTCGGAGGCGGAGAGTTCGCCGACGGTGCACCCGAGAGTTACACAATCGAGGAAACGGTCGAGCTTGGAAATCCCGTGAGACACGGCTACACATTCGAAGGCTGGGTTGATGACAACGGCGATAAGGCGACAGCAGTCGATACATCTCTCTGCCGCGACCAGGTCTTCACAGCTCTCTGGAAGACAATCGAGTACAGCGTGAAGTACGACCTCAGAGGAGGAAGGTATGAACGCGGCACAGCCGACAACATAACTGTCTACACAGTCGAGACTCCCGATTTCACGCTTACGAATCCCGTCCGCGACCGCTATGAGTTTGCTGGCTGGCTCAGTGAAGAACGTGAGGAGAGGGACTATCCGGAGGTCGACTACACGATCGATGCCAAGAAGGGCGGAGACCTCAGCCTCGTTGCAATGTGGAAGAATGCCGAGTACACGATCACCTATAACCTCGACGGCGGCAGGTTCGAATATCTTGACAGCAATCCCTCGTCCTTCACGAACTTCGATGATGAGATCAAACTTGTTTCCCCCGAGCGTGACGGCTATTCGTTCCTCGGCTGGATAGAGGAGGGCAGGGACGGCTGCAGACCGGTAATCGGATATGTGATCGACACGAAGAATCTCAGAAGTGATGTCTCTCTCAAGGCTGTATGGCTTGAGGATTCCTACCTCATAACCTACACACTCAACGGCGGAAGCTACAGCCGCGGTACTGAGCCCAACAGGACATCCTACAGGAGAAGCGACGCACCGTTCGTCCTGACGAACCCCGAGAGAAGCGGCTACACCTTCCTCGGCTGGGTCAGAAAGGCGTTCAGAGATACAGATGTCCCGTCACTCGAGTATACTGTCGATACCTCGAAGGGAGGCTACCTTGCCTACGAGGCTCTCTGGGAGAGCGGCGAGTACACAATCGAGTACAACCTCGACGGCGGCTCCTACAGATACGGAAACACCAACCCTGTGACATATACTTCCGACATGACATTCACGCTTGTGAAGCCGTACAAGGAAGGTTATACATTCCTCGGCTGGATAGCAAAGGGCGACAGCACGGAGTCTGTCAGGGAAGACATAACGATAACGGCGGGAACAAAGGGCGACCTTGCCTTCTACGCAGTCTACAAGGAGGATCTTGTGGCTCTGGGTGAAGTGACGAAGATGCAGAAGCGCATCGTCGAACTCGGCAAAGATGATATCCCGAGACCCGACTGGGTCATCGAGGTGCCGACCGACAGATACTATCACTACGAGAAGGCATATGCTTCGGGTTCCGACTTCCACGCCAACATGAAGGCGGCCCAGGAAGAGTGCATCCTCAACATAGCATCCTGGCTCGGAAGCAGTGTCACGAACGTCACGAAGAGCGTCAACTCCGTCAAGCAGGTGACCCTGAATATCGACAGAAGCGCCGACATCGAGAATGCGGAGCTCGTCGAATACTGGGAAGACAGCACGGGCGGTATCTGGGTGCTCATGAGAATCGAGCGTTAGCTTTTCTCCAGGCGGGGGGATGATCCCCCTGCCTTACCGGGGTGTTTATGATAATAAAGAAACTGATTATATATCTGACGGTCATCCTTGTTCTTTTCACATCCTGCGGAAGAAGGGAAAATGCGGACGACGTCATAACGGAGGAGAAGATAAGGGAGGATGCGGAGGCAATCGAGAGTGCACAGCATGACCCGGTCTATCTTGAGCTTGCCCGGGACAGGGTTCCCTCCGCGGAAGAGATGGCATCTCTCGTCGCTTCGGCTCTCACCATCTATGATGAAACAAGAATCGTAGAGAGACCCCTTGTTCCTGTCACCGGAGACGACGGACTCTGTTACCTTCAGTTCGTCTATCTGGAGGAAATGGGAGGCTACGTCCTCGAAAGCGGACCATATTACCGCGGTACGCTCTATATACCGGCCGAGATCGACGGCATTCCCGTCGTCGCGATAGCGGACTATGCCTTCGTCGGCAGCAGGTCGGTTACCGGAATCGGGCCTCTTCCCGACACGATCAAGCTTATCGGGAAGAAGGCGTTCTGCGACTGCACCGAACTTGAAGGGGAGATTGTCCTTCCGTCCGAGCTTGTGACAATCGACGAATATGCATTCTCGAATACGGCACTCGGCGGTACGTTATATGTTCCTTCATCTGTAAGAGAGATAGGGAAAGGTGCTTTCAAGTCCAGCAGTATCTCATCACTCATCATGGACGAGGGAATAGAGAGCATAGGAGAAGAAGCGTTTGCATACGACCTAGCTCTCTCCGGAGACATCTACATACCGGCTAGTGTGAAGTCGATTGACGGCACGGCATTCGATCACTGCCACGGCCTTGACGGCAGTTACCTGGTCACCCCGGCGGGGTTCTTCCAGGTAAGCATTGAAAGGGATTGTTTATGCTTGTAAAGAAATTATTGATAATCATTATAACAGCTCTCGCCCTTACGACCTCTCTTTACGCCAGAGGTGTGACGGAGAACGTTGCAAGAGAGGGGGTGAAAGGCGTTTATACATATCTTGAAGACCTCTCAAAAGCCGAAAAGGACGAACGCATCCCCGAAGCGAAGAGGGAAGAGGTAGTTGAAAAGGTCTACAGCGGAATGACTTTCGAGGAAGCCGCCGCAGATTACATAAAAAAGGAAGAAAGCGTCAGCAGGCCTTCATCCGAGCCCGCTCTCCCCGTAAAGACGATGGAGAGTGCACCTGTCAGAACAGAGACGGCAGCACCCGTGAAAGCGGAAGAAACAGCCCACGTGATGACTCCTCAGGCGGAAGAGGAGAAGATGACGGCGAAGGTTGATGAAACAATACCTGTGACTACTCCTCAGATAGAAGAGGAGAAGATGCCGGTGCAGATAGAAGAAAAGCAGGCAGAAATGCTTCCCCCTGAAAAGACTGAAGGCATTTCCTCCGAGCCTGTCTCTGTATCCGTCGTTGTTACCAAGACCGCTCCTTTGGCAACTGTGCCTCCTGTTCCGGATTCTGCTCTCGTCATCGAGAAAAACGGAACCATAAGAACAGTATACAATTACCATGGCATAGCCGAGGCTTCAATCGTCGTTGAAGAGAACATGGCTACGATCACATATCCGGCTCAGTACATTGCTTCTTCCGACATCGATGCATTCATGGCAGAAGCTGTTGCAG
>CAVDOI010000115.1:0-7094 GCA_963610485.1 Lachnospiraceae bacterium
CTCATTACTCGATTCATAAAAGCCAGAAAACGGTATCGTAACCGTTTTTTCAAGAGGATCACCATATCCGGATTCCGGCTCGTACCTGACATTGAAAGTAACGACGGCGCTATAATCATCAAGTTCACTGAGAGGGAAGAGAATGCCATCCTTCTCGCACTCATCAGTGTCATAATTGACTGTTCCGGGAAGACGTAAGACAACGTCAAAATGGATCTGGGCATTATTACTTGTAGAGTCGGTAACAACACTTGACAAAGTAATAGTTTTGGTAGGTTCTGCTTCGGAAATCTTGGTTCCTTTACTTCCCTTACTGTTCCATGAGTCAAACAACATTATCTCGAACGGCCTTTTGTAGTTGGGGTTTGACTGACTCTGAAGGTAAAAGCCGTTCGGACAGGTTATTGTTACTGTAATCGTACCTTTCATGGACACAGTAGTCCCGGAGTTGAGGAACATTATAATCCCCAGCATTTCCGTGTCGGTATAATTGGCTCTATCTGTTGTACTTGTGCCGGGTGTATATTTAGTACCGGAAGGAAGTCCGCTGGCCCAGGTGCCCCCTACATCCGAATCATAATAGTTGGAGCCGAGAGGAATCCCTGATATTCCATCATATGGGAGTACAACAAGTGATGTAGGCCCGTCAGCGGCAAAGACGGCAGGGATCAATACGATAGATAATATCAAAATTGCAGGTATTCTCTTCATCGTTCAAACCTCTGTGTTGACAGTAATGGTCACTGTCGCTGTGTAGTTCCCCGAAGGAACCGTATCTGGATCGTTCTTTATCCTCGAAGTGCTTGCCGACGTGAACATGAAATAGACCGAGCCGTCGACACTCCCGATAGTACCGCTTCCGACTGACGACGGCATGATTTCGACTGTATAAATGCCGTCGTCACCTTTTGTTGCAGTCGTTTCGCCCTCGCCCGGCTTTGCATAGGTCACTGTTTCGTTTCCCGTATTGATGGTGAAGTAACCGGATGCCGTCTGCTGGGCGTTGTTCTGTATGTAGCCGAGGCTGTAGGTGAACTTCATTATGTAATCAAGCTTTGCCGTGTCTGTTGATCCTTCATCGTTGTACTTTCCAGTACTGTCCGTATATTTGCCCTCGCTTATCAGCCTGCCGGCTGTTATGTTGAGCGTGAAGTTGGTATTCGAAACTATGGACCAGTATGATATCTCACGTCCGCTTTCCGTTATGCTGTACTGTACGAGTTCGCCCTCGATATCGAACGGCATACCGATTGCGAAGGATGAGGACTGCGTGGGTATCTTCGTGAAGGTTACCTTGACTACCTCTCCGTAACCGCCCTGGATTGTGAAGGACCTGTTTACCGCTTCGCTCCATGATGCGGCAAAGAGGGAGAGCGCGAGGAGAAGCAGAATCATCATTGACATTATCTTTTTCATCTTTCCTCCTCCTTATGTTATGCTCATCGTTATCGTGATGGGAGCCTTATAGACTCCGTTGTCAGCACTATTATAACCCGTATAGCTATTAGTAGTGTCTGTTGTTTCCAACAGAATCATGGCGACCATTGCTTCGACGTCCCAGGTGTTCTGGGTTATTGTCTTTGGTGTACTGTCTGTAGAAGAAGTGTAACCGACCACGGTCCATTTGAACTCTATTTCCTGGTAATTATCACCGACAACAGTTGCACTCGTATTCGCAGTCGGTAAATTGATAGTTATTTTTTCTGTATTTCCACTTGAATCTGTTGCTGACTGGGTTCTGTTTCCGAAGTAGGCCTTGAAGTCGTTCTTAAGGAACCAGTACTGGGCTGCAATGTATTTGTCCGTATTTCTCTCGCTCTTTCCGTCTTCACCGCAGTAGGCCAGGGATTCGAACTTGACTGTCACTGTGAATGTTCCTGTATAGTTGCCGCCGACATGGAAGGAGAATATGGCCTTGTTTCTTACGGCCTTTTCTTCGGAGGAGGAGACTGTGGTGAGGAAAGAGCCGAGGAACTTGTTGACATAGTTCGACATGTCGACTTCGGTGTTCTTCGAAATGACGTCGAGCGAGCCTGTAAGTGCGTCGATGACTCTCGCATCATATATGGCCTCCGTACTCGATTGCTTCTTGTATGCCTTTACGGTAAGTGTATCTGTCCTGTCATCTGCAAAAAGCGAAAAAGCCGAGAGCAGAAGAATCAGAAGCAGCGTGAGTGTTCTCTTCATACTATACCTCCCCGTAGAGCTCTATCCAGAACTCGTCTGCGCTTATTTCTCTTTCATTCATTGTCTCTATTACTCCATAATAGACTTCGGGGGCCGTGAGGACGGATGCTTCCGTCTTCTCCTCGACCATCGTGACGAGCGAGGGATTAAGGTCGTCTGTCACATTCACGATGTAGAGGTACCATTTGTTGTCGGCTCTGACGTCGAAGCCGTACATGCCCTCTATGAGGTCCGAGAGGATGTAGATTCCGTTCCTGTCGGTGAATGCATAGTCCTCGGTTGCCTCGAGTGTTATGACGCCGTCTTCGCTGATGCAGACCTTGTATAGCGGCGAGGATCCGTTACGCCAGACGTAGTCTCCCACTGTCACTGTACCGCTGAGGGTGTATGCCGCCTCTCCTTCGAGAGTCACGACGTAGCCTCTCGTCTTCGTGTCAGGTATGAAGATATCGAAAGACTGTCCGGAGGAGAAGCCCGTATCGTTCTGCGAATATATCGATATGTTGGATGCTCCCGTCGTCGGAAGTCCTCTGTAGAGGATTGCTCCGATATAATCGGAAGGAACCGTGCTTTCAGAGCTTCCCGCCGTCGCCACGCTTACCGTATTGCCTTTGAGTGCCCCCTTCTGACGTATGAGGAGGAACGAGGTGGGTACGGAGGAGGCAAAGCTGAAGAGGCCCTCTGCATAGACCGAGGCGAAGCCCATGCTGCCGCTGAGGCTTATCGTCTCGAAGGAGCCCGATGACGAGAGGGATGCACTGTACGAGAAGAGCTTCGTCGACGAGGAGAAGTCTGCGCCGTAGCTGTACGCCCTGTAGTCTGTTATATCTGTCGTCCTCATCCTTGCCGAGAGGGCATAGTTGTTATTCGACCAGGAAGCCGAGACGGAGGAATCCTTTCCGCTTGTCGACGCCGTCGTCGAGACCTTTCCGATTCTCATTGACGCACTGATTCTTCCCGAATACGTGAAGCTGCTCTTCCCGATTCCGGAGAATGTGGAGGAGAGGCTGAAGTTTATCTTTCCCAGCGAGAAGGAGAGTGACGGCGTCACCATCCATGTCGATGTCTCCCATGAGTAGGGAAGAAGTGTGCCGGAGGCTCCGACTGACCAGCTGAAGATTCCGAATGCACCCGAGAGCGAGAGCGACGGTGTGACCGTATAGCCGTTTTCGGCACCGAGGTTTGCCTTGTTGTAGGACGCCGAGAGCGTGAGGCCCCTGACGAAGCCCTTTGTCGAGAGCGTGAACTGCTCGGAGAGTCTGAGATAGAGCGAAGAGGACGATGAGTAGTTGTAGTTCACATTCGCCTTCAGTGTTCCGAGTGCGTTGAGGTTCGTGAACTCCGCACTGACCCTGTATGAGTAGACTCCCCTCTTTGCCTTGAGTGCAACCTGCACGTTGCCGGTGAGGGTATCGAGGATGCCGAGGTTCATGTATGCGGAGGCCGAATAGTCCGTTATGTCGTACCTGAGACTCTTTCCGTTGATGAACGGGATATCGACCTGGTAGTCGAGTCTCTCGGAGCCTGTTTCGACCTTCTGGCGCGAGAATGCGAATACCGCACCCCAGTACATCTCGCCCGGTGTCAGGAGAGATGCCGAATAGTTGATCGTGAATCTCTCCTCCACGGGGTCGCTGCCGTCGAGAGGTGTTATGACGACCTTTATCTCGTTGGAACCCGAGTAGAGGATGAAATCCTCGAGGAGGTATCTTCCGGCCTTGAGGGTTCTGCGGTATATCTCCCTCTCCTCGTTGTATACGACGACGTTGCTGTCCTTCTCGACAAGGATCTCCTTCTGGTCGTTCCTCTTCTTCGTCGTGGAGGAACCGTATGCCGTGGACTTGTCGATTCTTATTCCGATGGGTGTTCCCGTCGGCGAATAGGAATCGGAGGACACGTTACCGAAGCGGAGCCTCAGGTTCTCGTTCTCGAAGTCCTTGTAGAAGCTGTAGCTTCCCCAGCTGAAAGCAACGCTGCTGCGGCTTCCGCTGAGCGACCATCCGAAGGAACCGAAGACCTCGCCGATTCTGACGGAGTTGCTCGACGAGAGCGTGAAGCGCAGGTTGTCGAGGAAGCCCTTCCCCTTCGTGATGCTTGTCGAGGATGTGAGCGAGTACGACGAGATGACGTACGAGGTCACGGGATTTATTGTCACAGCGCCGCTTATCGGGCGTGTTACGTATCTGCTGCTGTTTCCTCTGATGCTTATTCTCGTGAGAGGCATGTCGAGGGACGAGAGGACTATGTAGTACTCGAAGAGGCTTGTGTCTGCCCATGCGTCGACTCCGACGGAGGCAAGGTATGCGGTTGTATAGTAGTCTTCGGTTGAAGCGAAGATTCTCTCGGCGCTTCCTTCCTCGAGGTAGCCTGTGATGTACATATCGAGATCGTAGGAACGGACGAGGACCTCCCCTCCCGTCACCATAACCTCGACATCGCCCTCGAGGTAGTCGTTGACATAGAGCGAGAAGTAGTAGATACCGTCCTCGAGATCGAGCTCCTCGTCGCTGAAGTAGAAGTCAGCCCACGGGTCGACCTCCTCCTTCGGTTCTTCGACTGTGTCGACAAGCACTGCAGATACCGGTTTGAATACCGGCGCATCTGGAACGAGTACCCTCACGGGCTCATTCATCTCGGGCGTATCGGGAACAAGGACGGCTGAAGGTTCCTTGAGTGACGGTGTTCCGGGAACAAGTGAGCCTTCCGGCTCTGCTGTGAATTCAGGCGCCGGAGGAACAAGCGTTGTGCTTCCGCTGACGAAAACGGGAGCTGCGGGAACTCTGACAGGTTTTTCCTCTTCTGTCTCGACGAGTGTCTGAACTACCGTAACCGACGGGGAAGCCGGTACCGGCGTCACTGCCGGAACTTCTGTCTCTGCTTTTTCCTCCTCGATTGTCGGTTCACTGACAAAGACGGGAGCCGACGGAACTCTGACGGTTTCTTCTCTCTCTGCTTCCGCTTCTTCTCCGATATCGACAAGTTCGAGAGCTGCTTCCGCTGCAAAGACAGGAGCCGAAGGAACTGCAGGTTTCTGTAGAGGCGAGGGTTCCTCACCCTCTTCTCCGAGTGGAAGAGACGACACTTGTGATGACGGCTGAGAAGGAACAAGGGGGGAACTCTCCTCTGCCGGGGATTCTCCGTAAGGGGTCTTTGAAGGCTCAGATCCCGTTACTGCCACACTACCTGTCGGCTCTTCCACTCCCTCTACCTGGGGTGTGGTTGCTGTCTCTCCGGGGGCTGTATATCTGTTGAAGGCAAAGAGTGCGAGAAGTGTAAGGAGGGTGATGAAGACTGCAGCGAAGATATTGAGCTTTCCGTTGACGTCTCTCTCCACCATTGCAGCGACAAGGCGCACAGTGAGGTAGACGGCTATGAGACCGCCCATCAGTGCGCTTACCATGTTGTCACCGAATAACAGCGTAGATGCGGGTACGCATACAAGTGCGCTTCCCACGGCGACGGAGAGTACCTGCAATACCCTCTTTGTCTTCCCCTTCATTTCTTTCTGCCCCTTTTTCTATACAGCCTCTTTATTATAAATCACGAAGCAGAATATGTATAGTCGTAGCTGATGGAGACGTCGAAGTCACTCTTTTCTGCAAAGACTTCCGGTACGGGGATCACGATTCTGAGCTTTCCGCCGCAGAGAAGGTTGGATCCCTTGATGGAGCCCATCTCCTCGTCGCTGAGTTCGTATATCGTGTTCCCGCTCTTGAGAGTAACCTTGAGGTCGTTCAGAAGCTGATGGACGCTTCCTTCGTTCTTGATCGTGATCTCAAGATTGCCGTCCTCGTTAATCGCCGCGCTCTGGCTCGTCTTCTCTACGACCTTCGTCGGTGCGACATAGGCTGATGTGGAATAGACGAAGAGGAAGGAGATCATCTGTCCCTCGGTCTGCGTGGATGCGCCTGTCGAGTACGCTATCTGTTCCGATATGATACGGAAAGACATCTCCTCCGTTGTCGTCTTGGGTCCGCGGTATGTGACTCTGATGAGCTGAGTGGCCTGTCCCTTGATGACGACCTTCTTCGGCTGGATCGAGAAATAGGATGAAGCATCCTCGTTGTTCTCGTTGCCGTCCTCGTCCATTATTCTCTTCACGGCCTTGATCTCGATTGCTATCGGAGAATCGGAATCATTGACGATTGTGTACACCTTCTGTGTTCCGGATCCCGATGAATCGAATGTCACATTGAGAGGTGAAAACTGGTACGCGAAAAGTGAAAGTGACAGCGATGCCAGCAGTATTAAAAGCAGTATTCTCTTTTTTGCCATTATCTAACCCCTTATAATGTCAATACAATTTATACTTTCAAACGCCTTCAGTTCAAAAGTCAAGATTTTTTATCATTGTTAAAGAGCAATTGTATGTTAGGAAACGAACATATTACGGCTCCGAAGCCCCTGTTCACATAATAAACACACTTCTCCGGGGCCGGAAAGTGTATATTACGTCAGATTTAGCTTCCCCAATTCCCCCTCACGGCCCCGCTTTAATGCTATGTGACGGGGGGAATATTATCCGACAGATAGGCGGATTCTGTCCGGTTTTGTGCCCCCTTCACCGTCGTTCCGGAAGTGGCAGACATACATCCCCACTCTGTCTTTCCGGGCTTTCCCTCCCATTCTTTCTGATTCAGAATCGGCCCGGTCAAAGAAAACACAGGCATTCGTGTTTCTTCACCGTCTTATTGCAGCTGATAAACCAAGGAGGATGTTGTCAGTGTATCCCGTCTCCTGCCGTAACTCCTCATTCTCGAGGCTTACGGTGATAGCTTGTCCTTATGGCGTTGAGCATGTCGGCGCTGTCATAGCGTTGCGTGATATGCTCTTCGTCAGGTCACACCGGCTGAAGCCTCCTCAGAATCTCCTCTGTCTGCTTCCCGTCATCGATTTCGGATATCTCG
>CAVDOI010000116.1:0-7086 GCA_963610485.1 Lachnospiraceae bacterium
GAGAGTAAGAGTTTCAAGATAACCGACAGGAGCTGATTTAAGATTCACGATTTCGACACCCAGCAGTGCCCCCGAAAGAACGAACCTGTAGCGCCCGTCATCTACAAGGAATTTGACGGCACTGACAATTTCTTTGTATTTCTGGATTTCATCAAAAAAGAAAAAAGTCCCCTTCTCGATTCTTCGTCCGCTATAGAGGGAAAACTTCAGAACAAGATCGTCTACACCTTTCGCCGAACGTAGGATATCTACGACGCCGGGGTCCCTGATGAGATTGTACTCGATATAGTCACACTCCATACGGCTGAGACATTCCCTTATGATGAATGTCTTGCCACTCTGCCTGACGCCTGAGAGAAGAAGGGCCTTCCGGCCGCCGCTTCTGATCCATTGTACGATGTCCTTTTCGATCTTTCGCTTCAGCATACATACACCTCCAGAAGCATTCTGTTCGTTTTCCAAGGTTATTCTGCCTCAGTTTTGACATTTTTCCAATGCTTTTTTCCTTTCATTTTGACACTTTTCCAGGTTTTTCACTCAAAATCAAACATATAAAATTATAAATGTTCAGCTTTACCACATAAGCGGAAAAGCTGACAGACATGATAACAAGCCGGCCGTCAGCTGAAGAAACCTTCATCCTCAAGTCGTGCGGTGAACGCCCTGATGTACCTTTCGTCGGCTACCGGCCACTGGAAGCCCAGACGGTAGAGAATCTGCAGTGTCAGGGTGTTGTCGATTGTCTCTATGCCGTTCTCCCTGAGGTCCTTCTCACCCGTTCCCGGAGAATATGTCATGAGAGGGCTTACCCTCTCTGAGGATGAGGGATTCCTGACGGCACTATCGAGCCTCCTCTCGAATTCATCGTCTTCGACGAGCTCCATACTTCCGTTCATCTCACTGAGTATCTGCTCGAGATGGAGAATATGGGGGTTCGACGGCATGAAGGTAATGCACCCGGGGGGGTGTTGATGCCAGAAGAATTATCGAGCGCGCCGTAGAGTCAACCGGGGAAAGGTCGTATTCCTCGTCCTCCCTGCTGTACGGAAGTGCGCCGAGTGCAAGGTAGCCTCTGAGCATCTTCATGAAGCCGTTCGAGGAGTAGTTGATCTGGAAGACTCCGTCAATAGAGCGCGGTGCGAGATTGCCGACCCTCATCACCTTAGCCCTGAGGCCTTTATCGAGGACGGCTTCGTAGACGGCCCTCTCCGAAAGGAACTTCGATTTCACGTACTGGTTATTCGACACAGTCTGCCCGCCGTAGAGGAAGTGCTCGGTGAAGAGGAACCGTCCGTTTCCGGGGGAAGAGTAGCCCGCCGTGCTCTCCGTCGATATGTGGATAAGGAGGGCGTCGTTTTCGAGTGACCACTTTATGATGTTCTCGGTCGACTTCACATTCACCCTCTCTATCTCGTCATCGTGGGCAAAGTGCTTCACGGATGCGGAGGCGTTGAATACTGTCATGCCCTTTCGTCTGAAATCGTCAAGAAAGTGTTCGTCCGTCACATCCTTCTCTATTATGATAATCCTCTTCCCGATAAGAGGCACAAGATCATCCATGGCGTAATGAAGAAGGAGTTTCTCAAGCCTCTCCCGGGCCCCTGCTCCGTCCTTTGATCTGACGACTGCCCATATCGTACGGCCTTCATCCTTCATAAGCTCCCCGAGGAGGTGGATTCCGAGGTATCCTGTGGCTCCGAGAAGAAGTACGTCCCCGATGACGCCGCGCTCCCCTTCTCTGAATGCTTCAAGGGTGTTTGCAGAAAGGAGCGCATTGACGGAGGTGTAGTCATAGCCTTCGTCATCGACCTCGAGAAGGGGTCTCTTCTCCTCTGTCTTCTGCACCTCCTTTTCCTCTTCCGGCGACAGCACCTCCGCAAGACGGTGCGGTGTAGGATATTCGAACACATCCTTGTAAGCTATCTTCCAGCCCTTCTTTGACGCCTCGACCACGACCTTCATGGCACTGATGGAGGATCCTCCGATGTCGAAGAAGTCATCATCCCGTCCTACTTTCTCCATTCCCAGTACGGAGGCGAATACGGAACAGAAGTCCTCTTCGGCGCTGCTTTCGGGTGCCGAGTATTCGCTCTGTGTAAACTCGACCTGAGGGAGGGCTCTTCTGTCGACCTTCTGGTTCACCGTCAGGGGAATGCTGTCTATCTGCATAGTGACCGAGGGTACCATGTAAGGAGGAAGCTTGGTCTTTATGAATGCATTGAGAGATGCAATATCGACCTTACTGTCACTGACGATGTAGGATGCAACGAACTTGCCGCCTGCGGGGGAATCGAATGCACATACAACCGCACCCTTTATCCCTTCGTACTCCCTTATGACCTTCTCGATTTCCGTCAGTTCTATTCTGAAACCCCTGACCTTGACCTGGGCGTCTCTTCGTCCCACGTAGTCTATACTGCCGTCCGTGAGCCACCTCACGATGTCTCCTGTGCGGTAGAGGACAGAGTAGTCCTCCTCAGAGGAGAACGGATTGGGGATGAAGCTCTTCTCTGTAAGATCCGGTCTTCCGAGGTATCCTTTTCCGACCTGGAGTCCCGCTATGCAGAGCTCCCCCACTCCTCCCGGAGGAAGGAGGTGGAACTCTTCATCAACAACATAAAGCTTCGTATTCTCGAGGGGCTTTCCGACGGGAAGGAGGCTGCACTCATCTTTGACAAGGTAGTTCGTGACTGCGACGGTACACTCCGTCGGACCGTATATGTTGTAGAAATTGAGACCAGCGGGAGGTGTGAACGGCACAAGCTTCTCGCCTCCGACCGAAAGATACTTCAGGCTCTTTGCAGTCAATGTGAGTACGTACTCCCGTCCCACCTGCGTCGTCATGAAGATATGTGTCACGGCATTGACAGATATGAACTCGTCGATGAGGGGGAAGTCCATCCTGATCTCCTCTGGAATTATGTAGAGGGAGGCCCCGCACATAAGCGTCGGATATATGTCCATCATGTTGGCGTCAAAGCCGAAGGACGCGTAGGATGCCGCACGGCTCCGTCTTGAGAGCTCTGTCGTGCGGATGTACGCATGGGCGTAGTTGAGAATGTTGCGGTGTCTCAGGACCGCACCCTTGGGCTTTCCCGTCGTTCCCGACGTGTAGAGGAGGATGAAGTCGTCGTCCGGCGACGGCGGCGGAGGAAGAGGCCCTTCCTCAAGGCTCATGATCTCATCTGTATATAGAATCTTCCCCTTGTAGCCGGGTATGAGAGAGACAAGTTTTCTTTCCGCAATCAGGAACTCCGCCTTCGAGTCTTCAATCATGAACGAGAGTCTCTCGCCCGGGTAGCTGGGGTCGAGGGGCTGGTAGGAGGCACCGCTCTTGAGAACGCCGAGTGAGGTGAGCGGCATCATCTCTGAGCGTGTTATGAGAATCGGGACGGCAGATCCCTTTCCGATTCCGTTCTTCATGAGGTGTGATGCAATCCTGTCCGAAAGGCTCTCAAGCTCCGAGTAGCTGAGTCTGACGCCTTTATATACGACGGCGGTCTTCCGGGGATACTTCCGGGCACTTTTTCCTATGAGGGATACTACAGTCTGATGTCTGTCGTACCTCTTCTTCGTCCTGTTGAAGCTTTCTATGAGATCGAGGTCGGTGCTGCCCGCGGGGTGAATGGAGGCGAAAGTGATGCATTCGAGAAGCTCGCCCAGGACTGTATCGAGAGTCCTGGTGAACGACTCGACGAAAGCACTCGTATAGAGGGAGGTATTGAATGAGAATGTCCAGACATACCTCCCCTTCTCACGCGTCACGAGAACGACCATCTTCGCCTTCTCGTTGTCCCTCTCGAAGGATGTGACCTCGGCCTTCTCTCCGGCAAGGGAGTCGAAGACGAACTGGCTTCCCTGGTAGGAGAAGAGGATGTCGGGGGAGATGTTGTACTCTCTGACGATTTCGGAGAAGGGATAGATGTCGTGGGCCATATTGTCCATATACCGGCGTCCCGTCTTCGCGACGCTCTCCTTCACGCTTTCGTCTCCGGAGAATGAGAAGTACATGGGGAAGGTCTTGACGAACATCGATACGGAGCGTGCGGTTCTTCCGTCACTTCTTCCGTTGTAGACTGTCGCATAGACGGCGTCCTTCGTGCCGTTGTAGCGCGAAAGAGTATAGCCGAAGGCCGTATTGAAGAGCGCGGCTTCGCTTACGCCGAAAGCGCGGCACCATTCTTCGACCTCCTTCCCCGTAAGCGACGAAGTAAGGGAATAATCGGAAAAGACCCCCTTCCCGCTGCCGAATACGTCGCTCGAGGGAAGATAATCCGTCGTGTCGAGAGAAGAGAAGACAGAGTCGTAATACTCCTTTGCTTCACTGTATTTCGCACTTTTTCTCCCCTCGATCTCGTCGAGCGCGTATTCGAAGGCCGTATATTCCTCCTTCTCGACCTTCTCCCCCCTGTATGCCTTCTCGATGTCTTCAAGAAGGATCACGAAGCTTGTTCCGTCGAATATGATGTGGTGGATATCGAGGAAAAGATACCAGCCGTCGGGAGTATGATAGAAGGTGATACGGTAGAGTTCCTTCTCCGTGAGGGAGAAACTCCTCACGAGCTTCTCCCCGGGCGGGAGAACATCGACATTCTCGAGAGAGATGCTCACTCCCGCCTCGTCACGTCTGACGGCCCTGATTTCGCCGTCTTGATTGAGCGTGAGGATGGCCTTGAGGTAAGGATGGGCGTTGACTGCCTTTTCGACGGCCTTCCTCAGACGCGCTATGTCGAGTGAGGGACTGAGTTTGAAAAGGTACGGAATATTGTAGAGCGTGGACCCCGGATCGGCGAGACACTCCGTGAATATGGCCTTCTGCGTCTCGGAAACGGGATAGAAGACCTCCTTCTCCCTCTCCTTAAGAGGAGATACCGTATTGAGGAATGCCGCAAGTTTCCCGACAGTCGGATTGGCCCTGAGATCTCCGATTTCCACGCCGATGTTGAATTCACGCTTTAGAAATGCCGTAAGCTGGATCACTCCCACGCTTGTCAGGCCGAGGGCGAAGAAATCCGCATCCGCACTCGTTCTTTCCGTTCCGCAGAGCTTCGAGACGAATGAGGCGATCTTCTCCTCCCTGCCCTTCTGGGGAGCCTTGTACTCAGTCACCGTTCTTTCAGCTTTCGGAAGTGCCCTCCTGTTGACCTTCTGGTTGGCTGTAAGGGGGATGGCATCTATCTGCATGGTTACTTCCGGCACCATGTACGCAGGCTTCCTCTCACGGATGAAGTCATTGAGCTTTTCCATATTCACCTTCCCGTCAGATACAACGTACGCCGCAATGTACTTCCCGCCGGAGGGGGAATCGAATGCGGCGACTGTCGCATCCCTGATGCCGGGGTAGTCCCTGATGACCTTCTCGACCTCCGTGAGCTCTATTCTGAAGCCCCTTATCTTGACCTGGCCGTCCCGCCGTCCGATGAATTCGATATTTCCGTCCTCGAGCCATCTTGCGATGTCTCCGGTGCGGTAGAGCGTCTCATAACCCTCCGTATTATCAAAAGGATCGGGGATGAAGACTTCTCCCGTCTTGTCGGGTCTTCTGTAATAACCCTTACCAACCTGGAGTCCCGTTATGCAGAGCTCGCCCGCCATACCGACCGGAAGGGGTCTCATCGCGGAGTCGACTATGTAGAGACGGAGGTTGGGGAGAGGTTTTCCGATCGGGATAATCCCTCCCTCCTTCTTCACGGTGTATGTCGTGACGGCGACGGTGCACTCCGTCGGACCGTAGATATTGATGAAGTTCATCCCCCCGGGCGGACTCAGGGGAGTCAGCTTCTCGCCTCCGACAGAGAGATACTTCAGGCTCTTAGAACCTGTGAAGAGTGCGAACTGCCGTCCCACCTGGGTCGTCATGAATGCATGAGTGATTCCGTTTCTCACGAAGAACTCATCAAGTGATATGAGATCGGCCCGGATCTCCTCGGGAACGATGTAGAGCGCAGCGCCGGAGAAGAGAGTGGGATAAATGTCCATCATGCTCGCATCGAAGCCGAAGGATGCATAGGCCGCGACACGCGAAGAGGTTTCGAGAGAGACCTTCTCCATGTAGCTCATCGAGTAGCTTACGATGTTCCTGTGTGTGAGCATCGCCCCCTTCGGCTTTCCCGTAGTACCCGATGTGTAGAGAAGAATGAGGGTGTCGTCGGGAGACGGCGGGGGTGGAAGCTCCCCCTCCCCGAGCTTTTCCATCTCGTCGGTAAGAAGTACTTTTCCGCTGTAAGAGGGAATATGTCCGAGAAGATCGCTGTCGGCAATGAGGAGGTCTGCTGACGTGTCCTCGAGCATGAACGAGAGCCTCTCCTCCGGGTAATTGGGATCGAGGGGCTGATAGGCGGCCCCGCACTTCAGAATACCGAGTGCCGTGAGGGGCATCCAGTGCGAGCGCTTTATGAGAACGGGGACGAAGTCTCCCTTCCCCACTCCCATAGATGCCAGCTTTGATGCAATCCTGTCAGTTATATCGTCGACTTCCGAATATGTGAGCCTCGTATCACCGAAGACGACTGCCGTGTTCCCGGGAGTTGCTGCAACCTGTTCTGAAAACAGTCTCACCACCGTAGGAGAATCCCCCAGATCCATCACACTGTCGTTGAAAGCTGCCACAAGAGTCATGTCCTCTTCGCTCTGAAGTATTATGTCCGAGAGTTTTTCCTGAGAGGAAAAGCCGTCGAGTATGGAGAGGTAGAGATTGAGAAAGCGCCTCATACTGGCCTCGCTGTAGAGACACTTTCTGTATCTCAGAAATACCTCCCCGCCCGATACGTAGAGGTTGATGTTCGGAGAAGCCTTCTCGTCGAGACCGAACATGACGCCGCACTTGAGGCCGAGTTCCTTCTCGAGGGATGTAAAGGAAAACGAGGGATGTTTCATATCTTCCTCGAAGGATGAGGAGGCCTCATTTATGAAGGCAGTGACAGACATGCCGTCTTCGAATCTGACGTAATGCGGCATCAGGGACGAGGAGAGGAAGAGCGCCTCTCCTGCCGCCGTTGCCTTTCCGAGAGCGTAGCCGAAGGCAGCCATGAGTGTTGACAACACGTTAAATGGGAAGGTAAACCACGATTAAGAGGAGACCGAATC
>CAVDOI010000117.1:0-6987 GCA_963610485.1 Lachnospiraceae bacterium
CGCAGATACTGGTAGTAACAGCGCTCGGGATAATCGAGGGCATCACGGAGTGGCTTCCGATATCGAGTACAGGGCACATGCTGCTCCTGGACGATGTCCTCACTCTGGACGCCTCTCCGGAATTCAAAAGCATGTTCTTCGTCGTCATCCAGCTGGGTGCAATCCTTGCCGTTGTAATTCTTTACTGGCACAAGCTCTGGCCGGTCAAAAAAACAGACAAAAAGCTGACACTTAAGAAAGACACGCTCTCCCTCTGGCTCAAGACTGTTATTGCAATCATCCCGTCGGGCATCGTCGGCATCCTTGCAGACGACTGGATGGAGGAGCACCTTCATACTCCTCTCGTCATAGCCCTTGCTCTTATCATCTACGGCATCCTCTTCATTGTCGTAGAAAGGAAAAACAAATCCAGGGCAGCAATAACAAAATCCACGGATGACATCACCTGCTCCCTTGCTCTCTATGTAGGACTCTTCCAGGTTCTCTCGCTCATCCCCGGAACATCCCGCAGCGGAGCCACGATAATGGGAGCTCTCCTTCTCGGTCTCGACAGGACAACTGCAGCAGAGTTCTCCTTCTTCATGGGGATTCCCACAATGGCAGGAGCCTCCCTCATCAAACTTCTCAAGTTCGGCTTCAACTTCACAGGAAGCGAGCTGGCAATCCTCAGCCTTGGTACAGTAACGGCTTTCGTCGTGTCATTAGCTGTCATCAAGTGCCTTATGTCATACATCAAAAAGAGAGACTTCACGGCATTCGGTATATACCGCATTGCCCTGGGGACATTGATAATCATTATGATTGCTTCTGGCGTAATTGCTTCTTAGGCAATCCTATCCGTACCCCGCACAGGGAGA
Source organism: Lachnospiraceae bacterium (assembly GCA_963610485.1). Classification (GTDB taxonomy): domain Bacteria; phylum Spirochaetota; class Spirochaetia; order Sphaerochaetales; family Sphaerochaetaceae; genus Ornithospirochaeta. The sequence goes on from CAVDOI010000117.1 coordinate 858, forward strand.
AACCCGGCAAATTCGACGGCGCAGCAACCTGCGTAGATCATCAATCCACATCTCCAAAACCGGGAGTGATTATTCACTTATCAGGTATTATCCCGTCGTTCAGATGAGAGCACTTTCCGGAGAAAACCTCTTTCTGAGCAACGCGCTCTCTTCTCCTGCCCTCTTCAGCCGTTCCTTCATGTACTCCGACAGAGGTTTGTCCTCGCAGTAGACATAGCATCCCTTCTGTCCTCTTGAGAGTAGTGTGCGGTATGTGTTTCTGATGATCCTGTCGAGAAGCTCTTCCTTCGTCATTCCGGGAATCCGGCTCTCTCCTCTGACCGAGCTGTCCGTCTTCGCACGCTTCCTGCTGTCCGTGATGACCCTTCCGTTCTCATATCTGAGGTCAAGGCCGATTATTATGCCGACGTAGTCGAATTCAAGGCCCTGTGTGGAATGAATACATCCGACCTGTTCGAATGACTCCGGATCCGTTGCAAACCGGTCCGTCGTAAAGTTCCACTGTGCAGAAAAGTTATCCTCCAGTACGATGTCCGTCTTCGTCCTGTCGTTTCTGCTGTTCCACGGATAGCAGTAGCCTGCTATCATTCTCGATTTGTTGTTCGCATTCTTTGCTCTGAGGGCCTCGCGCATCTCACCCGGGCTGTCGAATATCTCGATGTCGTAATCGGTGGTGTCAAAGCTCTGGTTGGCAGTCCTGCGTATTCCGAGCGTGTCATCGAGGAACGCAAGATAGCCGTCGCTGCCGTTACATCTGAACTGCGATGTAAGCTCGATCACAGGCTCGTGAACCTTGGAGCCGAGAGCTTCAGCCTGTCTCTTTATCTCCTCGATTCTTCCGATATCCTTCATAGTGACCATCTGGTCTTCATCGATGAAGAAGACACTGATTCTGGAGGCATTGATGATTTCCTTTATCTGGTTCTCGCCCTGGTTGGAATAGAGACCGGACTTGAGATTGAGGCGGTGTGCCTCATCGACGAGAATGCAGTCGTAGGTATCGGAGCCGACGTCAATGAAACTGCCCGATCCCTTGAAGAGCCCCTTCAGGTATGACAGCGAGAATCCCTTTCCTCCTATGAGGCTCTCGGAGAAAGTATACCTCGGAGCGCTGTTCTTCGACACATAGACGGCCGAATAGCCGCTGTTGATGATCTTTGCAAGAAGATTGACGGCTATGACCGATTTTCCGGTTCCCGGACCGCCTTTGACTATTATCGTATGCTTGCGGCTGTCGTTGACGACCTTTTCCACACGTGCCAGTACAGTTGCGTAGGCAACCTGCTGTTCGTCCACCATCTCGAAGACGCTGTTTCCGAGGAGTATCGAACCGACCTCCGTCTGGAGTGATGCCGAGGGTTTGAGCTTTCCGTGCTCGATGATGTCGAAAAGATCCTTTGATGATCTGTGTCTCACAGAGCCGGAGATGAATCTGCCGAGTTTTGTTCCGTCCCGGCCGAGGAATACCGGCGCAACGCTGATTACGGATGCATAGCGGTCCGAGCAGAGGTTCTCCCTGTACTCCTCCCTGTAGTTATGGAGGTAGGCACACGGCTTGAGGGCGATCGAATTCTCCCTGACACCTTCATTGAAGTTCTCGATGAGCCTGGCGTATGAATATGCCTGCTGCGACGGATGCGCCACATCTCTCTCGGCCCCGCCTGTATATGCCTTGACGACGTTCTCCCTCTGTGTCGGACGGCATTTCTCCCACTGCTTGAGCTCTATGATGACTACGGTGTCGTTTCCGCTGTCATCGCTGCCGGCAATCATGAAGTCGACTCTCTTTGATGTGAGGGGAATCTGATACTCGAGCGCGACACGAACGTCGTCGTCGATATCCCGGTCAGCTATTATCGATGCCATCCTGGGGAGGGAGTTCTTCCATGAATTATACTCGGGAAGACTCTCCTTCGTGACTCCGAGAGACAAAAACAGACTGTCCAGCCTGTCCTGTATCGTATTGTTGTTGATTTCCTCCTGGAACTCGCTCTTCGTCCCTTCGTAGACTATCATGAGACATCCTCCCCCTGTATCCGCTTCAGCAATTATATCAGGAAAGAAAGCCGGACGGGGGATTATTTGTCCACATCATTGCCTCCAGATAAGGGAGACAATCACGACCTCAGTAATTTATCGTTACGGAGATATCCTGCTGCTCGGTTCCCGTCGTCTCTATCACCACAGCCTCGTCTTTCCATTCGACAAGGAAGTTGTCCTCTGTCACTTCCTCTCCGTCATTCTGGATTGAAACGGCCTGTTCATCCGTCTTTTCACCGTTCTCATAGAGGTCTATACGGCAGTTCGTCTCCCCGTAGGGAGTTTCGGGTTCCCCTATCTCATATATCTTCACTGTCATATCATCGTGCGAAGATGTGAGAATCTTCCTTGCCGTATTGTTTCTTCTCAGGCTGCCGGCCGTCAGGAAGGCCGTAACGGAAATGAGTGCGCAGAGCAAAACTGTGAATATGTATCTTCTTCTGTATTCCATTATCCTCATCCCTGTTCACTTTGACGAGAGAGATTATAACGCTTTATACAAGGTTGTCCAGCGGCGGGACGGGATCGACGACGAAGAGCCCTACCTTATCGAGTACACGGATGAACATTTCACGTATTTCATCCGGCTCTGCGCCTGTAATATCGGATGTGGCGAGAAGGTAATCGCAGTATTCGAGATGGCGGTAGAAGAAGATGATTTCGATCTGACTTATCCTGCTGTCATCAATGCTCTCTCTGTAGTTGTCGACAAGCCACAGAAGCGTATAGAGATCTTCGAGTTTCCCGTCTATTGCGTATTCGTTCAGCAGCCTGGAGATGCCACGGCTGTTCTCTACCAGTCTCCGGCATTCGTCATCCGTAAACTTTTTGTCGAGGACGACCTTACGCCTTACGGTTCCAATCCCTTTTCTTCCGAGATAGGCCAGCCAGTGGAGCATGTATTCCTTCTCCATCACCTTCGATATCCCGCTCCACTCAAAGTCGGACTTGACAGCCCTGAGACGCCACACCATATTGAAAAGGGTGCGGCAGAAAGAGAGGTCGCCGTCGAGATAATCCTCACGCATTGTGGCGGCAAGAGCGTATCTGCCGCTGTCGAGAAGGTCTGCTATCGCCCGGATGTGGTCGGCCTTGTTGAAAACCTCCTCTATGGGTGGAATATAGACATCCCTCTCTATTCCTTCGTCTCCGAGCAGGGAATCATCGGATTCTCTTATGTCGATGTCATCCCAGCTGACGGAGTAGATCTTGGAGCTTCCGCTCGTCCCGAGCCGGCACTCTGTCGTGAGTGCGTGCATGCCTGTTATATATATCATATCCCCCTCCCCGACAGCCGCCTTTAAATTCCGTATATGAAGGACATTATTTCCATCTCGGAGCCCGTTACCCGGAGACGCACGGAATTATCATTCCATTCCACTGTGAAGTTGTCCTCTGTGACGACTGCACCGTCATTCGCTACCGAGAAATCCTCCTTCACGGTATCCTTTCCCTTCGTCCTGAGGACAAGACGGCACTCCGTCTTTCCGTACGGGAAATCCGGCTCTCCTACCATATAGACGGTCATCGTGCTCGACCCGTTCTGAGATGTGAAGACCTTCGTCTTCCTGTAATCCCTGACATATATTATCGAACCGACGGCTAAGGCCGCCGCAACGAGGACGACGAGCACTATGGTGAGTATTCTCTTCACTGTTTTCTTCTGCATGAAATGCCTCTCCACGGAGAATGAAGTTAATGAGGGCCGGGAAATACGTCAAGCCGTCCTATTCGTCATACTCGCCGCTGAGGAGCTTCTTCGCAAAGAGATAGCGTTTGATGAGAGCATCTCTGTTGAAGCCCTTCCCCGTCCTGTGCTGCCATTCCTCGTCGTAGTTCCTTATCATGAGGGAGAAAGGACGCATCGGCGATTTCAGATTCTTCTGGAGAGATGACGCTGCTTCATCCTTCACCTTCATCACGGACAGCATCGTCCAGAAAGGATAACGGTCGGCACGGAGCCAATCCCTTCCCGTTCTGTACGGTTTCACGGGAAAATCGTTTTTGAGAGCCCTGATGTATCCTTCGTCGCACTTGTAGACGACGCCGCCGTCCGTTTCCGACGAGAAGAGCTGTACCTTGTTCAATATATCGACATCGCCTTCGGAGAGAACGACGCTCTCCCCGTCACCCCCGAAGTCGTAGACATCGCCGTCATAGAGACAGACGGCAAGGGAGGGACTTACGGGAAGGACCATCATTGTTCCCTTGTAAACCGTAATCTTCGCTTCTTTGTCGACCTTGTAGAATCTTCTCTCGAAGTATGGGTTGAGAACGTTGACCGGAGTTGCGCCGACGATGAAACTCCTTCCTTCCGGACAGTGGAGCATGACGCATCTGAGGTCCATCATTGAAAGGGAGAAGACGGGACCGTGCTCCAGGCTGCTCTTCTCGTGACTTATCAATGTGCCGAGCGAGGGTTCGATAACCGTATAGTACGAAAGACCCTTGTATTCGTTCATAAGGGAAAGGACCTTCTCCCCCATATATCTTGCATAGTCGAGTTTGAAGCATGAGAGAGCTCTCAGATATTCGTAGTAGAACGTCTCCCTCTGATCGGTGTCAACAGGATCGAAGACCTTCTGTTCCCCGCTCCTGAGAGCATTGATCGTCTTACGGAAGTAGACTCCCACATAATCCACCTTCGCCGCAACCTCGTCGGAAAACTCGGGGAGGGTTATTGTATAGATTTCATCGATATCGACGCTTCTTCCCTCTTTTCCCTCCACAGGGTTGCACCACATGACGCTCTTCCCGTCATCCGACCATCCCCTGAGTATATCTCTGTTGACATAATGATTGACATAATTCTCCATCTCTTTCTCCTTCCGGCTTCCGGACACTCTGATATCGTACAATATTACCGCTCTGCCATCTACCGGAAAGTCGAGCATTCGCTGACGCTTGATCTGTGACAGGTTAGGCATCCTCGTCACATTCATTTGTATCTTCGATTTCCGGCAGGCTTGCCAGTTCCTGCAGTTTCCTCCGCAGCACATCCTTATCCGGTAGCTGCAGCTGATACTGCGCCACCATCATAGGCGAGAGGGTGCGGCTCATGGCATATTCGACCACTTCATCATTCTTGGATGCACACAGGAGTAACCCTACGCTCGGATTCTCATCCGGCTTTTTGAGCTGCCTGTCCAGTCCTTCCAGATAGAAGTCCATCTTGGAGACATATTCCGGTTTGAATTTCCCAACCTTTAATTCCATCGCCACAAGGCAGTGCAGATTCCGATGGAAAAACAGCAGATCGATCCGGTAATCCTCACCGCCGACTTGTATCGGATATTCCTCGCCGACAAAGGAAAAATCCTTACCCAACTCAAGAATGAAATCGCGCATACCCTTCACCAGTGCCTTGCGAAAATCGCTCTCGTGGAAGGTATCCGGCAGGTCGAGGAATTCCACGACATAGGAGTCAAGGAACGGATTCTGCGCAGACCGCAGCGGCTCTGGAAGCAGTTTCTCCTTGGAGAGCATATACCGCTCATAATATCCGCTGTCCATCTGCCTCTCAAGCTGACGGCTGCTGTAATGTTCTTTCACCGCAAGCTGAATGTAAAATTCTCGTTCTTCGTTGCTTTTGCTGCCGGACATAATGAGCAGATGATTCGTCCAGCTCAATTGTGTCAGCAGTGCTGACACTTTTTCATTCCCGACATAGGTCTCATAGAACTGCTTCATTCGATAGAGACCACGGCGGTTGAAGCCTTTGATGCCGGGAAACTGCTGCTGGATATACTCGGAGAGAGAATCCATGTAGCCGTCCCCGTAGCTTGCTTCCTCGGATTTCTCGGAGAGGAACTTTCCGACTTTCTGGTACATCAGAATAAGTTCTTCGTTCACCTTTCTGTAGGCGTTATTCCGGGCTTCTTCTATGACCTGCGCTATTTCCTGAAAGCTATGCTCCAATTCGTTCATTAGTTTTTCCTCTCGCATCCAATTGTGTCAGCACTGCTGACACTTTTTGCGTTTCTCTTCTTTCTATTCTTCGCAGCCTTTGATATGGTGTAAAAAAAGTAACACTTTTATGTATCACTGAACCTATTCAAGTAACACATATTCCTACCACCGGAGCTAAGAA
>CAVDOI010000118.1:0-6958 GCA_963610485.1 Lachnospiraceae bacterium
CAACTTATTACCCAACTTATTACCCAACTTATTACCCAACTTATTACCCAACTTATTACCCAACTTAGGAGCATTGAAGAATGCCCCGTTTCATGGGGCATCTGTTTATGATGTGCACTGGAAAGTTGCTCTTCGCTCTTTCCTCTCAGACGTCCCATTCGGTGACAAGACGCCCCTCTCCGTCACGGAAGCTGCCGCATGCGATGAGAATGAGGTCGATAAGGGGCCATATGCCGAGAGTAAGCCAGCCGAGAAATACCATGGCGACGCCGGATCCCGTACGTCCGAGGTAGAAACGATGGACACCGACAACTCCGAAGAAGATGCATAGAAGAAGAGCACAGAGTCTGCTCCTCGTGCTGGCATCGGGATTACGGGGCCGTGTGCCGTTCATGTAATCGGGGTAGATCTGCCTGCACCCGCAGTTGGGGCAGATTTCAGCGTTATCAAGAATCTGGGCTCCGCAGTCTCTGCAGTATTTCATATTCCTCTTTTCTCCTGTATATACCTGACGTAAGGATACGCAAAACCACCGTTTTTTACAACAGAAAAAGGTTTCGGTGCTATTGCGTTTTTTCCCCCTGTCTGCTATCGTTTCGTCAAATGAAAAAGAAGACAGTGCGATTTTCATACATAATAATATAGAATCCAGAAGATACCGGTATTTGTGACCGGTATTTTTTTTGCATAGGAGTTTAAAAATGAAGAATTTTGAAGGACGTTCACTCTGTGTAATCGACGACTTCACGAAGGAGGAAAGGCTCTATCTCTTCTCTCTTGTGAAGAAACTCAAGGAAGCTGTGAAGAACAACGACAAGGAAACAGTCGACAGCTTCAGAATCAATGACCCGGACTGGGGTATCTACGAAGTCTTCCTCGAGGACAGTACAAGGACGAAGGAAAGTTTCAGAAACGCCATCGCCTTCCATCATGCAAAGTCCACCGAAATGAGCACCGAAAGTTCGTCCTTCAACAAGGGTGAAAGCTATGCCGACACATTCAACACCCTCTGCGGCTACAACAACCGCATCTTCATCATCCGCAGCAAGGTCGAGGGAGTCTGTGCATACCTTACAAAGGAGTGCGGGGAGTATGCCCAGCGCAACGGACTGGGATATACACCGGTATTCATCAACGCGGGAGACGGCAGGCACGAGCATCCGACACAGGAGCTTCTTGATGAATACACATTCCTCGAGGACAACAACTGGGACACCGACAGTCTTCATATCGCACTTGTGGGCGACCTCTATCACGGCCGCACCGTCCACAGCAAGGCCGACGGTCTGAAGCTGTGGAAGAATGTGAAGGTAGACCTTGTTGCTCCTCCCGAGCTTGCAATGCCCCAGAACTACCTTCTGAGGATGAAGGAGAACGGCTTTACGGTCAGGACATTCTCCTCTATCGAAGAGTACCTAAACTCGAATGACATCGCTCTCAAGTGGTACTTCACACGCCCCCAGCTCGAGAGAATGGGAGAGAAGATACTCCAGAAGCAGGATGAACTGAGAGCGACAATCACCTTCCGTGAGGAGTTCATGGACAGGATTCCCGAAGGAACGAAGTTCTATCATCCCCTCCCCAGGCACAAGGTCCACCCCACGATTCCGACATTCCTCGACAAGACACCGCTCAACGCATGGGAGAGACAGTCCATCAACGGCATGTACACCCGTATAGTGCTGCTCGCACTAGTCAGCGGAAAGCTCGGCGAAGAAGTAGATAATCACGAGACTGAAAAGGCTGAAGATACCGAATACGAGTGGATAAAGGAGGTCGAACCGAAGAACGACAAGAAGAGAGAGATCAGCGAAGGCGTCAACCCCATCAGGAACGGCATCGTGATCGACCATATCCTCTCTGGAGAGGACCCCGCCGAAATCAGGCATCACATGATCCTCATCCGCCGTGTCATGGGACTCGATTCTCTCAAGGGCGGTGAATGGGTCAGCCAGAGCTCTTCGGGTGCCTACAAGGGAATCATCTTCCGCCCCGGTCACTTCGACCTCAACCACAAGGAGATCAAGCGTCTCGCGGCTGTAGCTCCGGGATGCACGCTCAACATAATCGAAGACGGAAAGGTCGTGAAGAAGATCAGAACGAAGATGCCGCCGAGAATCTACAACTTCGACGACCTTATGTGCACTAACGAAGCTTGCATATCGAACGACACGCAGTCGGAACATGTAGGAGCAATGTTCCTCCGCACACCCGACGGCAGATATTCATGTGCATACTGCGGCCGCAGCCACAGCTTCAAGGAGATTTTCCGACATTAAGGAGCCAGATATGGAAAAGACAAGTTACAGCAAAAGATTAGCAGAAACAGCCCTCGAGATGGGCGCGGTTAGACTCAGCCCCGCTTCACCCTTCTGCTGGGCAAGTGGCTACTATATGCCGATTTACAACGACAACAGGACACTCCTTGCCTCGGCTGAGGCGAGAGGGCTCATCGCATCGGCATTCGAGGAGATCCTCTCCTCCCTAAATTTCGACCCCGAGAACATCGCAGGAACGAGCACGGCGGGAATTCCCCATGCTACGACCCTTGCAGACGCCCTCCACAAGAGTCTCTCGTATGTACGCTCCTCATCAAAGGACCACGGTCTCAAGAACCAGATCGAGGGACTGGGAAGGGAGAAAGGCTACAACGGGAAGAAGGTTCTCCTCATCGAGGATCTCATCAGCACCGGCGGCTCATCCATAGCGGCTGTCAAGGCAATTCAGGAGGCAGGCGGCGTCGTACCCTACTGCCTTGCTATCTTCTCGTACGGCTTCGATGCATCCAGAGAGGCCTTTGCGGCACTCGAGCCTAAGTGCGAATACAGAACCATCCTCGACTACAGCTTTGTAATACAGACAGCGCTCGATACGGGCTATATAAAGAAGGAGGACGAGAGTGTCCTTCTCGAATGGTCCTCCTCGCCATTCGAGTGGGGTGAAAGGCACGGATTCAAGAGGGAGGTGAAGTGATGGACTACAGAGAACTTCTTACTTCTTCCGCCCGCAAGGCCGGCAACTCGGCATGCATGGGAATCGACCCCAACTTCGACGCACTCCCGGAGGGAATGAGCGTGGTATCCTTCTATCTCGAGCTCCTGGAAGCAATGGATAGGAGAAATCTCCGCCCTGCGGCCTTCAAGCCCAATATCGGGTACTTTGCACGTCTCGACAGGCCCCTCGAGGGCTCGTTCGAGGGCTCGAAGGCACTTGCGTCAATCGTAAAGGCACTCCCCGAAGGTGTCCCCTTCATCCTCGACAGCAAACGCGGTGATATCGCATCATCGTCCCTGAACTATGCCCGTGAGGCCTTCGAATGCTGGAAGGCAGACTGTGTCACAGTTTCCCCGTACATGGGAAGCGACAGCATAAACCCCTTCGTCCTCAACTTCCCCGAGAAGGGAATCTACATACTACTCAGGACAAGCAACCCCGGAGGAAAGGATCTCCAGAACAGAATGATGGAGGACGGTAAGCCTCTCTACATGACTGTCGCAGATACAATCCTGAAATGGAGCAGTGAATACTCCAAGGGCATAGGCGCGGTCGTCGGAGCGACAAACCTCACGGAGTTCAGGGACATAGCAGAGCTCTACGCCGGAGAGGGCATTCCTCTTCTCATACCCGGTGTCGGAAGCCAGGGAGGAAGTGCGGAGGATGTCATCTCCATCATGAATGATTCAGGATACGACCGCTCACTGGCAAGAATAAACTCCTCGTCGGCCCTCACCCACCCCTGGGCGAAGAAGAAGGAGAGCGCTCCCCTGAACTGGAAGGACGTCTGTCTCATGAATATCGAGAAGTTCCTCGGGGAGTGTGCGCTTTGAAGAAGACATTCCCCTTCTCCCATAAAAGAAAGGAGACCGCCCTTGCCACGGTCAGCGGAGTTGCAACGACAAAGCCCTCACTCATCAGACTCTTCGACAGGGAAATGAGTGCAGATATAATCACGACGAAGTCTTTCCAGGTGAAACCAAACCCGGGAAACCGCGAGCCCGTCATATGCGAGGACGAGATCGGAACATGGGGTAACAGCGTCGGGCTGAGAAATCCGGGAATGGATGTAGCCCTTCCGGAAATTGCCCGGCTCAGAAAGGAAGGAATCGGGAAATGGCTCAACATCTCGCTCTCGGCAGACAACGAGGATGACTTTGTAACACTTGTGAAGGCATTCGGACCTTACGCCGACTCAGTCGAACTCAACTTCTCGTGTCCCCATGCGAAGAAGGGCTTCGGAGCCTCCATCGGCAGTGACATCTCTGTAGCCTCCTCATATGTCAGGAAAATAGACGAAGCCGCAAAGGACAGAGAGTTTCTTCTCTTTGTGAAACTGACTCCGAATGTCGACAACATCGATGAGATAGCCCAGGCTGTAATAGATGCAGGAGCCGACGGAATCACTGCAATAAACACAGTGGGGCCAGTCCCCCATGTTGAACCATTGACAGGACTTCCTGTTCTCAACAACCCCATCGGGGGAAAAGGCGGACAGAGCGGAGACTCAATATTCCCCGTTGCACTGGACGCCGTCAGGAGAATAAGAAAAGCCGTCGGGGAGGATGTCCCGGTTATCGGTATGGGGGGCGTCAGCGACGGAGAGAGAGCCGCGGCCCTCATCGAAGCGGGAGCAGATGCCGTCGGTATCGGGAGCGCGCTCGGAAGAGTGAGCCAGAAGAAGTGGAAGGATTACCTTGCCGCATTGAAGAGTGAGACTGAAGCCTTCCTCAGAGGTGAAAAGCCGGAGCTTTTATCGAGGACATACCTGAGAAGTCGCCGTCAGATGGAATACCGTCCTCACAGAGTCGAAAACGTGAAAATGCACTCCCCGGACACGATGATTCTCACGCTCGACGGAAGTGTAGATAACTTCAAGGCCGGAGAATTCGTCTTTCTGTGGCTCCCCGGAGTCGGGGAGAAGCCCTTCTCCCTCGCCCTCACACATCCCCTGACATTCATAATCAAGAAGCGCGGGATATTCACATCTGCCCTCTTCGACACAATAAAGAGTGGAGACACCATCTACATAAGAGGGCCCTACGGAGGGGAAGCCGAGACGAAGAAGACAAAGAAGGCCCTCCTTATACTCGGAGGGACGGGAGAGGCAGTAGCCGCCCCGCTCTCCGAAAAGCTTGAACAGGACGGCGTACATCTATCATTCCTTGTCGGCACAAGCGTCGACGGCGGGAGTGGGATTCTTGAAGATGTGCTCTCCAAGAAGGGTGATTACAGGTGTATTCCGGATGAAGGAAAGGTCGGAAGGGTTCTCGACTATATTTCCCCGGAAATCGAGCGTCTTCTCTCGGACGGCACTGCGCTGGGCGATGTAGCATTCTATCTTGTCGGACCCGAAATCTTCATGAAGAACGCCGCATCACGCCTTAAGACAGCCGGAGTCTCCCCTGACATGATTCTCGTCAGCATGGAGAAGAACACGATGTGCGGAGTCGGAATGTGCGGAGAGTGCGCATGCGGATCGAGACTTGCGTGCCAGTGGGGAACCTTCTTCACACTCTCGTTCCTCGAGGAGGAGGGTGTACTGTGACAGATCCGCATGTCCACTTCAGAGATTTCGACGAGAAGAGGAAGGAGACCATCCTCCACGGCATGAAGACGGGCCTCGAAGCGGGATTCAACATCTTTCTGGACATGCCCAACACAAAGCCTCCTCTCACATCCCGCGAGAACGTGATGAGGCGGCTCGAGAAGGGAGACAGGGCCGTAGAGGCACTCACCTCCGAATACGGTGATGCCGGTCTCCACTACTGTGTCTATCTCGGCCTCACGGCGGACGAGAGAGAGATAGCAGAGATGACAGCGCTCCACGGAGAGCTTTTTCCGCGTGTATGCGGCCTCAAGCTCTTCGCCTCCCAGTCTACGGGGAACATGGGCATTGTCGAAAAGGAGACACAGAAGAGAATTTATTCACTTTTATCGTCTCTCGGCTACAGAGGAGTACTCGCTGTACACTCGGAGAAGGAAAGCCTTTTCAAGCCCGGCGAGCCTCTCCACTCAGCAGAGCGTCCGTCCGAAGCCGAAGTCGCAAGCGTGTCGGATCAGATAGAGAACGCCCTCTCTTCAGGGTTCAGGGGTAACCTGCACATTGCGCACATATCGACAAAGGGGGCCCTTGAACTTGTGAGGGAGGCGAAGAAGGACGGGATGAGGATAACGTGCGGCGCCACCCCTCACCACTCGCTTCTCACTCTCAGAAATGAAGGAATCTATACGAAGATGAACCCTCCCCTCAGGGATAAAAAGGACAGGGATGCCGTTCTCGAGGGTCTCTTCGACGGCATTGTCGACTGGGCGGAGAGCGACCACGCCCCGCACACACAAGCCGACAAACAGAGCGGCGCCTCCGGTATCCCGGGCTTCGAGGGAATGCTGAGACTCATCAGATTTCTCAGAAGCGAGGGCATGAATGAGGAAAGATTAAACGATCTCTTCTCTGATAATGCCGTAAAGGTATTCTCCCTCCCATGGAAGGCTGAAAGAGTTCCGGCTCTGATTACCGACGAAATGATCGAGAAGGCAGGACGGGAATATCCGTACTCGGCATGGAGCGGTGCCCGCGCCTGAGATTCTTTGTTGAATGCGTGCAACCTCAGTCGCCCGTTCCTGCGGATGAGTTTTTCTGATTACCCTCCTGCTTACCGGGTGCCGACAAGACCGACTTTCATCAAAACCGCAGTAAATTGAAATTAGTGTGAATGCAACGTTGACAGAAGGAATGTCGACCGATTACATTATTATCATCAAATCCGCAGTAAATTAAGAATACGTCGGTTTTGATTAAACGGAGGAATCGGCAATTAAGCAGATGAGATCAGTTCCAACTATACTAAGAAACAAAGATGACTTTTCCCGAAAGGAATTCGAAGAGTCCATGCACGACGAATACGGCCTTACAATACCCCAGATTTCCTATGACCTGTCCAAGCTTATAGAGCATGGATTC
>CAVDOI010000119.1:0-6907 GCA_963610485.1 Lachnospiraceae bacterium
CTGTTCTCCTAATCAAGCATTTATGTGTATAAGCCATCCTGTCGGCTTTAATCAAGCGTTTATACACACCCATCATCAAACAATCACAGGGTACGTACCTCTCGGATTAGCTTCCCTGTACTGGACAGGCGTTCTGCTCCCCAGACTGTCCTTCTTTCTCTCGTTGTTGTAATAGTTGATGAACCACTCTGCTCTCGCAGCGATCTCTCTGACAGGGATTCTTTTCTCCTCAACCTTGAAGAACTTCCGTCTTGAAGACAGCGTTAATTCAAAAGATCACCATACTGTGGAATTGTATCAGGAAGTTTAATCCGCCGCAGGATGGCAAGGATGCAGAAACTGCGTAGCCGCTCATCCGGTTAAGCCGATTTTTTAATGCAAGAGTGCTTCCCTAAGCACAATCAACTAATGAGGAGACAAGCCTTTTAGAGACTTTTCATCCAGGCATTCTTTTTCAACAGAATAAGTTATGGAATCTGTATTGTATTTTTAAAATGAAACTATTGCACTTTTTCCCCATCTTTTATATCTTTCAGTAAAGGCAACGGCGTCTGAAAAGGGAATACACACCCTCTTTCAGGCGCTTTTTTTATCGGGAGGCGTCATGGATTATTTCAAGAACAGGGACTTTCCTCTTGAGGGCGAAGTGAGGATACCGTCGGGCTGCGCAGTCTGTGCGATGTTCTCAAAGCGCGGCAGACTATTCACCGGAGAAGCGGTGATAGAGGCGATAAAAACTATGCACGAAAGGTCAAACGGCCTCGGAGGCGGCTTTGCCGGATACGGGATATATCCCGAATACAGGGATTATTATGCCTTCCATATTTTCTATGATGACAACGAGGCCAGAGTGGAGACGGAGCGATGTCTTGACGAATACTTCGACATCGTGAACCTCTCGAAGATTCCCACAAGGAACAATAAGAATATCACGGACGTCCCTCTCATGTGGAGATACTTCGTCACCCCTCTCAAAACCAGGCTGCAGCTCTCACAGATGGACGAGAAGGAGTATACAGTACGTGCCGTCGTCCATGTGAACACCCACATAAAGGGGGCGTACATATTCTCTTCAGGAAAGAACATGGGCTCTTTCAAAGCCGTCGGCTACCCCGAGGATGTGGGAGACTTCTTCCGCCTTGAGGAGTATGAAGGCTACTCATGGACGGCACACGGACGCTATCCTACGAACACTCCCGGATGGTGGGGCGGTGCACACCCCTTCTCCCTACTCGACATCTCGGTAGTCCACAACGGCGAGATATCGAGTTACGACGCCAACAGACGCGCAGTCGAGATGTACGGCTACAGATGCACGCTCCAGACCGACACCGAAGTCATAACATACATACTCGATTACCTGACACGTGTCCAGGGACTCTCCATGGAGGAGAGCTCCCACGTCATCGCGGCCCCGTTCTGGAGCACGATAGCGAGGATGAAGGAGGAGGACAAGAGAGAATATACATATCTGAGGCATACATTCTCCCCGCTTCTCATAACAGGCCCCTTCTCGATCATCGTCGGCTTCTCGGGCGGAATCATGGCACTCAACGACAGGCTGAAGCTCAGAAGTCTCGTCGCCGCCGAAAAGGACGACATGGTCTGTTTTGCAAGCGAGGAGGCTGCCCTCAGGGTGTGTGAACCACACCCGGAAAGAATATGGCATCCTCGCGGGGGTGAAGCAGTCGTCGTAAGACTTGATGAAAGGGAGGAGAAGTAGATGCAGGGGCTTGATTATATCTCACCCGAGTTCGAGGTTGTAAGAGACCGTGAGAAGTGCACACTCTGCAGACGGTGTGAAAGGGAATGCGCAAACGGTGTACATCATTACGATGAGGCGAAGAGAGTAATGACTGCCGATGACGGAAGATGCGTCAGCTGCCTCAGGTGTGCTTCCTTCTGCCCCTCCGACGCAATCAGAATCAGGAAGGCGGAAAGCCCCTTCAGAAGCAACTCCAACTGGAACGGGTGCACAATAACGAACATATACAGGCAGGCCTCGACAGGAGGAGTCCTCCTCTCCTCCATGGGTACACCGAAGAAATACCCGGTCTACTGGGACAGGATTCTCATAAATGCCTCACAGGTGACCAATCCCCCGATTGATCCTCTGAGAGAGCCTATGGAGACAAAGGTCTTCCTCGGGGGGAGAGACAGCTCGATCAAGCGCGATGGAAGAGGCAGAATAATCACCCGGGAGACACCCCATATCGAGCTCAGCACTCCCGTAATGTTCTCGGCCATGAGCTACGGCTCGATAAGCTACAATGCCCACAGGGCGCTGGCCGGGGCCGCAACGGAGCTCGGAATTCTCTACAACACCGGAGAGGGAGGTCTCCATGAGGACTTCTACGTATACGGTGAGAACACCATCGTACAGGTGGCATCGGGAAGATTCGGTGTCAAACCGGAATACCTCGAGGCCGGAAAGGCCCTCGAGATAAAGATGGGACAGGGGGCGAAACCGGGTATAGGCGGTCATCTTCCGGGCTCGAAGATTGTCGGTGATGTCTCGAGAACAAGGATGATTCCCGTTCTCTCCGATGCAATATCTCCGGCGCCCCATCACGACATCTACTCAATCGAAGACCTCAGGCAGCTCGTCTTCGCACTCAAGGAAGTCACAGGATACAAAAAGCCTGTCATCGTGAAGGTTGCAGCCGTGCATAACATCTCGGCAATCGCATCCGGTATCGCGAGAAGTGGAACTGACATAATAGCCATCGACGGATTCCGGGGAGGAACGGGGGCGGCTCCTGCCGTCATAAGGGACAATGTCGGAATCCCGATAGAAGTAGCACTTGCACAGGTCGACAAGAGGCTGAGGGACGAAGGCATCAGAGACCGTGTATCCCTCGTGGCGGGAGGCTCCATCAGAAACAGTGCCGACGTCGTCAAGGCCGTGGCTCTCGGTGCCGATGCCGTCTATATAGCAACGGCAGCACTCATCGCAATGGGGTGCCATCTCTGCCGCAACTGCCACAGCGGTAACTGCAACTGGGGCATCGCAACACAGAAGAAGGAACTTGTTGCACGCCTCGATCCGGAAGAGGGAAAGAGACGGCTCGTCAACCTCGTCAACGCCTGGACGAACGAGATAAAGGAGATGATGGGTGGAATGGGAATAAACTCGATAGAAGCCCTTGTCGGCAACAGGGCCATGCTCAGGGGAATCGACCTCAACGAAAAGGAGCTCGAAGTCCTCGGTATAAGATATGCGGGAGAATGATCATGAAGATAAATGCCGGTGATATGGATTTCAAGGTTCTCAACGATGCAGTCCGCCAGTCGGGTGACAGAGATATCGAAATATATGATCTCTGCGGTCAGCGTTATATAGCATCAGGTTCGGACGGACACTGCATAAAGATATACGGGGTGCCGGGGAACGCCCTCGCCTCCTTTCTTGACGGATCGACTGTTGTTGTCTATGACGACGTCGAGGATGCCGTCGGAGATACGATGAATGACGGACTTGTCATCGTGCACGGATCTGCCGGTGACACAGCAGGCTACGCCATGCGCGGCGGAAAGATATACATAAGAGACAAGGCGGGATACAGGACGGGAATCCACATGAAGGCCTACAGGGAGAAGCAGCCTCTCATAATCATCGGAGAGAGCGCAGGCTCTTTTCTCGGCGAGTACCAGGCCGGCGGCACGATCATCGTACTCGGCCTGAAGCAGGACGGGAAGGCACCGGTCGGCTACTTCACGGGAACCGGCATGCACGGAGGAAGGATAATACTGCGCTCCGATGAGCTTCCCGTCGATCTTCCATCACAGGTCACATGGAAGAAGGCTGACGATGAAGACAAAGCGGAAATCAGCGCACTCATCGGGGAATTCTGCACAATATTCGGCTTTGACAGAGAAAGAATAATGAAAAGCAATTTCTTCCTCTTGAAACCGGACTCTGCAAATCCCTACAAAAGACTCTACACCTGAGAGCGCCGTCAGAGAGGACAGAAAAAGAAAGGGAGGGCAGCCTCATTCACTCCCCTCCGTCTTCACATTCTTCACTCCTGAGCCGATATGTCAGACTTTGATTCTCTTTCCGTGGGGCGAAATCGCCTTCACATGGCAGACGAGAACACAGAGGTGACAGCCGACACATGTTACAGGATTCATGACCGGATAACCGTCGACCATCCTGAGAGCCTCATGTCCTCCGTCACGGCATGAGACATAGCAGCGTCCGCATCCCAGGCACTTGTCACGGCTGATGACAGGAATGAGCTTGGTGTTGCGGTTGAGCTCGTCAAGGTCCTTCACCTTGCTGATTCCACGGCCCTCGATATCCCCGAGCCGCGTTATTCCCTTACTTCTGAGGTACCATCGGAGGCCGTCGATGAGGTCATCTATGATACGTGCCCCGTACTGCATGACGGATGTCGTAATCTGTACGTGGTTTGCTCCGAGGAGGATGAACTCGACTGCGTCACGCCATGTGTCGATACCTCCCATGCCGCTGATTGGAGCTTTCTTGAGATCCCTGTCGGAGGCAAGTTCCCAGATGAAGCGCAGCGCGATGGGCTTGACGGCACGTCCCGAGTAGCCTCCCACACCGGAGCGGCCGTTGACGGCGGGCTCTGTGACATAGGTGTCGAGGTTCACGCACATCAGACTCTTTATCGTGTTGATGGCGGCAATTCCGTCGGCGCCGTTCTCCATTGCGGCCTTCGCAAAGGGACGCATGTCCGCAACGTTGGGCGTAAGCTTTGCAAGAAGCGGGATTCTGCACCCCTTTCTGGCACTCCGTGTGCACCTTGCAACTGCCTCCGTACTCTGCCCGATATCGACACCGAGACCGCCCTCCTCCATGTTGGGGCAGGAGAAGTTACATTCTATGATGTCGCTTCCCGCCTCTTCTGCCAGGCGCGCAAGTCTCTCCCACTCCTCGTCGCTGCGGCCCATGATGGAGGCGATGATGACCTTTCCCGGATAATCCTTCTTGAGTCGTCTTATCACCTCAAGGTCGTTCTCGAGTCCGTTCGTCGAAAGCTGCTCTATATTCTTGAAGCCGCTGAAGCCGTGTTCAGCCATGACGGCTGAATAACGGGGAGACGCCTCCTCGGGAATGAAATCGCAGAGCGTCTTGAAGCATGCACCCGCCCAGCCCATATCGAATGCACGTGATATCTTCTCATATGTGCTCGCAACGACTGAGGAAGAAAGAAGGAAGGGGTTTTCCAGATGGACACCGAGGAAGTCCGTTGAAAGATCCACATCCGTTTCGGGAATATCTGAGACATTTCCTCTGTCCTTGTCCAGTGCAGTCAACACCCTCTTTATGTGTATGTGGTTCGCCTTCTGGACACACGCGTCTTCACATGGTGCCTTGCACCCTCTGCAGGGGAAGCTCTCCGGAAGCTTATGCGCGGCACCGACGGGATTTTCGAATCTCAATGACCTAATGATTCCTGCGGGATTGACCGAGGACGGACACGAGGCCGAACAGCGTGGATCATCGCAAAGAAGACAACGACAGACTTCGTCAATGGGTATGGATGTGTTATAAAGCATCTTGACTCCTCTCTTTTCCGTTGAAGATAAAATATAGGAAAAGACGACAAATCTCAATAATCACGGTTTGAGAGAGAATATAATTGCTGTTCCCGCTTCTTCATCTGACGGGTTCTTTGTCATGAATATAGTCCTATCCCCGATGAGAATAGGACTATATCTTTTTTGACCGGAATGATTAACCGGCATTGACCTTACTGCTCTTAATCCATCCGAGGATGGGGCCGGCACCGTTGATTATCTCGCCGCCCGCGACAAGAGTCGGAACGCTCTTGATGCCGTACTTCTGGGCAAGTGCCGGCTGCTCCTCTGCATCAACAAGCGTGTACGAAACACCTGCATTCTGAAGCTGCCTCTTTGCATTCGGACAGTTGGGACATGTCTTTGTCGTAAAGAGAAGAACCTCGTCATTCTTTTCACTTGAAGCAGTCTCCTCTGTTCTGTTTTTCCTCGGGTGTCTGAGTTGTTTCTGTACATTTTCAAAAGAAACGCTTTCTCTGCTTTCCCTTTGGTGTGCAATCTTGGATAATCATTATCAAAAGAAACTTAATAATTGATTTAATTGAAAATAGTCTTATTTTAACCCATTATCAAATGAAACTACGTACCTTATCTATTTGCGAAAGTATGCAATCTATGCTACAGTTATACTGTTGACTGCGGAATGTGCGTGGTTCGTCGAACCGCCGTTCCAATGAGAAGGCCTCTCTGAGGTAAGTGCGACTGTTTCCGTCGGACGAGTTGGTCCGAACGCAGCAACCGGGAACAGGTGATTAATCAAACATATCTATTATGTAAAGGAGTATCGTATGAAGAAAAATCTTTGTACATTCGCGGTTGCTGCTATCATGATCGTGGCAACTCTCTTCGTCTCGTGTTCACCTCAGAACGCTGTAAGTGACAACGAGACCGTTTCTGTGTTCTTCGGTGAACTGCAGGCTAAGGATACCACCGGTATTAACTCAGACGTCTATGATACCAGTGACACCTCTTCTTTCGGAAGCGGTACTGTCCAGGGACTCGCCGTAGACGACCTCTACTGGTCCTATAAGGCTGTCAAGAAAGACGATAACTTCAAGGACGGCGAAACTAAGTCAGGTAACGGAACTGCAGATGATGCCGGTTACTACTTCGTAAACGTAACTGAGGACAAAGGCCTCGGCTCTGCTATCTCCGGCTTCGCTAAGGGTGACTGGGAGTTTACTCTCAGAGCGTTTACTAGTGCTGATAACAGATCTAGCAATACTCACGTTATCTACGAAGGTACTTCTGGCACAGTCAATCTCAAAGATGCTATTAATAGCGTAAATATCGCTACTGAGTGGCAGTATCCTGAGGGAACCGGTACAGCTAGCTTTACTATCACAGCGTCTATCAC
>CAVDOI010000120.1:0-6892 GCA_963610485.1 Lachnospiraceae bacterium
TGCAGGAACGAGGTTTAACTATGCGTTTAGGCCGCTTGAAGTCCTGAAGTCAGGTAACGGTAAGCCGATCCTTCCTCCTCCTTCCCGTCCTTATCAACTGCCGCCTTCGTCTTTTCCCCGCTTCCGCCTTCGGTGTATACGGTAAAAGTCCAGGCCTTAACTCCCTCAGGAAGCCCTTTGAACCATGAAGTGACATCCTTATCACCTTCGATTTCCATAAACGTTATTCCGTCATTGAGTGTCACGGTCATATTCACCCAGACAGCAGACTGGCCGACACTGAACGGACTGGACGGTCCTGTCGATGTTCCACCGACTGGAGGAGTATCGGGATCCGGATCGGGAGTTTCCGGAGTGACAGGAGCTGCAGGAGTTTCCGGATTGTCGTTCCTGTTACTCTCCGGGGTGCCGCTGCAGCCGGTAAGAGAGAAGAAAAGTGCGAGAAGTATGGCGGCGAAGAGAAGAGTCTTTTTCATAGTCGGGTTCCTTGGTTTTACTTCTTTTTTATTATCACTTGAATTTTAAGGGCATCCCGAGTCATCTGTAAAGAACGGACGGGGAAAAATGTAATAAACGCCGGGCGATTTCCTTCTTTTATATGTCTCATTTCCCTTCTTTTGATGTATAATACCTCATTATGAAAAAGAATCTCATATTCACGGGTATAAAGCACTCGGGTAAGACGACGCAGGCTCGTCTTGTTTCCACGTTCCTCTCTCTTCCGATTTACGACACCGATGACCTCATTTTAGAGGACACCGGAGAGGAATCTGTCCGTGACTACTATAAAACACACGGCAAGGATGCATTCATGGCCGAGGAGGTCAGGGTCTACAACGAACTCAGAAAAAGGGAGACGCGGACATTCGTGCTCTCGCTAGGCGGAGGGGCATCGGACAACACCGAACTGATGGACGAAGTCAGGAAAGACGGCTTCATCATCTACATAAAAAGGCCTGAGGACGTACTTCTGAGGAAGATACTGAGGGGCGGTGTTCCACCGTTTCTCGACGAGAACGACATACCGGGCTCGTTCCACGCCCTCTACTCGCGCCGTGACGGAGTCTACTCCTCCTATGCAGATATGACAGTCTCTCTCGGAGAGTACTCCGACAAGAGGGAGACCGCACTCAAGATAATCGATCGTCTCAGGGAAGAAGGATATGAGTGGTAATACATTCGGACGCATTTTCACATTCACCTCATTCGGCGAGTCTCACGGAGCCTCGCTCGGCGTCGTAATCGACGGCTTTCCCTCCCGGATCAAAGTCGACGAAGACCTTATCCGTGAAATGCTTTCACGAAGGAGTCCGGGGCAGAGCAGCCTCACAACGCCGAGGAAGGAGACGGATGACTGCCGCATCCTCAGCGGCGTCTATGAGGGATATACGACGGGAACTCCGATAGCCGCCATCATTGAAAACGGGAACCAGAGAAGCTCCGACTACTCCGCCCTCGAACATGTGTTCCGTCCGGGACATGCCGACTTCACATACTCGGCAAAGTACGGCATAAGGGACCACCGCGGAGGCGGAAGAAGCAGCGGCCGCGAGACTGTCGCACGCGTCATTGCAGGAGCATTTGCAGAGATGGCTCTCAGACAGTACGGAATAAGGGTCGATGCCGGCCTTGTGGGAGCCGGGAGCATTCATCCCGATGAATATGAATGGAATCCTCCCTTCTCCGCACCTCTCTACTCCCCTCTCTCCGATGAGGACCAGAGGAGAATAATTGATCATATAGAAAGCGTCAGAAAGGACGGGGACTCCACGGGCTCCCTCGTCGAGTGCAGGATAACGGGAGTCCCCGCAGGGCTGGGAGAGCCCGCATTCGACAAGCTCGACGCACTCCTTGCTCACGCCGTCATGTCGATAGGCGGCGTCAAGGGCTTCGAAGTCGGCTCCGGCTTCAGGGCTGCAGAGATGAAGGGAAGCGAAAACAACGACCCCTTCTCCGTCGACGCAGACGGAACTCTGCACTACGGATGCAACAACGCCGGAGGAATCCTCGGGGGAATTTCGAGCGGGAACGATATCATCTTCATGGCTGCACTCAAGCCGACACCGTCTATTGCAAAGGAGCAGATGACGATCACCGATAAGGGTAAAAACACGACAATAAGAATCGAGGGCCGCCACGACCCGTGTATCGGGGTAAGGGCCTCGGTCGTCGTCGAGGCGATGGCTGCCGCCGTCATCCTCGATTCGCTCTTGATATACAGGGCATACAGAGATGGAAACGAACAGTAAACCCCTCATGGTACAGAGTGACAGGACGATGCTTCTTGACGTGCACTCCCCTTATGCGGATGAGTGCCGGAAGGACATAATATCGTTCTCGTCGCTTCTCAAGAGCCCGGAGCATATCCACACATACGAGCTTGACGAGCTCTCGCTCTGGAATGCAGTAACACTCGGAGAGGACGAGAAGAGCATAATAACAAAGCTCGAGAAGTGGTCGCGCTACGCTCTCGAGAGCCGCATACGCTTCTTCATCTCCGACACGATATCACGCTACGGGAGTCTTGTTCTAAAGCCCTTTTCAGAGAAAGAGTACCTTCTTGAAGTGAAATCCTCACTTCTCTTTCTTCAACTGGGAAGTGAAACGGCAATGAAGAAATACCTCAGGGATTCGAAGGAGGAGAATTCGTTTCTCATCGACTCCATGTACCGGGGTAAGATAAAGGCCGAACTCATCAAACGCGGCTACCCCGTTGTCGACACAATCCCCCTCAGAAAGGGAGATTCCCTCGATATCGCATTGAAGGAGGGTGTTGAACTCAGGCCCTACCAGAAGGATGCTCAAACGGCGTTCCTCACATCCGGCGGCTACGGCACCGTGGTGCTTCCGTGCGGAAGCGGGAAGACGGTCGTGGGGATGGCCGTCATGGAGGCGCTGAAGACGAAGACCCTCATACTCTGCCCCGGCGTGACGGCAGTCCACCAGTGGATACGCGAGCTATTAGAGAAGACGACCCTCACAGAGGATAGAATAGCTGAATACACCGGGCAGAGCAAAGGCGTGAAGGATGTCACGATATGTACCTACCAGGCACTCGTGCATTCAGTGACAAGGAAGGACGAAAAGGGAAATGAAGTGAAGGAGTATCCGAACTTCTCCCTCTTCAGAAACAACGGCTGGGGCCTTGTAATATATGACGAAGTCCATCTCCTCCCCGCCCCCGTATTCGCAATCACGGCCGAGATACAGTCGCTCTACAGACTCGGGCTCACGGCGACGCTCGTCAGGGAGGACGGACGGGAGGACGAGGTATTCACCCTCGTCGGGCCCAAACGCATCGACATACCCTGGATAGAGCTCGAGGGAAAAGGCTTCATAGCCAGGGCTTACTGCCATGAAGTGAAGATCCCCCTCGAGAAGAAGGACGAGCTTGTCTACGCACTTGCAACGAGGCAGACAAAGTACCGCATAGCCGCAATGAACAGCCGCAAGCTCGAAGTCACCGAAAGCATACTCAAAAAGCACGAGGGCGAGCAGATTCTCATAATCGGACAGTACCTCGAGCAGCTTGAATACTTCCACGAGAAGTTCGGCTACCCTCTCATCACTGGAAGCACCGGGGTAAGGAAGAGGGACGAGTTGTACGACGCCTTCAGGAAGGGCGATATAAAGGTGCTCATCGTATCGAAGGTGGCAAACTACGCGATAGACCTCCCCGACGCCTCGGTTGCCGTCCAGATATCGGGAACATTCGGTTCGAGGCAGGAGGAGGCGCAACGGCTCGGGAGAATCCTCAGGCCGAAGGAGAAGGACTCACACTTCTATACGCTTGTGAGCGAGTTCACCCTCGAGGAGGAGATGAACTCGAACAGACAGAAGTTCCTCTCGGAACAGGGATACAGCTACACGATAGAGAGAATATGAGAAGACTGGGTGACACGGAACTCTCCCTCCTCGGGAGGGACATAACAGAAGAACTCATGCTTGCCCACACCGGTGCCCCGGTGGATACGGCACTCCTTTCCAGTCTCGGCCTCATAGACGGGGGAAATGTTACGGAAAACGGGTGGAAGGTCCTTTCGGCATACCCGTTCTTCGGAGAAGGAAAGGGCGGACGCAGGCACTACCCGTCGCTCATCTTCGCATTCCTTCTTTCGCTCTCGCGCTCTCTTCCCTCGCCCTTCTACGATTCGCCCTTCTTCCGTAAGGAAGGCTTCGTGAAGCTTTTTCCCTCCGTCGAAAGGGGTGTGATATCACACGCGGCATACCTGTGCGCAAAGGCGATGGAGAGTCTCAGACTCTTCACTCCCGAGGGGCTTCTCAACCGTGAGCTCACCCGCGCCTTCATGTCGCTTTCACTTATCGACAGACTGAGCTATGTCATATCGGCCCTGACGGAGACGGAGACGGAGAATATGAAGAAGGCACTCCTTCTTATATCACTCATCGACGGACTCGAGAGGGATAACCTCCCGAAAATAGAGAAGGCCGTGAAGGCATACTCCTCGATAACACCTGACTGGACACTTCTCACCGGTCTCGGACTGATATACGAGGAGAACGGCCTTGTATATGCCTCCGTCCTCGAAAGCACCGAGAGCGGAGACGATCTCTACACGCTCTCATCCGACTACTTTCTCACCTACAGCGGCTCATCCGACAGGGATATCTACCTCATAGCAGAGCCCGTGACGGAGAGCGAGAACACCGTACAGTGGAGAATAACGCGCGACTCCATAAAACGTGCCTTCGATATGGATCTCACATACGACGAGATAACAGGCATACTCGAAGACTATTCATCATACCCCCTTCCCCCCTCTATTCCCGAGCAGATAAAGAGCTGGGAGAGGGAGTACAACCTCGTGAAGGTCGTAAGGGGAACAGTCGTCATCGTCGAGGAGAGATACTCCTCCCTCTTCTCCCTTCCCGAAGTGGAGAAGTACATAATAGAGAAACTCGGAGATCACTCGTACCTGATGGACAGCGCAAAGAGTGACGAATGGCGTTACTCTCTCTCATCCTACGGCGTCACCATGCTCGGGGCGACAAAGGGACCCGGATTCGCCACTGTCACACAGCGCCCGAAGTTCCATGACATGTGCTATCCGCTGAAGGATTATCACCCTGTTCCACTAAAAAGGGAGATACCGTTCGATGAAGAGGCATACAGAAAGCTCCTTGAAGAGGCCCGGGACGAGTGGGAGCGCCTCCTTGTAAGGTCGCACCTCGTATTCTCGAAAAACGGAATGAGTGCTTACACATTCACAGACGGCCTCGAGTACAGCGCAAAGCGCACCCTTATCCAGAATGCGGTCAGGGACGGAAAGGCACTCGTCATAAAGAACACGGACGAAAGCTTCTGCTTCGTCGTCCCCCTGAGGCTCGACGGAGACACCCTCACGACAGACGGCGGCGATATCGCAGTGTCGAAGATATGGAAGGTGACGGCAGTCATGAAGGCTGCGCTGAGAAGGACAGAGACGGAAGGCTCTGTCTTACAGTCTGATCACTAATCATGGAATTCTTGATTAGAACCAACCATTTATTAAGAAAATCAATTTTTCGTTGACTGATTTATTACTGCTTATTACTATTGTTGTCATAAGGAGGGACTTCCATGATTCCGGATGTAAACAGGATAATCGCCGAAAACATAACACAGCAGATGAAGGAAAAAAAGCTTAAGCAGCTTGATCTCGCCGACTACCTGGGTCTCTCGAAACAGATAGTGAGCATGATGCTGAAAGGAGAGAGAACGATATCTGCATACGAGATGAAGTGCATATCATCCTTCCTCGGTGTTCCGATGAACAGGCTGCTTTATATCCCCGACGATATCATAACTGTAAAACATGAAGATGTTTCAAGAGTTAATGCAGAAGAGGAAAAACTCTTCTCATTCATAGACAAGCTATCCTCTTTCATTCTCTTCAACAGAAAGGCGAAGGCAAACGGAATGGAGGCGATGGAGCCATGGGACTGAAGACAACAGAGATACTCAGTCTGAAGGAAACGGACAGCGCCCTCTATTCCCGTATTGTAGATAAAGCCAGAAGCTGGCAGGCACAATACTGCGGAGCATCAATCATAAAGGACAACATCTTTTCCTCAATTACAAACTGTGCCAGGAAGTACGGACGGGATGTAGAGATGATGTTCTTCCCGTTCGGAGATGAAGACATAAGGAGTGTCGGAATGCTGAAGCAGAATGTTTTCTTCATTTCAATGAATACAGAGAATGCAGTATCCGACGAAATCTATGCGGCGGCTGTAATG
The DNA here is from genome assembly GCA_963610485.1 of Lachnospiraceae bacterium. Lineage (GTDB taxonomy): Bacteria > Spirochaetota > Spirochaetia > Sphaerochaetales > Sphaerochaetaceae > Ornithospirochaeta. The sequence continues at coordinate 6,241 of CAVDOI010000120.1, forward strand.
TCATACCATATTCTCCGATACCTCGAGGAAGAGGAAAGCAGCAGTTTCAATATTATCCTCACTTCGAAAACCCTCGAATTCCCTTCCTCCCGGAGAGATTTTGAAGCCGGCCTTTTCGCCCGCTCGCTTCTGATGAGTGACACGCTGCTGTACGAAATGTCGGTTATCTATGGCATCAATCTTAAAAAACCTGACGTGAGAACAATAATGTTACTGATGTCTCTCTTCGCCCTCCCGCTGAGGTGTGTCGTCATCAGGCTTTTCGAATGCGGCTGCATCACGAAAGAAGAGGCGCTGGTTCTTCTTGCAACAAAGAAGGAAGAGCTGAGATACACGGGAATCGGAACGAGATGGCTTGAGTCCGGTGCAGGTACAGAAAGCTTCGGATCCCTCTATGATAATTACGAATTCAACAGGAAGAACGGATTCCTGACTGACAACAGGATAAAGGAATCAGAGGCTTTTCTTGATGAAATCAGAAAAAGACTTACTTCTTCGGGAACGGATCAAGGTTCTTCGGATAGTGGTAACCGGTGAATGCTTCGAACTGCAGTTTACCCTGGCTCAGGAGCATGTCGAGGCCGTATCTGAGAGAGCAGCCCTTCTTTTCGGCAGCCTTCAGGAACGCAGTCTTTCTCGGCTCGTATACGAT
>CAVDOI010000121.1:0-6758 GCA_963610485.1 Lachnospiraceae bacterium
AGATCTTCTAATCTCACGATGTGAGTTCACTCTCTGCTGGCTTTTGTGCTGAATTATCGACCAAATCTTCAGATTATGTAGATTCAGATGTGCATCTTGATGAGGTATAAAATTCTTTTGTGCCACGAATGGAACAATAAGTTGGTGAAAGTCTGCTAAGAAGTCCCGACATTTCTCTGTCCTTTTTTTCTGCCCCTGTCGTTGAAAGGTGCACCCACTTGAGAGGTGGGTGCATACTTTTTAACGTTATGCCTTCGTAATAATTTTTCTTCGAGGAGTATACGCTTTATATACGATTGACGGACGCGACTTGCCACGATTTGCCATATTTTGCAGAATAGCCTGAGTTAGGGTTTGTTGGTAATCGTTATAGAGTTTGTGTATTATGGCGTAGCGTGGCAAATCATGGCAGCTCGTGAAGGGGAAAATGAATTGAAGATAATGTTTGTATGCCACGGCAATATCTGCCGTTCCCCGATGGGGGAGTATATACTGAAGAAAATGCTGTCCGAAGAGGGGATTGACGGTGTTGAGGTATGCTCCCGCGGCGTCAGCAGCGAGGAGAACGGCAACGATATCTACCCTCCGGCGAAGAGGGTGCTGAAGGCGTACGGTATCCCGTTTTCGTCTCACAGAGCAAGGCGCATAAGCGACTTTGACTACGAAGAGGCCGACCTCATCCTCGCCCTTGATGAGAGCAATATGAGCGCTCTCATGAGGCGTTTTCCTTCATCCGGAAAGATAAGAATGCTTTTGGATAAAGGAGTGGAGGATCCCTGGTACACCGGTGATTTCGAAGGGGCATATCGGGAAATTTCTGAGGGATGTCGGAATATTGTGAAAGATCTGAAAAATAATATAATCAGATAAACTATCTAAGGAGACATATCACTATGGATATCAGATACTCGACAGGAAAGGATGATTTCCGTTACATGACAACCGATGACCTCAGAGATGAGTTCCTCATCACCAATATATTCAATGCAGACGATGTCAGCTGCGTCTACTCACACATCGACAGAATCGTCACGATGGGCGTGATGCCCGTAAAGGAGAAAGTAGACCTCGAGAAGAACATCGACCCCTGGAAGAACTTCGGCGTAAGCTACCTCCTCGAGAGAAGGGAGCTCGGCTCAATCAACATCGGCGGGAAGGGAAAGATCATCGCTGACGGCGTTGAATATGAGATGAACCACTGGGACGGCATCTATCTTCCGATGGGAACGAAGAAGGTCGAATTCGAATCGGAAAGCGGAGATGAGCCTGCAAAGTTCTACGTTATCACAGTTCCTGCACATACACCGAAGAAGGCTGTCCATGTTCCGTTCGAGAAGGCCATCCACAAGCACCTCGGAGCTCTCGAGACAAGCAACGAAAGAACAATCAACCAGTACCTCCATCCGGACGTTCTCGACACATGCCAGCTCTCGATGGGACTGACACACCTCGAACCGGGTTCGGTATGGAACACGATGCCCGCCCATACTCATGAGAGACGTATGGAAGTCTACTTCTACTTCGACGTACCGGAGGACAACGTCGTCTTCCACTTCATGGGCGAACCCCAGGAGACAAGACACATCGTCATGCACAACGAAGAGGCCGTGATCAATCCGTCGTGGTCTATTCACTCCGGCGCCGGCACTTCCAACTATACATTCATCTGGGCTATGTGCGGTGAGAACAGAGCCTACGACGATCAGGACTGGATCAAGACCCCCGACCTCAGATAACACCATACAGAGAACGAAATCCGAACTGCATTCTTCCGGGAGTGCAGTTTTTCAGTATCCTATTTCTAACAACATCAACAATTAGCATTTCCTCTGTTGGATAATTCTCCGAAAATTGCTATATATAAGGCTCGGAGGCGCTATGCAGATAAGGCTTGAGAATCTAAAGCGTGTTTACGGAACACTGCACGCCGTTGAGGGAGTATCGCTCACGATACCGTCCAACACGGTCTACGGAATAATAGGAAAGAGCGGGGCTGGAAAGAGTACGCTGGTCCGCCTTATAAGCATGCTCGAGAAGCCCGACGAGGGCGAGGTCTACTACGGCGGAAGGCGTGTGGACAACCTCTCGAAGAAGGAACTCATCGAGGAGAGAAGAAAAATCGGCATGATCTTTCAGAACTTCAATCTCTTCTCATCCCGTACTGCCGGCCAGAATATCGCATACCCGATGGAGATCTGTCACAAGGACAGGGCGTACATCAAGGAGAGGGTCGCCGAGCTCATCAAGCTTGTCGGCCTCGAGGGCAGGGAGAATGCTCCGGTGTCGACACTGTCGGGAGGCCAGAAGCAGCGCATCGCAATTGCACGCGCCCTTGCGACCGAACCCGATATCCTCTTCTGCGACGAAGCCACATCGGCACTCGACCCGCAGACTACACGCGCCATCCTCTCCCTCATCAAGGAAATCCAGAAGAAGATGAACCTCACCGTCGTCATGATCACCCATCAGATGGAGGTCGTGAGAGACGCATGCGACAGGGTAGCGGTACTCGACCAGGGTGTCGTAGTCGAGGAGGGCGAGGTCAGCGAGATCTTCTCCTCCCCGAAGAGCGAAGTGACGAAGGACTTCATCTCCAACCTCACCAACATAAAGGACAGTATCGTGAACTTCTCCGAGAAGAAGGGCCACTATACACTGCGTTTCAATTCAGCTACCACCGCAGAGCCTGTGATCAGCGAGGTCACGGCGAAGACCGGGGCCATGTTCAATATCATGGCGGCAGGCGTACAGTACATCGAAGGCAGCCGCTACGGCGTCATGGTCCTCGACATCGGACCTGATGAAAATGTCCGTGAAAAGGCAATCGCAATGCTCAGGGAGCGCGGTGTCAGCGTCGACAAGACGGATGCAGAGGAGGAGAGAGTATGAATTCCCAGATAATGAAACTTGTACTGCAGTCAACGGGACAGACACTCGAGATGGTCTTCTTCTCGACTATATTCTCCGTTATCCTGGGGCTTCCCCTCGGAGTGCTTCTACATGTTACCGACAAGGAGGAGAAGGGCGGAATAATCCCGAGACCCGTTCTCAACGAGGTTCTGAGCAGAATCGTCAACGTACTCAGGTCCTTCCCGTTCCTCATCCTGATGATTGTCCTCATGCCGCTTGCTCGTCTAATTCTCGGTACGACAATCGGCACCAGGGCCGCGGTCGTATCTCTCTCGATAGCGGCGGCACCGTTTGTCGCCCGTGTCATAGAGACAAGCCTCACGGAAGTCGATCCGGGTGTCATACAGGCTGCAAAGGCAATGGGATCGACGAACTGGCAGATCATATGGAAGGTGATGCTTCCCGAGGCGCTTCCCTCGCTTGTCAGCGGAATCACACTCACGATAATAAACCTCATCGGCTATTCGGCAATGGCCGGAACCATCGGTGGCGGCGGGCTGGGTGACCTTGCAATCCGTTACGGCTACCAGCGTTTCCGCACCGACGTCATGGTCGCGGCCGTCGTTGTAACAGTCATCCTCGTCGAGCTCATCCAGCTCATAGGAAACAGGATAGCATCCGCACTTCTCAAGAAAAGATAACCGGGAGCCGCTGAGAAATCAGCGGTTTTAAAATGAGTGATGTTATTTTTTTTCTTGAGTATTATTTCTTTCATTATAAGTGATTGCTTAGTTGGTATGATGATGTAATGTAACAGAATATAAAAAATTTCTGTAAACTACTTGCATAAATATTTAAATTCTGTATATAGTTTGTCCAACATTTATCAGGAGGATATAAGAACATGACAAAGTTTACAGTTTCCATGCTTTCTATGATGTCTTCCATGATGATGCCCTGCCGGGCATAACATTACTTATTTAAAAAATCCGATCCATCAGTTTATCAGAATGTTCAGCCCCATAAGGGGAGAACCCGCTCATAGTCTATACAGGGCACAGTCCCTTTCAAAGGAATAAAAAAATGAAAAAGCTTATCGCATTATCTCTTATCGTATTACTCGCACTCACATCGGTTTTCGCACAGGGCGCATCCGAAGCCAAGACAACATCCTCGACAACAAAGCTCGTTGTAGGAGCTACCCCGGAGCCTCACGCAACTCTCCTCAATCTCGTCGTCGACGATCTTGCAGCGCAGGGCATCGAACTCGTAGTCAAGGAATTTACAGACTACGTAACTCCGAACGATGCAGTCGAGTACGGCGAAATCGACGCGAACTACTTCCAGCACATTCCGTATCTCGAGTCATTCAACTCCGAGCACGGCTATCATCTTGTAAACGCCGGCGGCATTCACATCGAGCCTATCGCACTCTATTCAACAAAGTATGATTCCCTCGATCAGATTCCATCCGGAGCTACAATCGCTATCCCAAACGATCCGACAAACGAGGGCAGGGCGCTTCTCCTTCTTGAATCAGCAGGTCTCATCACACTCAAGGACGACGCAGGACTCGAGGCAACACCGCTCGATATAGCATCCAACCCGAAGAATCTCAAGTTCTACGAAATCGAAGCAGCATCCCTTCCGAGAGTCATCAGCGACGTCGACGGTGCCATCATCAACGGTAACTATGCAATTCCTGCAGGCTTCGTTGCAACACGTGACGGTCTCTATGTCGAAGGCGCAGATTCTCCGTATGTGAACGTCGTCGCGGTCAAGGAAGGAAACGAGAATAACCCGGCTGTCAAGGCTCTCGTCGAAGCTCTCAAGAGCGACAAGGTCAAGGCATATGTCGCCGAGCACTACCCCAATGGTGAAGTCGTCCTCGTAGACTGAAATATATATTCTCCTTTTGTTTTCCCTCATTACTTCATCCGTAGTGGGGGATTTTTTTTATCCGTTGGAGTACAATGGCGCCATGAAACGTAAAACAGTCGTCGTAGGGGGTACGAACACCGACCTCTGCGGTGAATCATTCGCCACAATCGTCGCCGGAGACTCCAATATAGGGCGGGTCACCTTCTCAGCAGGCGGAGTGGGGCATAACATCGCCCTCAACCTCGCCCTGATGGGTGAGGACGTGAGCTTCATCACGGCCCTCGGCTCCGACGTCTTCGGAGATGCGCTGAAGAGGGAGCTCTCGCTTACTCTGGACATCTCATCTTCTCTTTTCACGAATGAGCGCAGCGACATCTATCTCTATGTCGCAGCTCCCGGAGGAGAGATGTACGTCGCCGTGAACGACATGGAGAACATCAAGCGCCTTGATGCATCATTCATAGAAGAGAAGAGGGACGTAATAGAAACGGCGGACTCTGTCATCGTGGAGGCGAACCTCACGGGTGAGACAATCAGTGCCGTCTGCCGTCACAGCCGGGGACTTGTTCTGGCCGACGCCGTTTCGACACTCAAGGTCGACCGTCTTCTGCCGTCCCTCGGCTCGATCGACGTCTTCAAGCCCAATCTCATGGAACTCGAGTATCTTTACGGAAAGAGGATTGACAGCACGGATGAAATCATCCGGGCATCGTATTCACTTCTCGACAGAGGACTCGGGGCCGTGCTCCTGACCCTCGGCTCCCGCGGCTCTGCATATATATCCCGCAAAGGCGTCATATACTGTCCTGCGGGAAAGACTGAGTGCGTCAACACGACAGGCGCCGGTGACAGCTTCCTTGCAGGGTTTGCATTCGGAATGATGGAGTGGGGGGATGAAAAGAGTGCCGTGAAGGCTGCTTCAGCCGCCTCGGAGATCGCCGTTCAGAGTTCAGAGACCGTGAGCAAGGAAATGAAGAAAGAAACCATATACAAGTTAATCAAGGAGAAAGAAACATATGAACAGATACCTGGATTATTCTGATGAAGTCAGAAAGGCCCTCGATGAGGGAAAGCCCGTCGTGGCACTCGAGAGTACGATAATATCACACGGCATGCCTTATCCGAAGAATGTCGAGACGGCACTCCTCGTCGAGGACGAAGTGAGAAGAAACGGTGCCGTTCCTGCAACGATCGCCATCATCAACGGACGCCTCAAGGCAGGACTGACGAAGGACGAGATCGAGTATTTCGGAAAGAAGGGAACTGCCATCACGAAGGCGTCGAGGCGTGACATCCCCACAATCATTGCAAAGAAGGAAGACGGTGCAACCACAGTCGCCGCAACGATGATCATCGCTTCACTTGCCGGAATCGACGTATTCGCAACAGGCGGTGTCGGAGGTGTACACCGCGGGGCCGAAACTACATTCGACATCTCCGCCGACATGGATGAGTTCACAAAGACGGGAGTTCTCGTCGTCTGTGCAGGCGCGAAGGCCATTCTCGATCTGCCGCTCACACTTGAATATCTTGAGACGAAGGGCGTCAACGTAGTGGGGTACGGAACAGACGAGCTTCCCGCATTCTACACACGCCGGAGCGGCCTCAGGGTGACATGGCGTATGGACAGCGCGGAGGAGATTGCAGCTTCATGGCTTGTCCAGAAGGACCTCTATCCGAATACCGGACTTCTCGTGACCAACCCCATCCCCGAGGAATACTCGATGGATGCCGATTATATAAACAGGGAAATCGACGAAGCCATCAAAGAAATGAAGGCTCTCGGCATAAAGGGCAAGGAGACCACACCGTACCTCCTGGACAAGATCCAGAAACTTACGGGAGGAAAGAGCCTGGAAGCGAACATCAAGCTTGTCCTCAACAACGCCGCACTCGCTTCCCGTATTGCCGTTGCAATGAAGAAATAAGATGCCGCAGTGTCCTGTGTCCCCCGGAAACGGGGGCTTTTCTTTAGGACATACGCATCAAATTAAGATTTGAAAAATTAATGCAATAAGAGTAAACAA
>CAVDOI010000122.1:0-6754 GCA_963610485.1 Lachnospiraceae bacterium
AGTGGTGAAAGTCTCCCTAGAAATTCTCAGCTGATGGAGATTTTTGTCATGCTGGGGTACGTTGAGCATACAGGACATGGCATTCCCATGATAGTTGACAAATACGGCACAGATGTGTTTGAGATAACAGATGACATGATAAAAGTAATCATTCCGTTTGATAAGACTGTAATGGAGAATCATGGTTTTCCTGACAGCTATGTGAATAGTGAAGAGAATGATAAATCTCCGGTTTTTAAAAATGTGGAAGAGGTGACCGGTACAGACGAAAAAGAAAATAGAATTCTGGAATCACTGAAATCTCATCCTGACTTCTCAGCAAAAGATTTAAGTGAAGATACATCAATTCCGTTCAGAAGTGTACAGCGCTATATTGCCTCCCTCCGTGACAGGGGAATAATCAGACGCGCAGGATCCAGAAAGACGGGGTTCTGGGAGATACCAGATGAAAAAGAATGATGTTTATTCACATGAGGATGCTGATTCCTCCCTTGATGATCTCTCCGTCGAAGAGCTTAAAAAGATGAACAGGGATCTCAGAAAGAAGAGTGCATACCTTGAGGACAAGGTCCTCTATCTTGAAACTCTTTATAAGCTCATCATCGAAGATGGTGTGAAGAATAAATAATCCACCGGTTTGTGCTGCCGGTGGATTGAGGTTCACTTCTTTGCCCGTCTGCGCTGTACAAACTTCACGAGTTCGACAACGGGTATTACCGAGACCGCGAGGAGAAGGGCTGTCGCATACTCCGTCAGTCCGATGGGTGTGAAGCCGAATGCATCTGCAAGGAACGGTATTTCGAGAACGGCCGTCGTCAGGACAAGGGATCCTGCCATTGCAGCCCAGAGTACCTTATTGTGGCTCTTCAGCGTGAAGATGCTCTTCCTCTGACTTCTCATGTTGAATGCGTGGAAGATTTCGCACATGCTCATCGTAAGGAAGGCCATCGTCATACCGTGCTCGCTTATTCCGTGCGGCATTGCAAAGTGTCCAGTCTGGAGCGAGTTGCCGATTATATACGATATTATCGTAAGTGCCGTCACAAGTATTCCCTGGTAGATGATATCTCCAAGGAGTCCTCCTGCGAAGATGCCGTCGGATGAGGAGCGCGGGGGTCTCTTCATCGTGTCATCCTCAGCTTCCTCGAGACCGAGGGCGAGGGCGGGGAAGCAGTCCGTAACGAGGTTGATGAAGAGAAGATGGACGGGATTGAGGAGCGTGAAGCCCAGAATCGTTGAAGTGAAGACACCGAGAACCTCGCTCATGTTGGAACCCAGAAGGAACTGGATTGCCTTGCGGATGTTGTCATAGATTCTTCTCCCTTCACCGACGGCGGAAACGATTGTCGCGAAGTTATCATCTGCCAGAACCATGTCCGCGACGTTCTTCGTGACGTCTGTTCCCGTTATTCCCATTCCGACTCCGATGTCAGCACTCCTGATTGACGGGGCGTCGTTGACACCGTCTCCCGTCATTGCCGTGATGCAGCCGTTCTTCTTCCAGGCGTTTACGATTCTTGTCTTGTGCTCCGGCTGGACGCGGGCGTAGACTCCGTAGTGCCTTATGCGGGACGTCAGCTCGTCGTCCGACATACCTTCGATCTCGGCGCCGGTGACAGCCTCCTCCTCGCTTTTGATGATTCCGAGTTCCTTTGCTATCGCGACTGCCGTATCCTTATGGTCACCGGTAATCATGACAGGTCTTATTCCTGCATTTCTGCATTCGTCGATGGCCGCCTTCACTTCGGGACGAACGGGGTCGATCATGCCGCAGAGACCGAGGAAGACGAGGTCCTTCTCGAGGAACACAGGATCGTTGCTCTCCGGCTTCTCCTTCCATTCTCTTTCTGCCGCCGCAAGAACCCGGAGGGCCTTTCCTGCCATCCGTCTGTTGTCTTCTTCGATTTCCTTCCGCTTTTCGGCAGTGATAGGAACGACTGCTCCGTTTTCAAGGATGGACGTACAGCGCGGCAGAACAACATCGGGACCTCCCTTTGTGTACTGTACGCAGCCGTTCACGCTCCGGTGGACTGTACTCATCATCTTGCGTCCGGAGTCGAAGGGCGCTTCATCTATGCGCGGTTCCTCCTTTTCCATGTCATCCTTTCTGAGACCGGTGGCGAATGCGAAATTGACAAGGGCGCATTCTGTCGGCTCACCTTCGGCTTTCCCCTCTCCGTTGAGGACGGCATCGGAGCAGAGTGCCATCGCCTTTGCGACAAGGTTTTTGTCTCCCGTATAGTCGACGACAGTCATTCTGTTCTGTGTCAGTGTTCCTGTCTTGTCGGAGCAGATTACCTCGGTGCATCCCAGTGTCTCGACTGCCGTGAGCTTTCTTATAACGGCATTGTGGCGGCTCATCTTCGTCACTCCGATTGAGAGAACGACTGTAACGACTGTTGCAAGTCCCTCCGGTATTGCGGCAACCGCCAGCGATACCGCCACCATGAATGTGCTGAGTATTAAAGATACCGTGTGTCCGCCTGTTAGCTCCCCGCGTACCATGAACAGATTGAAGACGAAGATGAAGACGCAGATGATAAGAACCATCTTCGAGAGCATCGTCCCGAGTTCTCCGAGCTTCTTCTGAAGCGGAGTCTCCTCAGATGATGTCTGGGAAAGGGCACCTGCTATTTTTCCCATCTCGGTCTTCATTCCCGTTGCCGTTATGACTGCCTTTCCTCTTCCGTAGACTACAGTGGAGCCCATGTAGCACATGTTCTTCCTGTCTCCGAGAGGAACAGCGGATGCTCCGTTGCTTTCTATCGGATCGGTTAGGAACTGTCAAAAATTAACTTGACGGTTTGATGATATAGTTCCAGGACATATCATCCACAAAAGTGATGTTGATCTTTTCTTTTTCCTCGTCTGTAAGTTTTAACCCTTTTTCGTATATTCTTCGGTCCACAACGCATTTAACAGTCAGTCCTTTTTTGGTCTTTGTCGATCCAATCAAATTGACTGCAGTTTCAATATCATAAAGAGGCTTACCTTCCCAGTTTTTAGAGATGTAGCAGAAAAGCCTGTGTTCAACCTTATTCCACTTTGATGTTCCGGGAGGAAAATGAGAGACATGTATCTCAAGTCCCGTTTCATCTGCAAGTCTCTGTAGATTTGCTTTCCATAGCCATGTTCGCGATGAATTGCTGCCTCCGCCATCGCAGGTTATGTAAATTTTGTCTGCATTAGGGAATGTCTCGCTTCCGATGTGAAGCCACCACTGTAGAATACTTTCAGAGGCAAATTCCGCTGTGTCATTGTTGGTGCCAAGATTTACAAAGCCACTGTTATTATTGACTACATAGACTCCATAAGGGACAATCTTGCCGAGCTCCTTTATCTCAAAGTCGTGGTCCAACGTCTTTCTAGGGTCCCCAACTTTTCTGTACTCACGTCCAGGATTACTGAATCCTCCAAGTAATTCTTTTTTCTTTGTATCAACAGAAATTACAGGAAGCCCTTTATCCAGGAATTCTTTTGCTGTGTCATTTATATGCCTGAACTGTCTGTCTCTATCCGGATGAGGTTTACCTACCTGCAGCATCTTTCTGTTCTGCTGTTTGCTGTAACCAATCAACTCAAGTAACGTACCGACAGTTGTATGACTTATTTCAATTTTGTGTTTAGACTTCAGTATCTCTGAAATCTCCCTTAGACTAAGCGTTGTCCAAGTAAGAGGATCCTCGGGGCTGCCGTAGGTGCTTTCCCTAACTGTATTATCAACATGTTCAAGCAACTCGCTGTTCTTTTCTGCGCTTCTTTTTCTGCCACCGCCTTTTCTACGAATTCTTCCGTCTCTGGGCTTTTCAATGTCATCCATTCCAGCTATCACGGTGTTTCTTGATGCTCCAGTAACTTCAGCAACAAATGTAGTTCCACCATAGCCGAGATTGTCGGCAATAATGCCATAAAACAGGCGTTTATCATTCTCTTTCAATACGGGTGAAAATGAAACCAGTATGTTCTTTGCAAAGTCCAATACATCCTGTGTCGCCTGCATCTTTTTCTCCTGCTTTTATAGTAACACAGCAGGAGAATAAAAGAAAGAAAAATTGTAAAAATTGTTCAGATTATTATTTTACAAATCCTAAGGCCGGAAGAGGTCAGGTCCGTAATAACTGCGATTACATATTCCAGAGCATTACTGAGCCATGTTCCGACCGGTCCGAATGTTATGTAGAATATTACTGCCATGATGGCCAGGAATGCCGGAATGGCAGTGTACCTGCCCGTGAGAATCCTGTCAGCCTTGACGGATCTCAGCCTGGCCTTCGACTCCTTCGGTTTTATGACAGTCATTGCACATACATTCTCAATGAACGAGAAGCGGGTGTCGGCAAGGGCAGCCTCGCGGTCCGTTCCCGCTTCACTCTCAAGCTGTCTGATTATGTGATCAAGCGTTTCCTTCTCGTTTTCATCCAGCTGAAGACTGTCAAGTATCGGGAGGTCTTCTTCAATGAGCTTCGAAGCAGCAAACCTCAGTGGAATCCCGGCCCTTTCGGCATGGTCTTCTACAAGGTGCATGATTGCATGCAGACACCTGTGCAGGGCAACTTCCTCCCTTCCCCCGTCCGGACGGCAGAAATCCTGCATCCCCGGTCCCTCTTTATACCGTGCCACGTGTATGGCGTGTTCGATAAGTTCATCGACGCCTTCATCCTTCGATGCAGAGATGGGAATTACAGGAACACCGAGGATTGACTCCAGCCTGTTCACATTGATTGTCCCGCCGTTCTCCCTGACCTCGTCCATCATATTGAGGGCGATGACAAGCGGGATGTCGAGTTCAAGAAGCTGGAGAGTAAGGTAGAGATTCCTCTCTATGTTTGTAGCATCTATTATGTTGATGATTCCGTCAGGCTTGTCCTTGAGAAGGAAATCCCTTGTGACAATCTCTTCATTTGTAAACGGAGAAAGGGAATATATGCCGGGAAGATCCACAACAGATGCATTCTCCCCCCTGATCTTTCCGTCTTTTCTGTCAACTGTGACACCCGGAAAGTTTCCGACATGCTGGTTCGATCCCGTAAGCTGGTTGAAAAGTGTAGTCTTGCCGCAGTTCTGGTTGCCTGCCAGGGCAAAGACGACTTCCTTCTCCTTCGGTATAACCATCCTTGCATCCGGATTATGATAAATCCCGCTCTCTCCGATATGAGGATGCTCTGAATATTCTGCCGCAGGACTCCCGCATTCCGGCTGCACATTATCAGCTGCGGCCTCCACCTTGATTCTCTTTGCATCATCAATCCTCAGCGTAAGCTCATAGCCGCGCACGTTGAGTTCAACAGGGTCGCCCATCGGTGCAACCTTCACAAGAGTCAGCACAGTACCCGGAGTAAGTCCCATGTCAAAAAAATGGTGCCTCAGCTCCTTTTCAGCATCAACGGAAAGCACTCTGGCCCTTTCACCAACCTTAAGTTCATCCAATGTCATTTTTTCACCAGCTTTTCAGTCAGACAGTTCTCATAACATTAGACAATATGTGACAGGATATCAAGTTCATGATTCACTCCTGATACTTACTGCTGCTTTTCAACCGTTATCAGCATAGAAAGCCTTTTCGCCTGTAATCCCGGAAGTACTATACAGATGTTTGCTTTGAATAGTAAACTGGAGCAAAGGTGCATATATGGCAAAAGGTATAATCTACGTAATGACGACTGCAGTCGATGGACTGATCAAAATAGGCAAGACCGGCTCAGACAACTATGAACAGAGGATGAACATTCTTGAGAACAACGGCTACAGAAATGTCACTGCCTTGAAGCGTATCTTTGCAATAGAAGTTGACGACTATGATGCTAAAGAAACATTGCTCCATACAATCTTCGCTAAAAGTCAGGTTGGAGGTACCGAGCTGTTTGCGCTGGATGTCAATATCGCTATTCAGCTTCTCTCCTCATTTGAGGGAGACGTTGTATACCCAAAGCAGGAAAAAAAGGAAGAGATTTTCGAAGAGGCCACGGAAAACACAATGAGCCGGCTCATCCCTGACGGAAAATATGTATTCGAAAGAAGGAATAAAGGTACTGCCATTCATGCCATAGCAGTTGCAGCAAACGGTTCATGGACTCTGTTGAAAGGCAGCAAACTTAGTTCTATTGAGGGAAAAGGCGTGAGCAATAAAGCAAAAGGAATCAGAGCATCGCTCAGCCTTGATGAGAATGGCGTGCTGCAGGAAGATGTCAAACTTGGAAAATGCACTCCGAGTTTTGCGGGTAACATAGTCATTGGAGGTGCCGTTGATGGCTGGAAAAGCTGGGTCGATGTAAAAAAGCGTCCTATTGATATATACAGACAACGGAAGACAGCTGAAGAATAAAACGGGCAATAAGACATGATATACAGGATAACTCTTGAGGAGATATCACAATACCGTTTAATATCAATAAAGAATACAAAGAGTTTTATATTCCGAAGATCAGTCCGGGGATTGCCACTGTTCGATATATGAAAAATATCGCAGTGCAGAGACATGAAGCCACTAATGAAGAGTCCGGGAGATACAAAACGTCAATTCCTATTCTCTACAACATTGCTTTCGCCATAAAGATGAATATGAAGAATTCTTAACTTAAACTATGAGTGTAAATAATTTACGCTTGCAGAATTCAAAGATCAGTGCTTGTATAAGCGTAGCTGTCTTCATAGACAGTCTCAGGGGCAATATCTATTTCACCATTTTTCCAGGTAATGACTCCATGGAAAAGAGAAGGTGAAGAGAATATTTTTTCATCATTAAGAGGTTCAAAAG
>CAVDOI010000123.1:0-6715 GCA_963610485.1 Lachnospiraceae bacterium
CTACAGGGTTGATCTCTATCCTGTCGAGAGAAGCAACTCCCTGAGGGAAGCACTTAGAAAACCCATGAACAGGCTGAGAAGGGCACAGGAGGATTATTCTGGAAGCGGACGCAGGGATTACGACGGGAAAGACGTTCTTTCAAGTTACGAGGATATAATCAAGAAATTTGATTCTTCTCCGCATTTTATTGCAAATATCATGGTGATGGCAGAGAGCCGTGAGAATTCGGTATCCATACTGGATGCAGCTGGATCAGAAGGTCTTGAGAAGGGCAAGTATAACATCACTTCTTTCTCATCCAGATTCAATCTGATGACTTTTCTCGAGGGAGAATTCAGCGGGATGGAAAGCAACGGTATGATACTGAAAAAAGGAAAGAAAGGGCTTATTCTCTGCTGCGAAGATGCATCTGCCATCAATATCAACTACCTGCCGTCACTTTTCTCGCTGGAGGAGATTGCTCCGTTCTTCCGTTTCCCCGCTCTTTATGACGGGGAGACCATCCAGATTGCAAAGGAGACTGCTCCTGATGTCGTCGATAAGGCCGGGTCTCTGCATCTGGGAAAAGACCTTAATGGATATGATGTTTATTTTCCTCTTTCGCTGCTTCCCAAGCACGCATTCATATCGGGTGCGCCGGGCTCCGGTAAGACGAATACCATGCATCATATTACATCATCGCTCTGGAAGGATCATCGGATTCCTTTCCTTGTCCTTGAACCGGCAAAGCAGGAATACAGAGCCCTTCTGAATGACCCCGGCATGAAGGAGATGTATCTTTTCTCCCCAAATGCCGATATGAGTTTCCCTCTCCACATCAACCCGTTTGAAATGCCGGAGGGAACACTTGTTGCCGAACATATAAGGCGGCTGTGCTCGGTTTTCGAGGGAGCTTTCCCTCTCGAACCGCCTATGCCGTTCCTTCTCGATACGGCCATCGAAGCAGTATACAGAGACTGTGGATGGCTTCCTGATGATGTTTATGACGGCTTCAAAGAGAATGGCGGGAAAACCCTCCCGACGATGTCGATGCTCTACAGGCGTCTTGAAGAGGAGGTCGGTTCAACAACATACAGTGATGAAGTCAGAGGCAACCTCGAATCGGCGTTGAAGGTCAGGATAGGGAGTCTGCTACGCCGTGAAATGGGTGACGTCTTCGATGTCCCGCGTTCGACGTTCGTTCCGGAGAAGTGGCTCAGTGTCCCGGCTGTAATCGAACTTGAAGCAATGGGTACTGGACCAGCAAACTTCCTCACACTCATGCTATGTTCCCTTATCAGAGAAACACTGAAGGTGAATCCTCATTATAACGGAGCTGTGCGTCATGTCATATTCATTGAAGAAGCTCACAACCTGATAGGTCCTGATTCAGAAGAACAGAAGGGGCTTGAAGCGGATCCGAAGCAGGCAGCGACTGCATTCATAGTGAGAATGCTCGCCGAAGTCCGGGCTTTGAAGGAAGGTATTGTAATTGCAGATCAGCTTCCGTCTGTCATGGCGCAGGAGATTCTGAAGAACACAGGACTGAAGATAGGACTCAGACTTACCTCGTCAGACGACAGGGAGATGCTGGGAAGCACAATGGCGGCCTCTCCACTGCAGCTTGAACAGATGTCGACGTTCTCTGTAGGTGAGGCGCTAATATTCTATGAAAAGCTCCGCAGACCTTTCATGATAAGAATTGATGAGTGGATGGGAAAAGTAGAACCGCTCGAGAGACGGGAGGAATATACCTCCCCAAGAAGTGATAAAGAGCTCAGATCCTTCCTTTTTAATAATTCGTCGTTCCTTGATGAGAACGGGCTCAGTGTAAGGATTGTCATGGACAAATACCGCCTGATGATTTCGGAGAAGGATGATGAAATAAATGAGCTTGGCATAATTTTCGGTAATCTGACGGAGGCTCTTGAGAAGATAGATGTCCAGTACAGAGAGCTGTGTGAGGTTGCACTGGGGCACAGTGAGCTGAGCGATGAGAGGCTTAATGTTAAATATGATGAATTTGGCAATGCTTTGAGGAAAATGAAGAAATGGTTCGAAAGCGGAGATGATGTCCTTTCAAAGCCGTTTGACATTGCCACACTCTTCGGGGAATGGATACGGAATATCACGCGACTGACTCAGGGGCGCTGGAGTAAGTTCAATCAGACACTTGTACCATGTGAGGAAATCAAACGAGTGCTCCTCTTAATGCAGAAGAAGGTGATTTTGATGTCCTCTTTCTACAGCGGCGTTGCTTCGAAGATAAAAGCGATGGGAGAACTCAAGCCTTCGGATCTTCGTTATGATATTCTCATGAGCATACGCAGTTCGGCATTTCCGGCTTCTGCACAGGGCATTCTGCAAATTCTTGAAAGGGTCGAGGAGTGTATATCTGAAGTGACGTAATGCTTGCTGAATACGGAGAAATCAGGGAGAAATCGAGGAGTTGTCAAGTGGGAAGATTCAGGGAACAGAGCAAACGAGGAATAAGAGAAATAAGAGAGCAGGGGCGCGGAGCTGTAGAAAAGGGCTCCGATATGACAAGTAAGGCCGAACAGATTGACGATATCCTTAAGAGCATCGAACTTGCTGATAATGAAGATATCCAGGGAGTATCAGAAGCATCGCATAATTATCAAGGAAGTTTTGACACGGCATTCAAAGAAAGAATCGAGCCCCAGGGCGAAGAAGTAGCCAAGATGGGTGAAACCATCATAGATGAGAATATTACTGAGCTGGGCAGAGTCCGGGGTGGAATAAGTAAACTCGAGAGGGCGAAAGGTGTCTCCGACATAGGAAGGGATGTTGCGGAAATGGCGAGAGGCAGGCTTGAAAAAAGTGCTGATGAATATGAAAAGATTATCAACGATGCAGACGTTACTGTGGAAGAAACCCAGAGGGCGATAAAAGACCTCAAGGATAATCTAAGCGGAGTTTTCGAATGACCGCAGGAATGTGATTTGAGGGGATAGAGTGTGAAAGGTTTCAGAGAAATCCGGGATGAAGCAGACAGACTCCTGGAAAGCAGTTCTCGGGCGGAGCAAGATGTCCAGAAATATAAAAGAAACGTGCTGACGGATTCCGGCAGGGTTTCAAGTGCGGAGAGTGACTTAAGAAGAGCGATGGAGGTTGATGAGAACGGCAACTACCGTGGAGATGTAGGTGCCGCAAGAGTAAGACTGGACATGGCAAAATGGGAGCTTGAGAGGTCACGGACGGAGTTAGACGAAGCGCGCAAGCATCTTGAAGAGGCAAACTGGGAAATTAGAAACCATATCAGATCCATCGATACATATACAGAAACAGAAGAAAGAAACATCAGAAAAATCGGGCGGTTGCTTGATGATGAGTTCGGCTCTGACGCAAGAGATTTTCTGGAAGGTGTCAAGAGTCGACATGACACAGCTCTGGAAATAAGGCGAGAGCTTTTGAACAGTATGGGAACGGATGTGTAACAAGGACAGATTATAAGGAATGAAATCGAACATACGAGAATAGACGGAGGAAAAAGTGGCAGTATTTAAACTTGACAGGAAATATATCGGACATGTTGCATCTTTTACGAATGGAATCATATCAGTGAAACTTTCAGATGGTACGATTGTACAGTGTGATGGTGTCTTTCCTCCCGGTTTTGTCTCGGTCAACGATGATATAAGAATTATAGCCTGCTCAGGAGTGAACGGCAAATTGTCCTTTTCCCTGTCAGCTGTAAATCCGAAAGTCGATCCCCAGTTTCTTACCAAGATTCTGCGGATGAATGACGGGCATCATGGAAAGGATAAGGCTATCAACATGATTCAGTTCATCGATGAGCAGATGAAGAATTTCAACGCTTCTCTTGATAATCTCGAGGCATCGGAAGCTGCAGCCCTGAAGAAGAATACGGAAGAAACAACTGCTGCAAACAATGCTGCTGAAAAGGAATATAAGGGCAACTGCGCATGGATAAGCAATGAATATACCAGAAATATGAAAGAGACCGACATCAGCGGGATTGTAGAATATGTAAACAACCGCTGTGCCACTCTCGAAGCCGACCTCAAACAACTTCATTTTCCTCCTGTCAGCAAAGAGGTATCAAAGAATTCTGATTTGATTATAAAAGCTGCACAGAAGCTCTGGGAGTCCAACAGGAATCTTCATGAAGCCTACAGAAAACTTCAGGATAGCAGGAACAAGGTTCTTTCTGAAAACTACCGTGTCAAGATGACACAGATCAGGAACAACGGAACTGCTCTTGAGAAAAAATACCGAGAGGAATACAAAGTGCGTAAATGCATGGCTTCACATACGGCGGAAGAAAGCTTCTACAGACTTCTTCTGAATTCGCCTCTCACCGATTATTATGAAGCAGCGACATCCAAAAGGTTAAGAGCTTCCACATATGCCAATCCTTCTTCTGTTCCCGAATTTGTTGTTCTCGGGGATGTAAGCTGTCATATCGGAAGTTATCCAGAGGGGAAGAACAGTTTTATCAGGCTGATTGATTCAACGTACCCGATAATGAAAGCATCTGGCAGGGGGTATGACATCGTACTGCCGTATGTGCAGTCCTACGAAGACGGAATCTCCCTTCTGATTGAATACAAGCCGAATGATAAGTCCTATGCCCAGAGCCTGCTACAGCCTCTGCTTCTCAATATGTTCATGTCATTCCCTGCAGGAAAGCTTGAAGCGACTATGATAGATCCTCTGGATCTTGGAGCGTGTTTTCCCGACATAACGCAGCTGGGGCAGGGGCCGAATGCCGGAAGAGTCATAGATACGAAGATATGGTGTAAGGAGAAGGATATCGAGAATGCCATGGCGACATTCCGGCAGCGTCTGGAGAACATCATGCAGGCATATGGTGACGACAGAGAGAGCCGTCTGGCTAAAGAGGTTGTCAGAGCGCTTGCGATTGCAGATTTTCCTGTCGGATTCAACGGTGCTGCACTCAAGGACCTTCAGGCCATTGTCCGTAATGCAGCTACCCTCGGAGTATGCATATTCATATGTGTGAATGTTGATGAACTCGATAAACTCAGAAAGGAAAACGCCGCAGTTGTCTCTGAAATACTCCAGAGCCTGACGCTGACGTCAGTCAAAGGAAACAAACTGATGATCGGTGACTTCGGAGCTTCGAATATCGAGCTTCATATCGATATGCTAAGAGATGTTCTTGCCGACAAGGAAAGAGTTTTTTCCGTCATCAAATCGGAAATTGAACATATGCAGCTTAAGATAGAGCATTTCGGAAGTCTTTATAACTGCGACATCCGTGACAGCAGAAACTGGTTCAATGGTCGACACGATGAAGTCTGCCTGCCGATAGGTATAAAGGGTGCAAATACAATTGTGAATTTCGTAGTCGGCAGAGGTGGCGGAAGTACCGAGCATCATGCCCTTATAGCTGGACAGACGGGAGCAGGGAAGTCGACGCTTCTCCATACCATCATAATGAGTGCGCTTGTAAGCTATTCTCCTGATGAACTGCAGATGTACCTCCTGGACTTCAAAGAGGGTATTGAATTCATTGATTATACTAAATATCGTATTCCGTCATTGAGGGTCATCGCTCTGGACAGCGAAAGAGAGTTCGGTCTGAATGTTCTCAGAGAACTCTGTAATGAACTAGAGAAGAGGGCGAAGCTTTTTACGCGTTACGGTGTGGACAACATTATCGATTACTCAGCCCGTGGAAATCTTCCGAAGGTTCCTAAACTTCTTCTTATCTTCGATGAGGTTCAGGAGCTTTTCAGAAGCAGGGAAGAGAGTGATAAGGTGAGCAGCGAATGCCTGTCCTGTATCAACAAACTTGTCATGCAGGGAAGGGCGATGGGCATACATCTCATCTTTGCATGTCAGGATTTCCGCAACTGCAGCGGACTCGAGGCATATTTCAGCCAGATGGCAATACGTATTGCGGTAAGGGGTTCCGTCGACGGTGCATCTTCAATCCTGAGTGCTGACAATCCCGGAATACTCACTCTTCAGAATCAGCCAGCAGGTTCTGCGATCTACAACGGGGCATGCGGCGTTGAGATGGCAAACAACTTCTTCCAGATCAGTTTTATCAACAAGGAGGAAAGGCTCGCTCTGCTGAAGAGGATGGATGGTTATTTTACCGATGCTTCTGTTGCTCCTTCTTATAAGGAATATCAGCCGCGGATTCTTTTGACGAACGCAGAGGACAATATCAACAACTGCTTCAACCAGCTGATAGTAAAGGGAAAGGAAAGTATTCATCAGCTCTCTTCCACGAGTACCGGATATGGCCTGATTCTGGGACAGGAGTTCGGCAAGAAGGGTATGTTTGTAACGGAGATGGAAAAGCGCGAAAGAGACAACATCCTTGTCGTCACAAAGAATGAGAATCTTGCGCTGGGAATCTTCGATTTCTCAATTATGAGCATACTCTACGATTCATTGCTGAATAAAAAAACCGGAACCCATATATATGTTGTTGACCTTCTTGATGAAGAAGACGAAATCGACGAGTGCAATTTCGATTATCTCGAAGAGAAATTCGGCTCCTGCATCTCGGTTGTGAAGATGGATAAGATTGAGACACTCCTTTCAGCTCTTTACGATATGCTGCAGAAGAGAATCGAGGATCCGTCTGAATACGAATCACGTGAATTCTTGATGTTCTTCGGCGTAAACCGTGCAAGGCGCATTTGTGCTGGAAGTATTTACGAAGGAGACTCGGAAGACGAACTGACTGCTGTGGAAAAGCTGCAGAGAATT
>CAVDOI010000124.1:0-6695 GCA_963610485.1 Lachnospiraceae bacterium
ATATGTATTCACTTCTTAAAGAGAATGAGCGTTATTACGGAACAATCGGCAGCGATAAGCGGGAGACAATTAAATATTTATCTTTTCTTATTCCGAAGGCGGAGATAACCGTCATCCCATATACGGATTTCCCTCTAGGAGTGACGTTCAATGCAGGCTACGGCTTCGTGACGGGGATGAATACGGGATTATCGACATACAGTTATTCTGTAAATCGAAACAGTGACCATTACCGCTACGGATCAGACGAAGTTCTTCTTCTCTCGGGAGGTCTTACTTATATCCACCTTGCAGAGAGCGAGAAGTACTTCTCCATAAGCGGCAGCTTGAAGTACAACTGGAACAGATATATGCTTTCGAAGAATGTAATACCGAAGGGAACGAAGGCCGGCGAAAGAGATAATACCGTCATCGACGAGCATTCCCTCTCTCTGACCCTCGCCGTCATGGGACGCTACGATGCGAAGTATTTCAGAATCGACGCATCACTCAGGAAGGATATCGACTTCGGGAAGGGCATTCCGTCGCTGTGGGAGGGTAAGGATTATTCACTTACTGTCAGTGCGACGTTCGGCTGTGTCTTCACGATTCTCAGACAGAATCAGTTCATGAGGTGATTATGCTTTTATACGATGTTCTCGATAAACTTGAAAACTACACATCCGTCATTCCCCATATGGACAGGGTGATCGATATCATGGACCACTCGAAACCCTACGATGACGATATCGGGGAATACAGTGCAGGCGGTGACGGATCAGTGAAGTATTACGTTTCCGCCCACCTTTCATGCACCGAGGGATTTCCCGGAGAGAGAAGGGAGGGGCACCTCATCCTCGAGATATGTCTCGAGGGCGATGAAATCGTCTCCGTCGACGGCTCTGTCTTCCGTCTTTCTCCGGGGGTATTCCTCGTCTATGACGGAGGGGCGGTAATAAAGAGAGGAATCGCTTCCTCTCTTCCCGTTGCATTCAAGACAGTAAGGTTCTTCCTATAATATCTGCTGGAGCGCTATATCGTAGATGAAGATGGAATTCGGTTCGATTCCGTCTCCGTCTCCCTCCGCCATGCCGCTGAGCTCGGGAGGAATGAAGGCTCTGACAGCCTCTCCCACATGCATGTTCGTCACTGCACTCTGGAATCCCGCGGGAAGGTTTATTACACTTATCTCGGCACCCCAGTCGGCATCCGTGAATTCAAGCTCTCCCGTTTCGTAGTCCAGAACGTATTCGTTGTAGTCGAGTATGACTGTGTCGTACTGCGTGGGGCGTGAGCCGAGAGTCTCGTCCTGTGCAAGAATGAGAATCTGGACGCCGTTTTCGAGAACGGTGACGTCGTTCTCCGCTCTGTTCTTTTCGAGGAAGGCTCCGGCCTTCTCCTTATTCACTTCGGCCTTTTCGGCTTCTTCTCTGTAATACTCATCGTTGAGGTATACTATGTAGGCGTTGTACGCCGTCTGTATCTCGTCGTCGGAGAGAGGGGAGGAAGGGGAGTAGAGTGCGTCGAGCATTCCCGCCATGAACGGCACTATCTCGATATCGACACCGCTTGAGAGAAGATCGCGTATGACTGAGAAGCCGTAGACGTAGGAGAAGAGTTCGATTCTGTCCTCCGGCTCGCCGAGTGCAAGGAGGCTTTCAACTGTCTCAGGTCTTGCTCCGGTATCCCCGGTGATGGTTTTCGCCGTGTATTCCGCATAGAACTCGTTGATAACGTTCTGGAGATTTCCCAGTGTCGTATACACAGGAGTCTTAAAATCGACCGAGGCGTCATACATTCCCCTCATGAAGTACGATGCTGTGAAAGGAATTCCGGCGGAGAGGAGGTCGTTCATGTTCTTGACGCCGAATGCATAGTTGAATGCGCTGATGACACTTCCGTTCTCTTCGTAGATTATGGGCGTGAGGGTGACAGGGGATTCTTCCTCAGAAGAAGCTTCCTCTGCCGCAATGGCGGTGACTTCTTCGGTTATGACCTGCTCCTGAGGCTTTTCCTCCTCTACAGGTTCTGTCTCATCTTCCCTCTTTTCAACAGGTTCCGCTTCTTTCTTTTCCGGCTCCGGTACCGGTACTGTCTCCTCTTCTTCAGCCGGCTCTGTAACCGGTACCTGCGCTGCGTCCTTTTCTTCTTTGACAGCTTCTGTCTTTGCTGTCGTTACCGATACCGCTTCTGTGGTGACACCTTTCTTCTCTGCCGTCGTCGCGCAGGAGAAGAGGAGTAATACTGAAAGAACGATGATTATAAGCTTCTTCATGACGCCTCCTCTACAGATTGTAGCACAGAGAGAAGGGAGAACAAATGTAGTTTGAAAGAAGAGGGCGGGTTATGTGTGCCCGCCCTTGAGTATAACAGATTACCTCAGTTCTTCTGTTCAAGAAGTGCCTTGATGTCCCTGAGGAGGAGAACCTCTTCCGAAACCTTGACTTCAGCCGCAGCGGCTGCAGCTTCTTCTTCTGCCTTCTTCTTTTCCTCAGCCGCCTTCGCTTCGGCTTCCGCCTTTGCCTGAGCAGCCTTCTCCTCGGCGTTTCTTGCCTCCTTCATCCTGTTGGAGGCCCTGATGATTAAAAAGAGTACGAGGGCTGTAAGCAGGAACTGTATGATCGTCTGAAGAAGCACGCCGTAGCGGATTGCAACTTCGCTCGCCGTCTCCGTTGCAGGGACGAGGACGACCTTGAGCTCAGCAAAGTCAATCTTGCCTATGACGAGGCCGATTACCGGGTTGATTATATCCTGGACGACGGATGTGACTATTGATGTGAACGCACCGCCGATTACGATACCGACAGCCATGTCGAGCACGTTGCCGCGCATGACGAATGTCTTGAATTCAGATAAGAAATTTGATTTTTTAGCTTTTGCCATAATTTTCTCCGTATTCAGCATTCTAGTTGATTCCTCCCTGTTTGTTAATTATCCGGCATGAAAAAAAGAGGCAGGCCCAGGGCCGTACCTCCTTTCTTCTTCTTCATGAATCTTATTCTGCAGTTGTTTCAGCTGCTTCTCCGATTCCCTTGAGGTAGATGCGGAAGACCAGAAGCGAGTTCGGCTCGATATTGCTTGTGCCGCTCTCTCCGTAGCCGTAGTCGGGATGGATGTAGACATAGCATTCCTGACCGACCTTCATGTTCGTGCATGCTTCAACGAAGCCCGGGATAAGGGATCCCAGAGAGAAGTAGACGTCGTTTCCGCTGTCGACCTCTGTTCCGTCGAGGAGATAGAGATTGTAGTCGACAAGTACGGTGTCTGTCTCGGACGGTGAAGCTCCGAGCTCTTCGTCTTCGCTGACGATCTCGATGAGGTTGCCCGAAGGAAGAACCGTAACGCCTTCATTGTCCTTGTTCTGCTCGAGGAACTCCTCTGCGGCGGCGAGGTTGTCAGTAGTGATCTGTTCGACATATGCCTCATACTCGGCATTGAGCTTCTCTGCATATGCATTGACAGCAGCTGTCATCTCGTCCTCTGTCATAGTCACAGGTTCGTCGAGATAGAGAGCCTCTGCAGCTCCCTGCTGGAATGTGCCCTTTGCGATGTCGTAGCCGTTCATCCAGTAGAGCTGTACGGAATACATGAAGCCGTAACAATACGAGAAGCGGGAGAGGATGTCGTCTTCGGAGGGTGCTTCGAGTGCATCGATTTCTTCAGCGCTCAGCATTTCCCCGACCTCTCCTGTAAGCCCTGCGCTGTAGTAGTTCGTGATGTAGTCGGATACTATGGTGTTCATGTCATCGGTGGAGATGAGCGGTGTTGCCGTGAAGTAGTCCAGACCGTCCTGGATACCTCTCAGCCAGTAGCCGCCGTTGAAGGAGACGCCTTCGCCCATGAGCGACGAGGTGATCATATAGCCGTAGGCATAGCTGAAGGACTGGTCGACGTCTGTCTTGTCGACTGTGGCATAAGACGGAACGGAAGGGGTCTCCGCAAGTCCATATTCACTCAGAATGACTTCCCTGGCGCCTGATGCCGCGAGAGGCAGTGCGAGAGCGAGAATCAAAACGAAAAATACAAGAAAACTCTTTTTGTTGTGCATTCAGAAATGCTCCTTTTCATACTTTCCTCTAAATTTAATTGAGAGAGGGGCAGTGGTCAACCTTGTTATCTCCGGGCGTGGTGTATTTTGCATGAAGATGGACAAACGGTAGAGAAAGTGGCGGAGAAGATGAATTGGATAAACTTGTGCCGGACAATGAGCCTCCGTTTTATGCACCGGGTCTTCTCATAACCGCATCCGGCATGCTTGACGCTCAATCACGTTTCGTCTATTCTAACACAGTTAATTAACATTTAAGGAGAAAGACATGTCCAAAGCACATAGAGGAAGCGGCATCAGAGATCAGTTCAACAACGGAAGAGGCGAGTGCCCCGTCTGCAAGAGAACTGCTGTCAAGTGCCTTTATGAGAAGGAAATCGATGGCTCTAAGGTCAAGATTTGTAAAGAGTGCAACGCTAAGCTCTCAAAGTAAATCATGGCGTTCTTTTCTAACCGGGTGGATCCCGGAGTGAAGGAAGAGATGAGGGTGCGTTTCCGTGCACCCTCTTTTTCTTTATCAAAGGGAGAAGTGTTTTCCCTATGGACGCTCTCCGAACTTAAAAAGGCCGGGGATAAGATAAAGGGAAAGATCGTCATACTCCATCCCGGGCTCAATCTCATGCTCTCTCCGAGACAGTGGATGAAGGAGCTCGGATGTGCATATTACCTCATAATATGCGGCGACGGAGATGACAGATATGTCAGCAGTCTCAGAAAAGAGGCCGAGAGGCTTGTCTACGGTCTTGTCCCGAAGAGCCTCACAGGAGTCGCTCTTGCGTCTTCTCCCGGGGAGGCGGAGAGCATAATCGATACGATAATTGATGCAACCGGGCGGGAAAGCGTTACAATAGACAGTACGGAAGGAGAATCATAGTGCTCTCAATGACAGGCTACGGGACGGGTGAATACCGTTCTCCCGATTTCATAATCGATGTTGAAATCAAATCATACAACAACCGCTATCTCGACATATCACACAACATAAACCCCCTCCTGTCGTCGTTTGAAGAGTATATTGACGACGAGATAAAAAAAGTTGCGGCAAGGGGACACCTCGATGTCTCGGTGCGTCTGAGAACACTCAGAAGCCGCGAGCAGCTTTCGGTAGATACCAATCTTCTGCTCGAGTACAAAAAGGCCTTCGAACAGATTTCATACTACACGGACGGAAAGGAACCGTCACTCTTCGATTACGCTTCAATCGAGGGAATAATCACAACGCTCTCGTCATCGGACAGCTCCATATATAAGGAAGGGCTAGAAAAAGCCCTTGAAGATGCCCTTGAAATGCTGAAGAAAGCCAAGAAGCGTGAGGGGGCGGGAACGAAGAAGGACCTCGAGAAGCTCGGACGGAAGTTCGAGGCCTCTCTCGATATAATTCTTTCGAAGAAGGCGGAGATGGAACAGTATTTCAAGACTGTACTTCTTGCAAAATATGAGGAACTCCTGGGGGAGAAGGGCGAGGATGACCCGAGATTCCTCTCCGAGGTTGCGGCTCTTCTTATCAAGTATTCCATCAATGAGGAATGCGAACGCCTCAAGGTACATATCGCAAGATACTATGAGCTGCTTTCGGCCCGGGGCAGTGTGGGCAAGGAACTGGACTTTCTCTGCCAGGAGATGAACAGGGAGATCAACACGACGGCATCCAAGAGCCAGATGGTCGAAATCAATCTCGCTGTAGTGACGATGAAGGATGCCCTTGAGGATATCAGGGAACAGGTGAGGAATATTGAATGAGAATTGCAATATCGAGTAAATCAGGCTGCGGCAACACCACCGTTTCGACACTTCTTGCAAAGAAGCTGGGCTATCCTATCATAAACTTCACCTTCCGCCAGATGGCCGGGGAGAGGGGCGTTGATTTCTGGACTTTCTGCCGTATGGCCGAAGACGACTACGATATCGACCGCGAGCTCGACCGCAGGCAGGTCGAGATGGCGATGAAGGAGAAGAACTGCATTCTGGCATCCCGCCTCGCCGTATGGATGCTGAAAGAGGCCGATCTCAAGATCTATCTTACAGCAAGTGCCGAAACAAGGGCGAAGAGGATCCGGATGAGGGAGGGCGGAAGCCTTGAGGAGAGGATGAGAGAGACTCAGGGACGTGACGAGAAGGATTCCAACCGCTACCGTATCGTATACGGCATAGACAACTCGCACCCGGAGGATGTGGCGGATCTCGTGATTGATACAGATGACAAAAATCCGGAAGAGATTGTGAAAATCATTCTTGCAGAGATTGACAGAAAAAGTATATAAATATAGTAATAGTTATCAATAAGAGGTTTATTCGGATATGACTAGAAATGAGGACACTATTCTGAGACGCAATACGAGGCAGAAGAGTCTCGTACTTGAGACTGTAAGGGAGCACTGCGACCATCCCACCGCAGATGCCATCTACCTTGATGTCAGGAAGAAGGACGGGAAGGTGAGCAAGGGAACCGTCTACCGCAACCTCAAGGAACTGTCACGCATAGGGGAGGTGAATCATCTGTCCGTTCCCGGAGCGGACCGCTACGACCTCAGAACAGACCCTCATCCCCACATCTACTGCACGCTCTGCGGCGCCGTGGAGGATGTACCGATCGACTACGCCAGCTCCCTTAACGACAAGGTTGCCAGATCGACGGGCTATGCCGTGACCCAGCACCAGACGGTATTCG
>CAVDOI010000125.1:0-6677 GCA_963610485.1 Lachnospiraceae bacterium
GCATGTGCGAGGATTTCATGCATAAGCACCATTCCAGAGGCCCCTGTAAGGGTTATATGGGCTTCCCCGCCGTAAGCTGTACATCCGTCAACGATACGATCATACACGGTATTCCCTCGAAGCGTGAGATACTCAAAAACGGGGATCTTTTATCCCTTGACGTGTGCATCAGCCTCGACGGCTATATCTCTGACAGCACTCACAGCTACGAGATCGGAAAGGTTAGTGAAGGCGTACATGCATTCAACGTCAATACCCGGAAGAGCCTGTATCTCGGAATCGATGCCGCGTCAAAGAGCGGCGCAAGGGTGCTGGACATATCTCTTGCAATATCGAGTTATGCAAGAAAGTTCCATTACGGAATACTCAAGGACTACTGCGGTCACGGAGTGGGACTGGAGCTTCATGAAGACCCGTCGGTACCCAACTACGTCGATCTTTCGATGCCGAACCCCAGACTCAAGAAGGGGATGGTATTTGCAATAGAGCCGATGCTCATGATGGGGGGAAAGAGCAAATACTATATTAAAGATGACGAATGGGCAGTCATGACCATCGACGGTTCCTACGGCTGTCACTGGGAACATACAGTCGCAATAACAGAAAACGGATTAGAGATACTGACAGAACTATAAAAAACCATAGGAGTGGATATGGAGCAGCCGAAGAAGGATTTCATTACTTGTGACATGATTCGCGATGCAGGCATAAAGCTTGCTCATAAGATGTACACCGAAGACCATTTCGTCCCTGACGTCATCTATGATTCCCTGAGAGGAGGCGCATACCTTGCCAACGTCATCAGCGAATACTACAAGCTTCAGGCAATGAAAACGGGACACGAGCCGACATTCTACGCAGCCGTCGTCGCACGCTCCTACGGTAAGCTCGTCGAACACACCAACAAGGTCGATATCGACGGATGGACATGGAGTCCCAAGAACCTCAAAAGGGGACAGAAGGTTCTCATCGTCGACGATATCTTCGACACCGGGCTCACTGTCAATTCACTCTGCGACACGATCATGGCGAACGGAATCCCGAGAGAGGACATCAAGGTTGCCGTCTATGATTACAAGGTATCACTCTACCAGTGGAAGGACGGAAAGCCGGCGCTTCCCGTGCAGCCCGACTACTGGTGCCGCAGACACATCCTGCACTCCAAGGACGACTATCTCTGGATTCACTACACGTGTCATGAGTTCATAGGACTGACGCACGACGAAATTGAAGAGGTCTACGACGACGAGGAAGTCAGAAAGATACTCCACGAGATCTGTGAAGACTGAAAAGACATTACAAACGGGCTGATTTCTCAGCCCGGTTTCAATCGAAATCTTCAAACCTTATTTCCAGCTTGAATCAATTCTGCTGTCGTGGAGGTTGATGCACTTTGCTCCGCTTTCTGCGGTGATCACGTTGATGTATTCGCCGTCAATGACATCGGCGATATATTTCACCTCGATACCCGTAAGGCTCGATACGGCTTTTGTCGTGAGCTTCATTTCCCCGCTTTTATTGATGTAATAGACATTGTTCACACCGGAGAGGATGAAGTAGACATTCGTCCCGACAGAATAAGCCTGTGCCTTCGTGTATGTATTTCCGCTTACGGCGTCGATCCGGGTGTTGTCGCTCTCCTTATAGAATGCATCAGCCTTTGTAAGGAATACCGTGTCGCAGTAGGTGATATAGTTATTGGTATTTTCAGCTGCCGTGACCGATGTCGGATCATACTTGAAGTAGACGTTCTTCTTATCGGAATTAACAGCTGTGAAATATCCGCCGCCGATATAACTGACGTCCGTAAGACCGGTATCGACAACAGTCCATGCCGAAGGTTCTCCAGAGGAGACTGAGACATAGTACTTTGTACTGTCGCTGTTTCTTAACACGGCTGCTGTGGCACCGTTTTCATAGAGAGATGAAGTCGGTACACAGCCGGAGAGATTCTCCGCCGTATAATCAGTTACATTACCCGCCTGGTCTATCTTGTGATATCCGTCATCATAGTAGACACATTCCCATTCGGTGGAGGATGTGAATCTTCCCCAGAGTGCATATTTTGCCGTCTTTCCGGTTCCGACACTCGCCGAAAGCTTCTTCCCCTCCTTTCCGCTGTAGATGAAGAGGCCTTCATCGGATGCAACAAGATAGGAGGAAGAGGATGTGTCCTCTGCGATGACCCTGTTTATCACATAGCTTTCCTTCTTGACGGACTGTCCGGCTTCCTGGAAGAGGCCTGTGTCTGAATCCATGTTGCATGAGACAGCGAGAACGAGAAGAAGGAGTGCCGTCATATATGAAATAATCTTTTTCATCATTTTCCTCCTAGTTGCGGTAAGAAGCGAATAGAAGGCACGGTATGGATGTATGGAGACCGTTCTTCTTCGTGTTCACATAGAGCTCGGGAGTGAAGATTATTCCGCTCTTGAGACCGAAAGACCAGTTGTCTGTGAAGAAATATCTTGCACCTACGGAGAGTGTCAAAGTGGGAGAGAACATCGATTTGTTATTGTAGCTGAGATAGCTGAAACCGAGCCCTGCGGAAATGGGTAGTTCGAACTTTCCCTGGACCGGTACGTAGGTCGCCTTGACGAGAAGGGGAACCTGTGTAAAGAGCTTCTGATCCGAGCAGCGGTTGAACTGATAGCCGATTTCTCCGCCGACGGAGATCTTCTCAGTCACGAAGACCTCGTAATCGATGGAGCCGTATCCTCCGATATTGAAATGGGTGCCCTCGTCTCCCCACCATAGTCCGGTCTCCCACTTCCCGCTTTCATTCTTGTATGAATTGGTGAACGGGAAATCCACACCGACTGTGATCGTGAAGACCTGTGAGCCTGTTTCATAGTAATCCTCTGCTGCAAGTCCCGTCACTACGAGGAGCGACAGCAGTATGATGATGAACGATTTCTTTTTCATGGCGTCAGTATACAGTAAAACTGAATGTCTTTCAAATTGAGTATTGTAGTTGACTCGGGGTATGAAGTAAAATCTACATGTGTTTGAACTTAAATGCAAAGATTTGTCACAGGGTATTCTCTCCTCTCTTAAAGAGGAAACTTTATCCTTTATTAATAAAGGAAATAGGGCGCCGTCTCTTGCCGTCATACTCATCGGAAACGATCCGGCGAGCATGTCCTACGTCAAAAGCAAGGGAAAGAGATGCGACGAACTGGGGTTTGTGCATTTTCAATATTCCTTGAGTGAAGATTCATTGGAGAGTGACGTCATATCACTTATAAGTAAGCTCAATGACGACGACGCTGTCGACGGTATTCTCGTGCAGCTTCCGCTTCCCGCACACATCAATGCCGCCTGTGTCATCAATGCGATAACGCCTGAAAAGGATGTCGACGGCTTTTCTCCTTATTCGATGGGACGTCTTGCACTCGGAGAACCGTCCTTTGTTCCCTGCACGCCTCTCGGGATACTCAGGATTCTCAAAAACTGGAACATCGAGACGAAGGGAAAGAGGGTGTCTATCATCGGGAGATCGAATATCGTTGGGCGTCCGCTGTCAATCCTTCTTTCCTCGAAGGGATATGACGCCACAGTCACACTCTGTAACTCCCATACTGAGAACCTTAATAGCATAACACTTGAGAGCGATATAGTAATATCTGCAGTGGGAAAGGCCGAATTCCTGGATGCCTCATATATAAAGGACGGAGCTGTGGTGATCGACGTCGGAATCAACAGAGTGGAGGACAGCACAAAGGAGAAGGGATACAGACTCACGGGCGACTTCGACTTTGCATCCTTCCGCGGGAGGGATATCGCAATAACACCCGTTCCGGGAGGCGTGGGGGTTCTCACCGTCACCGCCCTCATGATGAACACACTCCTTGCGGCGCAAAGAAGAGCTGAGAGATGAAGAAATACCTTATAGAAACATACGGCTGCCAGATGAATACGGCAGAGAGCAACGCCATCGAGACGCTTCTGAAGGGAAGAGGGCTCGAGAGTACCGACAACCCCGAAGAGGCCGATGCCGTAATCATCAATACATGCTCTGTCAGAAAGACAGCCGAAAACAGAATATGGGGGAGGCTGGGCTTTTACAGTGCTGTAAAGAAGAAGCGTCCCCTCACGCTCGTCGTCACGGGATGCATGGCCTCGAGGATGAAGGACGAGATGAAAAGGGAGGCTCCGTTTGTCGACTTCGTTGCAACGAACGAGGAGAAGGACAGGATAGCAGACTACATTGCAGGGGAGAGTATCCTTTCCGATAACAGATACAACTTCCTTACATCCTATTACAAGGAAGGGGAGTTCAGTTCATATATCCCCATCATGAACGGCTGCAACAACTTCTGCTCCTACTGCATCGTGCCCTATGTCAGAGGACGAGAGATTTCCCGCGGCGTTGAATCGATCATCGAGGAAGTGAAGTTCCTCGAGAGCAGAGGCGTCAGGGAGGTGACGCTTCTGGGTCAGAACGTCAATTCGTACTCATCGACATACAAAGGTGAAGCCGTCGATTTTCCGCGCCTTCTTGAAATCATCACCCCCTATATGCACAACATACTCTGGGTGAGGTTCGAAAGTCCCCATCCCAAGGATTTCTCCTCACACCTCATAGATGTCATTGCAACAAACGAGAAGGTCAGCAGCCATATACACCTTCCGATGCAGTCGGGGAACACGAGAATTCTCACTCTCATGAACAGACACACGACAAGGGAGAAGTTTCTCTCGCTTGTAGAGGATATGTATTCCCGGATCCCCGGTCTCACGCTCTCGACGGACGTCATAGTCGGCTTCCCGACGGAGACGGAAGAGGAGTATGAGGAGACGCTCTCCATGATGGAAGCCATGAACCCCAGCGAGGCATTTATGTACTACTACAACCCGAGGGAGGGAACGAGAGCTGCCTCGATGGACGGTCAGATAGACGAGAACACGAAGAAGGAAAGGCTCGAGAAGCTTATCAATCTCCAGCTTGAAAGGCAGAAGATGATAAGAGAAAAGGCACTTCCTCTCACAGTTACCGCCATAATAACCACAGAGAGCAGGGACGACAGGGAACGCTATCTATGCAGGGACGAGCACAACTACTACTATTCGATCGAACCGCTCGGAAAGCACAAGGCAGGAGATGTGGTAAGACTCAAAGCCGGTGTGCTTCAGGGCAACACATTCAGGGGTGTGGAAATTGAGTGACTATGAATCCTTCTTCAAGATTTTGAAATCGTCAAAGCGTACGGCCGTACTCACAGGCGCCGGAATAAGCACGCTCTCCGGCATTCCCGATTTCAGATCTGCCGGCGGAGTATATTCGAAGAAGTTCGGCCGTCTTCCCGTCGAGAGACTTCTCGAGATAGACTTCTTCATGAATCATCCTCAGGAGTTCTATGCATGGGCGAGGGACGGCTGGTACAGCGACGCCGTCTACAGACCGAGCATTGTCCACAAGACTGTGAAGATGATGGAGGAGAAGGGACTCCTCTCCGACGGTGTATGGACTCAGAACATAGACTCCCTCCACACATACTGCGGCTCGAAGAGAGTCTATGAGCTTCACGGGACGCTCCGCACTTCGACGTGCACTAAATGCGGAAGGAAATACACATTCGACGAAACGAGGAACGCCCTGAGGAATCATGCATATCCGGAATGCACGGAATGCAGCGGTCTTATCAGACCGGACATCGTGTTCTACGGAGAGAACCTCGACGAAACTCTTATAGAGAAGGCACATTCAGTGATGAGCTCTGTCGACCTCACGATAGTCCTCGGCTCCTCGCTTGTCGTCAATCCCGTTGCCTCCCTTCCTCTTCTCACGCTTTACGGCGGAGGGAAGGTCGTGATAGTCAACAGGGACAGGACATACCTCGATGCCAAAGCAGCCTTCGTCTTCGATGATCTGGCAGAGTGGGGTGAGAAAACGGCAAAGATTCTGGAAAGATGCTGAAAAAACACCTCCGGGAGGTTTGTTTTTTGTTTCAAAGATGATTATATTTACAGCGTAAACATCTCATGGGGGTGTTTTGGTTTCGACTGGCTTTGCTAGGCTGTAGACTGCGGATCAAGCGCTGACTTGTTAAACCGGCAAAAAAAATTAAATGCTAGAAAAGAAGAAGACTACGAAGTCGAATCTGAAGCATTTGCTTTAGCTGCCTGAGCAGCTTCGGCAGAAAGAGGGAAAGTTCTGTCTCCGGCGGACTCTCTTATTTAACAAAGGAGAATCATCCGTCATGAGTGTCCCGGCTTGACGGAAAAAATCAGGGAATGCTTCATATAC
The DNA here is from genome assembly GCA_963610485.1 of Lachnospiraceae bacterium. Taxonomy (GTDB): domain Bacteria; phylum Spirochaetota; class Spirochaetia; order Sphaerochaetales; family Sphaerochaetaceae; genus Ornithospirochaeta. The sequence continues at coordinate 6,251 of CAVDOI010000125.1, forward strand.
AACGTGCGTTCCGCCCCTTAGTATATGGAAAAGATCAGAAGTGGAACTACATTCGTAGACGTTTACAGGTAGACTGTTAGGACGGGAGTTCGAGTCTCCCCACCTCCATCACTAATTGCCAATAATATTGGGTGTATTTATGGCAAGAAGAAACGATGTCCGTGTCATCAAGACACGGCAGAAGCTCCGGAGGGCCCTCCTGCTGGTCCTGGGGGAGAAGAGGATCGAGGATCTCTCGATAACTGAGGTCTGCAGTGCCGCAGGGGTCAACCGCAATACTTTCTATGCTCATTACAGTGATCTCTGCGAGCTCCTGGACGAAGTGAAGTCCTCGTACCTCGAGTATTTCATCAATGAGCTCGGTGAATACAGAAAGAAGAGCACCGGCACGGAAGATATGCTTACGTACTTCTTGAAGCTCATCGAT
>CAVDOI010000126.1:0-6477 GCA_963610485.1 Lachnospiraceae bacterium
GAAGAAGTTGAATGAAACAATACGGCCGAGCGTTTCTATTCGTAGTTACAGTTTCAGCTGTATGTTCCGTCCATTCCTACCCTATTAGACAGGGTACTTTTTAGCACCATTTCGACGTATATGATGTATTTCTATTTCGGTCCAAAGAAAATGCCTGGGTTTCCCCAGGCAAATCAAACAGAAGTGAATATAATCACTCTTTATCAGTGTTTTCTGCAGTTTCCTCACTCTGAGGTGCCTCGTCAGACGCTTCGACCGGTGATTCTTCGGCGTCGAGTTCGTCTTCTTCGACATCGTCCTCATGAGCAGTCACGTCAAGAGCATTGATGCGGTCGTTCTTTTTCTTGAACTTGGCAACGATGACACCGGATGCATTCTTGCCCTGGTTGCTGATGTTGATTACTGCAACCCTGAGAACCTGACCCATCATCGTGATGAGGATTACATCATCGTTCTCCGTAACGGATACAGCGCCGATGATCTTGTCATCCTCGCCCAGAGAGTAGATTCTCTGACCCATCGTTCCTCTTGCGTGAGGCATGAAGTTGTCAAATGACGTTCTCTTTCCCTTACCGAGTTCGGTGAGAAGTAGGATTGTCTTGTCGTTTTCAACCTTGACTGCAGATACAATCTCATCATCACCCACAAGTTTCATGGCTTTGACACCATGTGTGGCTCTTCCCATTGCTCTTATATCTGTAACAGGAGTTCTGAGGCCCTTGCCGCTTCTTGTGATGAACATGATCTCGTCATCTTCCTTGACCATCAGTGTCTCAACTAGCTCATCACCTTCGTCGAGGATGATAGCCTTGACGCCCTTGGTCTTTGCATTTCTGAAGTCTGTCATGACAACACGCTTCGTAACACCGAGCTTGGTAACCATAAGAAGGTATGTCTCATCATTGATTTCTTCCTGCTTGAAGTTGATGATGGATGTAATCTTCTCATCGTTCTCGATCTTGAGGAAGTTCTTCATATTGGCACCCTTGCTGGTCTTCCCACTCTCCGGGATTTCAAATGCCTTGATATAATAAGCCTTACCGCGGTTGGTGATGAATGTCAGAACATCGTGAGAGGAGCATGTGAAGAGGTGATCAACATAGTCGCCGTCCGTGAGCTTTGCTCCGATGACGCCCTTGCCGCCCTTGCCGATTGCTTTATATTCGGTAGCGGAAAGCCTCTTTGCGAAGCCCTTCTTCGTGATATTGATTACAACTTCTTCCTTCTTGATGAAGTCCTCCGGAGATGCATCATCAAGCTCGTGCTCGACAATCTGCGTTCTTCTGGGATCTCCGTACTTCTCGCCGATGACCCTGATTTCCTTCTTGACGACTTCAAGTACGTGCTTCCTGTCGCTGAGAATGAACTCATATTCGGCGATTCTCTTCTCGATTTCAGCAAGTTCATCGAGAATCTTGTCGGTTTCGAGATGGCTGAGCTTTCCGAGCTTCATGTCGATTATTGCATCGGCCTGGATCTGGGAAAGTGAAAGCTGCTTCTGGAGCTCAAGGGATGCTACGGTGTTGTCAGGGCTGGCCTTGATGATGGCAATGACCTGATCGATATTCTCAAGACCTATCTTGAGACCGAGCAGTATATGCTCTCTCTCCTTGGCCTTCTTGAGATCGTAGCGTGTTCTGCGCTCGATTACGGATTCTCTGTGGTCCACATACACCCGGAGCATGTCCTTCAGGTTGAAGAGCTTCGGAGCACCGTTGTAGAGGGCAAGGTTATAGATGTTGAAGTTCGACTGGAGAGCCGTCTTCTGCCAGAGCATATTGAGGACTACGTTGGCAACCGCTTCCTGCTTGAGGTAGATGGCAACCCTCAGACCGTCACGGCCGGAGAGATCCTTGACCTGGGCAATACCCGGGATTACGCCGTCCTTGCGGTAGTCGTCGATCTTCTTGACAAGCTCGGCTTTGTTAACCTGATAGGGAAGTTCAGTGAAGTAGATTGCAGTATGCGTCTTGTTAAGATCATCACGGCTGTGTGGATCTGCATCTATGATCTCATACTTGCTTCTTATTACAACCTTTCCCTTACCTGTAAGGAAGGCGTCCATGATACCTTTCTTACCGTGGATTATACCTGCCGACGGAAAGTCAGGACCCTTAACAAATTCCGATAACTCCTCAATTGTTATTTCCGGGTTATCAATAAGGGCGCATATGCCTTCAACGACCTCGTTGAGGTTATGAGGCGCCATATTCGTAGCCATACCTACGGCAATACCGCTGGAACCGTTACATACCATGAACGGGAAGGCTGCGGGAAGTACGACAGGCTCGGTGAGAGACTCGTCATAGTTCGACATGAAGTCGACTGTATCCTTACCGATATCGGCCATCATCTCCTCGCCGACCTTGGCCATCTTGGCCTCGGTGTATCTCATTGCTGCCGGCGGGTCACCGTCGATGGAACCGAAGTTGCCCTGCGGGAATACAACTGGATAACGGAGGGAGAAATCCTGGGCAAGACGCACGAGCGCATCGTAGACTGCCTCATTTCCGTGCGGGTGATACTTACCGAGAACATCACCGACGATACGGGCACACTTCTTGTTGGCCGTATTGAATCTTATACCCATGTCCCACATGGAGTAGAGTATTCTTCTGTGGACGGGTTTGAGTCCGTCTCTGGCATCCGGAAGAGCACGTGATACGATGACCGACATTGCATAGTCGATGTAGGCACTCTTCATCTGGTCTGCAAGATCGAATGTCAGGATTGCACCCGGCTTCGTCTCCTGCTTTTCCTGTCCTTCTTCGGGAATGATTGTGTTATCGTTGTTATCGTCCATTCACTCCTCCTTTAAATATCGAGATTCTGAGCATATGTTGCATTCTGCTCGATGTACTCACGTCTGGGTTCGACTTCCTCTCCCATAAGCATGGAGAAGACTCTGTCTGCTTCCTCGGCGTCCTTGAGATGGACCTTTCCCAGCATTCTCGTCTCGGGATTCATGGTCGTCTCCCAGAGCTGGTCGGGGTTCATCTCACCGAGACCTTTGTAGCGCTGTACGGCAACCTTGTTCACGTCTCCAGTAAGCGCTACTGCTTCGGCAAGTCTCTCGGCTCTCTCGTTCTCGGTGTAAGCATAGATGGGCTTGTTGATTCTCGGGCCCGAGAACTTGTAGAGAGGAGGCATTGCAAAGTATACGTAGCCGTTCTCGATGACCGGCCTCATATAGCGGTAGAAGAATGTCAGAAGCAGTGTTCTGATGTGGCTTCCGTCGACATCGGCATCGGCCATGATGATGATCTTGTGATATCTGACCTTGTTGATGTCAAAGAGTCTCTCCTCCTTCTTCCTTTCTCCTTCGCTCTCCTCCTCGTCGTTCTGTGAGCCTGCATTGTATCTTGTGATACCTGCTCCGATGGATTGTATGATCGGGAGAAGCTTCTCGTTATTGAGGACCTTTGCCTCCTGGGCCTTCTCGACATTGAGCATCTTTCCCCAGAGTGCGAGAATAGCCTGGAAATTACGGTCTCTTCCGCTCTTTGCTGATCCTCCTGCAGAGTCACCCTCTACGATGAAGAGTTCACACTGTGCAGGATCGTGCATGGAGCAGTCAGCGAGTTTTCCGGGAAGTCCGCCGCCCTCGTTCTTCTTGCGGATGTTGTCTCTGGCCTTCTGAGCCGCGACACGGCCGAGAGCCGCCTGAGTAACCTTGTTAAGGAGCTTGTCCAGAACATCCGGGAACTCGTCGAAGTAGTTAGTGAGCTTCTCATATACGAGAGAATCCACGATACCCTTGACTGCGGAGTTACCAAGCTTCATCTTCGTCTGACCTTCGAACTGAGGATTCGGAATCTTGACGGATATGACTGCCGTCAGTCCTTCCGCGATATCCTTGCTGTCGAGGGACCCCGAATAGATCTTCATGAATTTCTGGCTGTTCTTGAGCTGGTTGTTAAAGCATCTGGAAAGAGCGGCCTTGAAACCCGAAAGGTGCGTTCCGCCTTCCCTGGTGTTGATGTTGTTGACGAACGTCACGACCTTCTCGTCGAACTTGTCGTTGTACTGTATGGAGACTTCAATCGAGACGGGATCTCCGCCGTTCTTCTCCGTAGTTCCTTCGCCTTCGAGGGAAATAGGATCGGAGAGGACCGTCTTGTACTCGTTGAGATACTTCACATAGGATGTGAGTCCTCCGTCTGCATGGAAGGTCTCCTTCTTCTCCTCCTCGCCTCTTTTATCGACCACGGAGATCGTGATTCCCTTGTTGAGGTAGCTGAGTTCCCTGAATCTCTTTGAGAGAGTGTCGTAGTCGAAGGAGTTTCTCTCCATGACTGTGAAGTCGGGAGTGAAGCTTACTGTAGTACCGGTTCTGTCAGTATCTCCGATGACCTCGACTTCCGTCTGGGGAATACCCCTGGAGTAGACCTGACGATAGATGTGGGGTGCACGGTAGACAGTCACCTGCATCCATTCCGAGAGTGCATTGACGCAGGATACGCCGACGCCGTGAAGACCGCCCGATACCTTGTAGGAGTTATGATCGAACTTTCCACCTGCATGCAGCTGCGTGAGAACAACCTCCAGACAGCTCTTCTTCTCTTCGGGATGGATATCTACAGGAATACCACGCCCGTTATCCACAACGGTGCAGATTTCCCCCAGAGGACCGTTTTCGAACGATACCTCTATGTCGTTACAGTAGCCTGCCATGGCTTCATCTATGGAATTGTCGATGACCTCGTAGACAAGGTGGTGCAGGCCGTCTATACCGGTAGAACCTATGTACATACCGGGACGCTGCCTTACAGCCTCCAGACCCTTGAGAACGGTTATTCCAGATGAAGTGTAATCCTCGGCGGCTTTTACTTCCGCCGCAATTTCTTCGGCAGTGTGACCCGCGATTTTCTTTTCTTCTTCCATGAATTTTCCTTTATGTTGGCTTACGCACGCGTGCGCGTGATTATTTTTATTATAGACATTGTACCATAAACGAGCGTTTGTTTACAAGGTTGAGAGCAAAAAAAGCCCGTATTATAAGTCTTTTATGTGCATGTAGTTAATTATTTGTCACATTTTATTTTTCCGCTTCTTGCTCTCTGAAAATCTATTGATTATCATATTTGTCATATGGATGATTCATTAACACTCTGGAAAGAGACCAAGGAAATGATGAAGGAAACTCTTCCTTCTGATGCCAAGGCATTTCTCGACAACATAGACATAAAGGAAATAAAGGACGGCGAAGTGACACTCGTCGCATCCTCGGAATTCGTCGTCTCCGTCATCAGGGAACACAAGGCCGTGATAGAGAACTTCCTCTCCGAAAAGGCGGGGAAAAACCTTCGCGTGAAGTTCGTGACTGACAAGACTCTCTCCAGGACGAAAGCAAAGAGCACGGAGAAAGCCGAAAAGCCGGAGACAAAGGCCGAGAAGAGCATGAAGACGAACGCCGTCAAGAAGAACCCGACCCTCAATCCCCGCTATACACTCGACAACTTCATCCAGGGTGACAACTCCGACATAGCCTACAAGGCTGCCAAGGTCATTGCACTAAACCCGGGAAAGAGCACATTCAATCCCTGCCTCATCTACGGCGGAGTCGGACTGGGAAAGACACACCTTCTGCAGGCCATCGGCAACTACATCTATTCGACGCACCCGGAGATGAACGTCATCTACGTTACGGCCGAAGCCTTCACGAACGAATTCATCGAATGTCTGGGTTCCAACAGTACAAATAAATTCAAGAAGAAATACCGTGATGTCGATGTTCTCCTCATCGATGACATCCACTTTCTGCAGAAGAAGACAACGACACAGGAGGAGCTCTTCCATACATTCGTGGAGCTTCATCACAACGAAAAGCAGATAGTCTTCACGTGCGACCGCCCGATAACCGAGCTCTCCGACATAACGGAGCGCCTCAGAACACGTTTCTCGAGCGGTCTCAACGTCGATCTCAGACCCCCGGAGTACGAAGTAAGGCTTGCCATCGCCAGACAGAAGAACAAGGAGGAGAAGCTGGGACTGGGAGAAGATGTTCTCGACTACATATCGCAGTCGGTAAGAACGAACGTCAGAGACCTCGAAGGCGCTCTCATAACAGTCAGCGGAATAGCGAAGCTTGTAAACAAGCCGGCCTCGATAGAGATGGCGAAGGAGAATCTCAAGAACCTCATAATCGAGACTCCCGCCGTCAACGTCGACTATACGATAAACGATGTATTCACGGCTACGGCAAACTACTTCAACGTATCTCTTGTCGATATGAAGGGAGCCAACAGGGGCAGGGCGATAAAGCTTCCACGCCAAATAGCAATGTATGTTGCATACAAATACGGCCATTTCACACAGAGCGACATCGGCAAGTACATCAACAAGGACCATACTTCTGTAAGGTACTCTGTAATGCAGGTGGAAAGTCTTATAGAAACCGATGATTCAGTAAGAAAATCAATAGACGCGGTGACTAGGACACTGACGAGGAAAAACGGGTGAAAAGATGTGTAAAAC
>CAVDOI010000127.1:0-6463 GCA_963610485.1 Lachnospiraceae bacterium
GTGCAGCAAAATGGTTCATTGCTAAATGATTGCACAAGAGCTTCAGCGGAGAGATTTTCAATCCAGAGAGATGTGAGTTACAGCAAGACTTGCGTCAAACTTGCGTCAAACTTGCGTCAAACTTGCGTCAAACATTTCTTTAAGCACTTGAATTATTTATTTCTAAAATAATAAATTAACAAAACGTCTTGCGTCAAACTTGCGTCAAACTTGCGTCAAACTTGCGTCAAACTTGCGTCAAACTTGCGACTAACTTACAACTTACAACCAATGAGAAGAATACAACACAGTGAGCATTTCGATGTATGTTATTTTCATTTTCCGTCTTATACTTGAGCCATGGAAAAGAACACAATCCTATTCAACGGCGTAAAGACAGACACATTCGTGGAGAAATCCTCCATGAAGATATCGTACCTTCTCGGAAGGCAGAAGAAGATAAAGTATTTTGATAATCCCCCGGTTGCGGCAGTCGTCAACGGAGTGCTGAAGTCACTGCAGTCGGAAATCGAGGAGAATGCTGTGATAGACCTCGTCTATCTCAACAGCAAGACGGGACGGAGCGTCTACAGGCGGACGCTGTGCTTCCTTCTCTCATATGCGGCTTCCGTCGTCTATCCCGAGCGCACCCTCATATCGGGACACTCCCTCGGAGACGGCTACTACTTCTATTTCCGTGACAGGGGCAGGAGCGACATCGAAAAGCTCAAGAGCGTCATGAAGGAAGCCGTCGACGAGGACATGGTCATCGACATCGAAAGCCTGAGTGCAGTCCAGGCTCTCGACTACGTGAGAAGCCGTGGTTTAGTGGAGACCGAGAAGCTTCTCGAGTCCCGTAACGACGGCGCATACATGTTCAACAGACTCGGAGAATGCCGTTCGGTATACTACGAGCCTCTGATCTCCTCGATTTCTCTTCTCTCCGTATGGGATCTGATGGAATACGGGGAGGGAATGCTTCTGAGGTACCCTCAGTCGAGAAAGATGAAGGCGATGATGGATTTCCAGGACAATCCCCTGCTCTTCAGAGTCTTCGAGGAGACGAGGGCAAAGGCGAGGATTCTCGATGTCGACAGCCTGGGGTCCTTAAACCTCAAGGAGGCCGAGGGCAAGATACGGGAGGTCATCGTACTCTCGGAGACGCTCCAGCGCCGCTCGCTCTACCGCGCTGCGGAGGATATAAGGAAGAGAGGCGGTGTCAGGATAGTATTCATATCAGGGCCGGCATGCTCGGGCAAGAAGACAAACGGTCTCAAGCTCTGCGCAGAGCTCAAGATCCAGGGTTTCTCCCCCGTAATGCTCAGTCTCGACGATTACCGTAAGCGTGACGAGAACGGAAAGAGCTATGTTGACACACCGCTTCTGCAGAAGGAAGTTAAGGCCCTCCTGAGAGGCGAGGAAGTGACTCTCACGTCCTCGGAGAGCGACAAGAAGCGCCTCTTCAGGACGCTGTCGGCCAGAATGGACGACAACACCATCCTCGTCATCGAAGGCGTGCAGACGCTCAACGAGCATCTCATTCCAGACCTCAATGAAAACGAGATCTACAGGTTATTCGTCTCCGCTCTCACACAGCTCAATCTCGACACATACTCCAACATCTCGACAAGAGACAACAGACTCCTGAGACGTATAGTCAAGGAATGCAGACTGAGGGATGTCAAACCCAGTGAGATAATATATGAATGGGAGGAAATCGAAGAGGAGGAGAAGAATCTCCTCTTCCCCTACCAGAACAATGCGGACATGATGATAAACACCGCACTCGAGTACGAACTGGGCGTTCTTTACTCCTATGCAATGCCGCTGCTGCGCTCCGTGAAGCTTGAAGACGGCATGGCATATACGACGGCGAGGAGGCTCATGGCCTTCCTCGAACTCGTCAACCCGATATCTCCCGAGCTCGTACCGCCGGACAGCGTACTCAGGGAATTCATCGGAGGATCGGCCTTCCTCTTATCGTAATGCCGTTCTGTCCTCGAGAACCCCGGCTTCGAAGAGAATGTCGGGGCTTTTCTGTATCATGCGCATAAGTCTGAGCGACGATCCCGAGGGCGTGTTGACGCCGCTCTCCCATGCCTCGACTGTCTTACCCGAGACGTTGAAGACGGCGGCGAAGAGTGCTGTCGACAAGTGCAGGGAGAGTCTGAGGGCCCTTATGTCCTTTGCACTCATCTCCTCTGGCATTACCGGCTTGATGAACTTGTTGCTTTTGGCAATGACGCCCTTCTTTTTCGGAAAAAGGGCGTCCTTGATGGTATCCTTGTAGTAGCTGCTGCTCACTTTGTCTTACCCAGTATGTGCATGGACTCTTCAATCTGAGCCTTCAGCTTTTCGATGCACTTTCCGCAGCCCGTTCCGGCTCCGGTAAGCTTCTGGAGGTCCTCGAGATTATGGACCTTGTCATCCCTGACGAGATCTTCGATCATCTGATCCGTCACACCCTTGCATTCGCATATGATCGTTGCGACCCTGTTCTTGTAGGGATTGGGAAGATTGTGTGTCTCGAGATAGTTGTCGATGGCGGCCCTGAGTGCCTTGTCACCGAGAACCGAGCAGTGGAACTTGTGCTCCGGAAGTCCTCCCAGCTTGTCCATGATAGCCTTCGGAGTAAGCTTGTAAGCCTCCTCGAGCGTCATGCCGATTGCCATCTCGCTCATCATCGACGTCGATGCGATTGCACTTGCACAGCCGTATGTGAGCCATCTTATATCAGCAATCCTGTCGTCCTTCACCTTGATGCCGACCCTCATCTGGTCGCCGCAGGCGAGGGAGCCCACCTCCCCCACTCCGTCGGGGACGAACTCATCGCCCTCCTTCCAGAGATTCCTGGGATTCATGAAGTGGTCCTTGACTATATCCGTATATACCCATTGTGTCATGAAACTTGATGCCATAGTGTCAGTCCTTCCTTGTGCTCATAGCGCGCACTCTTTCGATAATGGGAGGAAGCTTCTCGAGTGTGTACTCGACATCCTCCATCGTGTTGTAGCGTCCGAACGAGAATCGTATCGAGCCGTGTGCAAGCTCGACGTCGAGCCCTGCCGCGAGAAGAACATAGCTGGGTTCCAGCGAGCCCGAGGCACATGCGCTTCCGGTCGATACCTCGATTCCCTCGAGGTCGAGATAGAGAAGTATGCTCTCCCCCTCGGCCGACGGGAATGATACGTTCAGTGTTCCCGGAAGACACTTCTCCGGGTCGTTCGTTCCGTTGACGACGACGTGCGGAATCTTCTCCTCGATTCCCTTTCTCAAGGCCTCTCTGAGAGCCCAGAGCTTGTCGTGCTCCTCGTCGAGACTGAGGCGTGCAAGCTCGGCAGCCTTCCCGAGTCCTATGATTGCCTGGTTGTTGTAGGTGCCGGCTCTGAGGCCATTCTCCTGGTGTCCGCCGTGTACGAAAGGCGTAACGGGAACGCCCTTCTTTGCATAGAGCACTCCGATTCCCTTCGGACCGTAGAACTTGTGTCCCGATAGCGAAAGATAGTCAGCGCCGATATCTTTGACGTCGACCTTTATCTTCCCGATAGCCTGGGTGGCATCGGTGTGAAAATATGCACCCCACCTGTGGGCGCATTCAGCTGCCGCCTTCACAGGCTGGATGACTCCGCTTTCGTTGTTTCCAGTCATTACGGAAATAAGTGCGACATCCTCGCCCATCATCTTCTCGAGAGCATCGAGGTCGAGCTCTCCGATGTGGTTGACGGGAACGAACTCTATATTATATCCCTTGCCGATGAGATACTTTGCTGTCTCAATCGAGGAGGGATGTTCGACAGTAGACAAGAGGATACGGTTCCTCTTGTCTCCGCTGTCGATGCGGTCTCTGAAGATATTGAAGACCGTGTTGTTCGATTCCGAGGCGCCGGAGTTGAAATAAACCTCTCCGGGATCCGAATTTATCAATGCGGCAACCATTTCACGCGCCCAGGTGATTCCGCTCATCGAGGAGCGCCCGAGAGAATGCATGCTGGAGGCGTTGCCGTAAAGCCCGGCGTTCTCCTCCATGACGGCCTTCACTTCCGAGGCCATCTCGGTTGTGGCATTGTTGTCGAGATAGACAATTCTACCCATATATGTATTCCTTCTGCCCTTAAGGTAATTATCGGGGTCGTCCGCGTCAAGGTTAAACGCGTCAAACTCCCCTCTTCGGACTGATGGTATTATATACGATTCGGGTATCCTATGAAATAGGGAATCAGAGGGTGAGTCTCTCCATCCTCTCCCCGTCCGATACTGGATGAACAGATATTACTGTTGCAGTAGCATAGCCCTTCTCGGCAAGCGCTCTGTCACCGGGGTAGCATGTCTCGATGTCTTTGAACTCGAGGCCGTAGCCGTCGCCTTCGAGGACAATCTTCTTACCGTCGTCACAGCAGGTGTATCTGTCATAGTAGCTGATACATCCCAGCCCCGCCTTTCTCACTTCCCCGTTCCAGTGAGGGGGGAAGTTGAGGTTCAGGAACGAATCCCCGTCGAGGACGGAAATAAAGGACCCGAGACGGGAGGCAAGATACTCCGCAGCCGGTTCGAAGTCGTACACTCCCCCCTTCTCCTTCTCTGCAGATATGGCAATCGAGGGAATATGATACATGGCACCCTGCCGGGCAGCCCCGCATGTACCGGAATAGATGGTGTCGCTCGAGAGATTGTAGCCGTGGTTAATACCGCTGATAACAGCATCGGGAACAATCGGGAGAAAGCCGGAGCGTATGGGGAATATGACGCAGTCCGAGGGAGTTCCCTCGAGGGAAAAGTGCATATCATCATGGCGCCATACGGTCATGCTGCCGTGGACGCTCATCGAATGGCTTTTCGCACTCTGCTGTGTGTGCGGAGCAACCACACAGACAGTGTGGCCGTGTCTTTTCAGCACGCTTTCAAGGACATTGATACCCTCAGCGAGGTACCCGTCATCATTGGTTAATAGAATCTGCATGTATCACCCGACTACTTCAGCGGAAGAGTAAGGAATAAAAGGCAGTTTCCTCGGATGGAAGCCGAAGATGCGCTCGTACTCCTCCACCTTCTGATTATCGGGGAAGGAGGAGTTTTGGTCAACAATGCATAAAAACGACCCTGCCGTTCCGATAGAGATGGAGGCCATGCCAATGACGGACTTACTCTCCCTGCAGCGGCGGAAGATCCAGTCGAGTTCGGGGCATGTGAGTTCGGCGTTCATCACCATCGAACGCTGAGCCTGGGACAGAATGCGACCCAGTGCCGTGCCCTCGCCTCTTTCAATGCATTCGAATGCCTTCTTTGCGTATTCGCTCGAGAGAATGAGGAAGACAAGACAGCGCTTCTCATAGTCGACAAGACCTGTGGAATAATACCTGACGTCCTTCTCCCCGAGAGCACGCAGTTCCATCCCCTTGGGAAGCTTCGCCTTCACAGTCGATACAAGTCCGGGAAGGCTCTCTCTGAACTCATCATACTCGGGAGTAAGAACCGAATACGGAAGAGAGGAATCGAAGATGCAGCTCTCCTCGGGAGAGACTCTGTATTCGGCAGCCTTCACTCTCCCGGTCTTTCCGTCATAGAGGTAGACATGGTTCTTCTTCCCGTAAGTGAGCACCCAGATGTCCCGGATACGGGCGCTGTCCGGGGAAGATGAAAGGGAGGATGCACTTAAAGCCGTTTCGAAGATCTTGTCCCTTGAATAACCGAGGGAGAGAAGAGAATCAAGTGCGACGATGAGCCCCACGTATATCTGGCTGAAGAGGCCGTCGCCCCCGCTCACGCATCCCTGCCCGGATAAAAGCAGGTTGATACCCGGCGCCTTCACACCCTCTCTTTCAAGCGCAAGGTACACGCTCTTCACGGCGTTCGCCCACTTGTCTTCGCGGCGGTAACGTATGTTCGTAGTAAGGAATTTCTTCTTGTCCTGCTTGGCAGTATTGATGACCCTGACAACAGTATCATCACGCTTCGAGAGAGTGAGAGTTATGCCGTCTGCAGTATTGCAGACAAGGCTCCATCCTTTTATGTATTCGGAAAAACATCCCACAAGCGTCGTCGGCTGCGGTACGGATACCACAGTCTCGGGCGGGACGTTGAATTCTCTTTCATGGGCCAAAGCCGGCTCGTTCAACTCTCCACTCCTTTGAATCAATTATCGGTCCTGCAGATTGAAAACGCAAACAAATTCGAAAAGGAGACCCAAATAAAAAATTACGAAAGAAACAGTCATAATCGTCACAGCATCCCAATCAGCCCACTCTGACAGAAGTGCTCCCCCCGAACACGCCGGAGGGAGCATGGGAAAAATAGTTAAAAATCTATGTGTACTGCCAAGTGGCAGCTGACACCATTGTTCTATCTTCCGATAGATGCCTTCTACCTCTCCCGGAGGGAGAAGTAGAAAGCCTAAGTTTTAAGTTGTAGATTTTGCCGCAAGGGTATAGGTAGTAGAACCATCAGTAGTTGTTTCTGAGATATCATATGTTTCGCTAAAGTATGCGAC
>CAVDOI010000128.1:0-6411 GCA_963610485.1 Lachnospiraceae bacterium
CACAACCATACTATGATGATAGTATCCATCCCTGTTCTCTACAACAGGATTGAGAGCTTCGGCCTCCCCGATTGCATCTCTGCCCTCTGATCCGGTTTATCGGTTGTCTCATATATGACAGAGAGACCGGGAGCGGATGATTCTGCACTCTTTTCCGTCTGAGAGCGGGGTCTCTGGCTCTTTGGTGTTGATTCTCTTTCAGCTGTGTCTTTCGCGTGCCTCTTCTGTGTTTTCAGGGTCCTGCACCTTGTTTGAGAGAAGTGTGCAGTTAATTCTTGAGACATGTTACCGGCATTACAATAACCCCGTCCCTGCGTTTATATGCATGCTGTCCGACTCCGACGATGACCATCTTGAAAGAAGGTGCATTCATCGCACTTACGTCTATCTTTGCTTCAAGCCTGTTAAGGGAGCCGGCTCCTTTTTCTATATTCGCTTCACCTCCGAGTTTGATTTCAACAAGACCGTATTTTCCGTTTCTGAGATGTATTACTGCATCGCATTCGAGATTATCTCTATCAAGATAATGATAGACATCACCGTCTATGCTTTCTGCATAAACGCGTAAGTCACGGATTACCATATTCTCGAAAAGAAAGCCGAATGTCCTGAGGTCATTGACGAGATCATCCGGTCCTATACGCAGCGCTGCTGCAGCTATTGACGGGTCGACGAAATATCTGGTGGGGGTACTTCTGATTACTGTCCGGCTTCTGAGCTGTGCGCACCAGCTTTCGGCATCTTCGATGATATAGCAGTCTTTGAGAGCATCTATGTACTTATGAAGAGTATTGATTCCGAACTGTGTGTTTGCTCCTTTCCCGATAATGTCCTTTCTTATCTCCTCGATGTTCGTCTGTGTTCCGATATTCCTCGAGTATGATTTCAGCAGCCTTTCAGCTTTGGCCTTGTTGATTTTCCTGCCGACTGCTTTTGCCAGATCTGTCTCGACCAGTCCTTTGACGTATTCATAAGAGATCTGCAATGCCTTATCTTCATCTTTATCCAGAACCTGGGGCCAGCCGCCCCTGCATACAAGATAGGCTGTTCTGTCTATGTCGGTATCGGTCTCGAGAAAGATGTCACTGTCGCCTTCAAACAGAGAACGTAGAGAAACCTCGCCCGATGAATCGCCCGATTCATAGAGCGACATCGGTCTCATCGTCATTCTTGATATCCGTCCTATGCCTGAATGATGGATTCTTGTCTTATCAACAGGTGTTGCTGACCCTGTAAGGATGAACTGGCCTGTTGACGCCCTTTTATCGACTTCGAATCTTACACTGTCCCAGAGCTGGGGTGCCAGCTGCCATTCATCAAGTAGTAAAGGTGTGTCACCTTTCAGCAATGCAGACGGCCTGATTTCTGCAAGTGCCAGATAATCTTTATCCGGATCATTCATCAGAATTACGGTCTTTGCCTGCTGTGTTGCGGTAGTTGTTTTGCCACACCATTTTGTTCCTTCAATCAGCACGGCACCGAGCAAATCAAGCTTGTTCTTAAGTATTTCATCGCAAATCCGTTTTCTATATTCCATATAAATAATTATTACAATGATAACTTCCAGATGTCAAGTAAAATAGTGAGAGTTGTCAATATTAAACGGTGAGAGTTGACAATATAAAATGGTGAGAGATGACAACATAAAAAAGTGAGACTTGACAACATAAAACAGTGAGAGTTGACAACATAAACGGTGAGAGTTGTACCAGATAGAAGTAGCTCTTTTGATGGTAATCATGCTGTGAATGATGGAAATAACAGGATGGATGATGGAAATAATAGGCTGGATGATGGAAATAACGGGCTGGATGATGGAAATAACGGGGCGGATGATGAAAATAACGGGGGAAATGATGGAAATAACGGGGGAAATGATGGAAATAACGGGCTGGATAATGGAAATAACGGGGGTGAATGATGGAAATAATGACGGAAATAAAAGTTGTAAGATGATGAAATATTGCATCCATCTCTTTCTACTTGCTCCTCCTATATGCTATATTTACTCCCAGTGAGGTTGAACTATATGTTATATGAAGAATTCCTCGAAGAGTTCAGGACTCTCGAGAAGGCTGTGAAGGAGAGCGTCAAGAAGCTTTCCTCGCTTGAAGGCAAGATTGCTAAGGATGCCGAAAACGGCGATATAAAGGCGGCGGAGAAGGACAGTGCTGCACTCGAGAGTGCGACCGCAGTCTATCTCGAAGCAAAGGAGGCTCTGAAGGCACACCTTGAGGGCTTTGACTATAAGGACTACTTCCTCAGCGGAAAGTTCACTGAGGAGATGCTCTCATCCCTCAGGGCAAAGGGCCTTGACGTCGTGGGCGACTATCCCAACTACGAAGTCTTCCCGACGAAGATAAAGCTTGATGCGGAGAGTCAGGAGGTCGTTCTCGGAAAGAAGAAGATCGCGACTATGAGACCCGAGAGCGTCGCAGTAAGTACGAAGGCGCTTGTCGACAAGCTCGAAAATGCCACATTCAACGCCGTCGCCTTTGCACAGGACCTCGAGAATGCGTACACACTCATGATGGCAAGAGAGAACGAGAAGGCCGGGTCGAAGAAGTTCACATACGGCGCTTATCTGACACTGCTTGACCTCTACAAGATCATGGTTCCCCTTTCAAGAAGCAGGAAGGACTACGACGACCTTGCATTCGCATTCGACGTCGCACGTCTCTACATCGAGAATGAAAAGGGTTCGTTCGTAACAAAGAGCGGGAAGTCCGTCTCCTTCTCCACCGGAAGAGGAAAGGGTATAAGAATTCTCGACGGAAACGGCAACGAACAGCTTGTGAGTACGATTTCCTTCAGATAAAGAAGAGGCTTATTGATGGAAGCAAACAAAACGATGGTGGAACTCTCCTTCGGGCGGGTTCCCGTTGACAGGGAAATACTGCGCTCGATCACAGTCGGACTCGATAAGGTATCTTCATTCCTGAAGAAGGAGTATTTCGACACCTTCATATCACACGGTGGAAGCAAGATAAAGTTCATCACGGGGAAGAAGGGCTCGGGCAAGAGTCACCTCATGAAGCTTCTATCCTTCGACGCCCTCGACAGCGGCTTTGTGACCGTCGAACTCGACAGCAGGTCGCTCCTTCTTTCGGATCTGACGAATCTCTACCAGGCCGTCTTCGAAAAACTCGACCTTGATGACCTTGTAAGAAGAAGCGCTGTCAACATGGTATCCTCCATCGGCTATGACTACTCCATCGACAACCCAAGGAGCTTCTCCTCCTGGCTCAGCGACCAGGGCGTCCTCTCATTCTACTCCAAGAGCGAGATAAGGGCGGCACTCAGGAAGTTCTATCAGGAGAACCCCAATCTCGATTACAACTTTGCACAGATTCTCTCGCTTCTTGCTTCGGAGTACCTGGGGATGTTCAAGCTCGACGGCGAGACGAAGGACCTTGTATCGAAATGGCTCCATGCCGACAAGACTGTCAAGCTCTCCGCCCTCAGGTCGACGGGGCTTGCTGGCTACAAAATCAATAAGAGCAACGCACGCTTTCTTTTAAGGAGCCTCTCCGAGCTCGTGCACCTTGCAGGCTACAGCGGACTCTTTGTTTCCATCGACAATCTCGAGAGCATGATAAGCACCTCGTCCCTCAATCCCGTGAAGTACACGAAGATGCGCCGTGACGACGGCTATGAGGCTGTAAGGGAACTTATCGACGATATTGACACATTCAGGTATTTCTTTCTCGTATTCGGCTTCGACAGGAGCCTCTGCGACAACGAGAAGAACGGCTTCAAGAGCTACCAGGCTCTGTGGCTGAGGATCCAGAACGAGATAGTGTCGAAGAGGGTGAACCTCTACGTAGACCTCTTGGACCTCGACCGTATAAACACGACTCTCTACACACCCTCCGCCATCCTCGATATGTCATCGCGCCTGACGTCCCTCTTCTCCTCGTACGACATTTCGGCTGTCCCGATGACTGACGAGGATGCAGAAAAGCTTATGAAGGAGGCGAAGTTCGGAGGAACATCGCTTCCGCTTCTAGTGAACAGATTCACCCTCAAGCTCGACAGGAAGGAGGAAAACTAATGGATTACGAAGCAAGACATCTTATCGAAGCTTTACGCTCCGGTGTTCCCTCAAGGCGTGTCGGAAGGTATTTCTCCTCCTCGAGAAAGGAGCTTCTGGACTCCATCAGGGCCGACCTCGACGAAGTTGCAGAAGGAACATCGAAGGGCCGTGTCATAATCGGAAAGTACGGGGAGGGCAAGACACACCTTCTCAATACCGTCTTCTCCCTTGCACAGGAGGGAAACTACGTTGTATCGCTTGTCTCGATAAGCAAGGAGACACCTCCGAACAACCTCTCGGGGCTCTACAAGAGAATCCTCGAGAACACATATCTTCCGGGAAGCAACGAAAGCGGTATCCAGGGAATATTCGAAGGCTTCGACAAGGACGGCGAGAAGGCCAACGAGATGTATCTCTACGCCCTCAAGAAGCTCCCGTCTGACAAGCTCTATTATGTATTGAAGACGCTCCTGTACTCCCAGGGCCACAGGGACGACGACGTCGATGCCATCGATGCCGATATCAGGGGATACTTCATGAATCAGTCGACGCTGAAGAAGCTTTATCAGAAGTACTGTGACGAGAAGGCATCCTTCAGGGAGAAGTTCGTACAGAAGAAGCATACATTCGACTATTTTCTCTTCATGGCGAAGCTCTTCAGGGTAATGGGCTATAAGGGATGGGTCATCCTCTTCGATGAAGCGGAGCTCATCGGAAGAATGGCGAGAAAGAGCAGGGAGAACTCGTACCTCAACATCGACAAGTTCCTCTCTCCGTCGCCGCTTCTCGAAGGCGTATACTCCGTCTTTGCGTTCTCCTCTTCGTTCTCCGACGAGGTTATCGCATCGAAGAACGAGTACTCCTCTGTCGCACTTTCGGGACGGAGCAGCGACGAGATAAAGGCCATGACAGACACCCTCGACAAAATTACGAAGGGAACAGAGCTCAAAGCCCTCACGAAGGAGGAACTCACATCCAGTGTGGAGAGCATCGTCAGTCTCTATGAAAGGGCTTACGACAGGGCTATCGACTCCGATCCGGCAAAGCTCGTGGAGATAGCGAACAAGGCGGGATTCCTCCTCAGAACGAAGATCCGTGCCGTCATCGAAGCTCTGGACCAGATCTACCAGTATGGTGATATAGGGGAAGTCGGGGCTGTGAAGGTTCAAAGTGAAGACATATCTGAAATGATCAACAGCTATTTCGACATGCCGGACGAAGAATAAGACAGCGGCAAGCCGTGTTTTCAATGAGAAGGTACGGCTCGTTTCAATTACTGCTCTGCAGGTGGCGGTTATACTGATCCGCCATTTGTTGCAACTGCCGTCAAGCTCATGCTGCTGGAATTATATCTATTGGAGCTCGAGACTGAGTTTATCCCATTCCTCATCTCCTCGGCCCAGATTGACGCTGCGAACGCTGTTTTCTACTTTGCTGTAAAGCAGAACTACAGGACATTATATGCTGCAGCGGTTGCCGGCGTGTTGTTTATGCCGACGACAGAGAATATCTGCCGTTTGAATCTTACTGAGACACATTTTTGGGAAGTTCAGGAATCATTCATCTTTACGATTCATTTTTACCCTGCTTATAATTGTCCATGGGCAAACCATTTGAGGAGAATGAAGAATTGTCAGAGAAGATACACGTCACGAAATCCACACCACAGTCGACAGATATATATTCTGCTGCTCGGGGGTATATCATCACTGCTCAAAGACAGGTATATGCTGCTGTCAACTCGGGAATGGTGACCGCCTATTGGAATATAGGGAAGCTGATCTATGAGGCAAGCGGAGAAAATGACAGGGCAGGATACGGGAAACAGCTTCTGCAGTATCTTTCGGAGAAACTGATTGCAGAATTCGGAAAAGGGTATGATGAAAGGAATTTGAGATACATGCGTCAGTTTTATCTGACGTTCCCAAAATGGAACGCAGTGCGTTCCGAATTGAGCTGGACTCATTACCGGCTTCTGATGCGTGTGGAAGATGAGGAGGCACGAAATTTCTATCTTGATGAAGCTGTCAAGGCTGGATGGAGTTCGCGTCAGCTTGAGAGGCAGATAAATTCCTTCTATTACCAGAGGATACTCAAGAGCAAGGACAAAGACAGTGTCAGAAATGAGATTGACACACTTGAGAAGAAAAGCGAGTACGAGAAGATTATCAAAGATCCGTACGTGCTTGAGTTTCTGGATCTTCCTCCCAATGAACATTTCTATGAGTCGGAACTTGAGCAGGCGTTGATAGATCACCTTGAGAAGTTCCTTCTTGAACTCGGCAGGGGATATTCATTTGTTGCAAGACAGAAACATTTCAGAGTTGATGACGAACATTTCTATATTGATCTTGTTTTCTATAACTACATTCTCA
>CAVDOI010000129.1:0-6351 GCA_963610485.1 Lachnospiraceae bacterium
CTACAGGGGTATGCTGTAAACCAGAAGCGTCTTGAAGTCCTGAACAAGACAATTGAAATAGAATCCAGAATAATTGCTCACATGTCAGGAATTGATACTGATGAGATGATGGAAGCTGTTAATCTGTATACAAGTGCGCTCGATCTTCTGGATGATTATGACCACCAGTGTATTCAGAAGCCGGATGGGAATAAAGAAGTTATCCCGCTTACAGTCTCAGAATGCTATGAAATTATCTCCGCAATGAAATTCGGCTCTTTTTCCTCGTTGTTCGGAGTTGAAAAAGAGGAGGGTAAGCTTGACGCTGTAATATCTGCCGTACATCAGAAAGTCTTTGGTGAGGATGTGTATCCTACTCTGGAGGAAAAGGCTGCGAACCTTCTTTATCTCCTTGTGAAAGATCATCCTTTCGAGGATGGATGCAAGAGAATTGCTGCAACATTGTTTCTGTCATATCTGCAGAAGAACGGTATCCTGAAAAGGTCAGACGGTAAGCAGATTATCAGCAACGGAACACTCGTTGCATTAACTCTCTTGATTGCAGAATCAAGACCGGAAGAGAAGGCGATAATGATATCTGTCGTGATGAATATCCTCAATATAAACTGACGGCATAATATATAACGGTTATTCGCTATTTATAGGATTTTTAAGGTGACAGAAATAAAAAAAGACAGATTCTGAGAGTATCAAAACCTGTCTCTAAGCATTACCAGAGACGGGGCTCGAACCCGTACGGACTCACGTCCAGGAGATTTTAAGTCTCCAGTGTCTACCATTCCACCACTCTGGCATAACGGAATGATGATAACCAAATTCGCTTTGAAATGGAAGAGTGTGGAGTTTTCTTTCCTCCTGCGCTAAAATTGATTATCTTTCGACTAAGAAAGTGTCATCGGAGGTTTTTGAATGACAAGCTGGAAAGATTTTTTCATCGGACTCGGAAGCGGCTGCATCGTCGCTCTCATCGTATGGTTCGTCTACATAATGAAGCTGCATCTTGCAAAGAAGAAAGGCGAGAGTGACATTAAGAAGCTCAAGGAGATGCTTACGTCACGAATGGAAATCGAGAGTGACGGAATAACGAAGCTCAAGAATGAGAACGAGGAGCTCAAGCGTTTCAACGAGAATTTACGTGTTTCCCTGCAGACCATGAGTCAGAAACCCGGAAGAAAGGAGATCGAGAGGCTCCAGGTCTATCAGAAGGCCGTGGACAGACTCACGATCAACAGCCCCGGATTCGGAGCTGCATGGCAGGCGGCCCTCAAGGAGAGCGAGGAGGAGTTCAGCAGGACATACAGCGGCGTCATTCCCTTCATACGCCGTGTAATACCGGGTAAGACGAATGCACAGCTGATGGACGCCGAGGACGTCTCGTCGAGTGAGGTCTAACCCTTCTTCTCCTCAAGTTCAAGCCAGCGTTCGGTCTTTTCATCGAGCGCTGTTTTTTTGTCGTTGTAATTTCTTGTCCTCTCCTGGAGTGTTCCGAGAGCAGTGGTCTCTGCCGTGGAGAAAGACGCTTCGAGAGCAGCTATTTCCTCTTCGAGGGTGCTTATTTCCTTTTCTATCTCCTCGAGCTCCTTATTCTCTTTATAGGTAAGACCCTTCTTCTCTCTGACTCTTTTTGAGTCTTCCTTCTTCTCGGTTTCCTTCTTTTTCTTCTCCTCGTCCCTCTGTTCCCTGTACTGGGTGTAGTTACCGGGAAAGAGGGTGATATTTTCGTCTTCTATGACAAAGAGGTAGTCAACCGAGCAGTCGAGGAACGTCCTGTCATGTGAAGATATTATCGCACAGCCGGGGAAGGAGGAGATGTAGTCCTCGAGGTTCTCCATCGTAGGAATATCGAGATCGTTCGTCGGCTCGTCGAAGAGGAGGAAGTTGGGGTTGTTTATGAGCCGTGTTATGAGATAGAGGCGGCGTCTCTCTCCTCCCGAGAGGAGGGAGACAGGGGTGCGCTGGCTCGATACGGGAAAGCCGAAGAGTTCGAGAAAGCGTGATGCCGTCACGTCTTCGCCTCCTGCCGTGACTACTCTGTTACCGAAGGATTCGGCATATTCGAGTGCCGTCTTCGTATCATCAAGGTTCCGCCCCTGCTGGTCGTAGTAACCGAAGACGGTGTTGATTCCGATGTCGACGGAGCCTGAGTCAGGCTCCCTTCTTCCGCTCAATATGTCGAGGAGCGTCGATTTACCCGAGCCGTTGGGGCCGATGAGGCCGATCTTCGTTCCTTTTGTGAAAGAGTATGTGAAATCTGAGAAGAGCGTCCTCTCTCCGTATCGTGCTCCGACTGATGAGATATCGAGAATCTTCTTTCCGAGCCTGCGCTCGAGGGACGAGAAGCGTGTCATTCTCTCATCCCTGACCTTCTTCAGAGAGGCTTCCATCTCGTCGATCCTCTCCTTTCTTCCCTTGTCCTTTCCCGTCCTCGCCTGGGGACCTCTCATCAGCCACACCAGTTCACGCCTCAGAATGGTCTTGAGCCTTTCCTGCTCCTTCTCGGCCATGATGAGCCTTTCCTCCTTTCTCTCAAGGTAGGCTGTAAACGACCCCGGATGGCGGTAGAAATGCTTCCTGTCGAGTTCCCAGATGGTTGTGCAGACCGAGGAGAGTATATGGCGGTCATGCGTCACGATGATGACGGCGGCGGGGGTGGATCTTATCCAGTCTTCGAGGTACTCGACTGTCTCGATATCGAGATGGTTTGTCGGTTCGTCAAGGAGAACGAGGTCGCCGCGGAGTGCGAACGCCCGTGCAAGTGCGGCCTTCTTCTGCTCTCCCCCGGAGAGGGAGGCCATCTTCTCTTCTCCCGTGAAGTTTTCCCCCATATCTGTAAGGTAGGCCATGTATGAACGCTCGATATCCCAGAGGTTGTCTCTTTCGATGATCTCGTTGAGGACAGCAGCCTCGGAGGGGGATGCCGTTCTGTATCTGTTGAGAACGGCGATGTTGGAGTCGTCGGCTTCGTAGAGGTAGGATCTCAGTGTAGCACCTTCACGGAAGGTCACCCGCTGCTCGAGAAGTACGACCCTCGTGCCGTTACGAAGCGACACCTTTCCTTCGTCTGCGGGAATCCGGGATGCGATCACATTAAGAAACGTAGATTTCCCTTCTCCGTTTCTGCCTACTATTCCGACCTTTTCCGAGTCGCTGAGCCCCAGGTTGACGAGCTCGAAGAGAGGTTCGTCCTTGACTGTCTTTTCAAGATTCTCGATTGATAGAATGTTCACCCCTCAATAGTAGCCGAAAGAGGAAAGAAAAAACAGCTTACCGAATTGAATACCGCAGTGGGAATTAACTATCATTGTTGACACTATGACAAAAGATGTAAGCCTTGTATTGACTCCTGCTGAAGCATACGACGAAGAAACCGTTCTCAGAAAGTCAGCGTCGTCTGCCGGAATCAGACGGGAGAGGGTGAAGGGAATCAGGTACATCCGTAAGAGCATCGACGCAAGGCGTAAGGATATAAGGATAAATCTCCTTGTACGGCTTTTCATCGATGAAGATGTGGAAACGACATGGACAGGGACAGAGTTTCCCGTCCTTGATTCATCGTCTCCAAGTGTTACTGTCGTGGGGGCGGGCCCGGCCGGGCTCTTTGCTTCCCTTACGCTTCTCGAGAGGGGCATAAGACCCGTCATTCTTGAAAGGGGGAAGGATGTCCACAGCCGGAAAGTCGACTGTGCGCTTCTTTCTACGAAGGGTGCTCTTAACGAAGAGAGCAACTACTCATTCGGTGAAGGCGGTGCAGGGGCTTATTCCGACGGCAAGCTCTTCACACGCTCTCTCAAGAGGGGCGATGTAGGGAAGATTCTCTCTCTCTTCGTGCAGCACGGGGCAGACGAGAACATCTTGTATGAAACACACCCTCATATAGGGACGGACAGGCTTCCATCAGTAATAGAAAACATAAGAAAGAGGATCATTGAGCACGGAGGAGAAGTTCACTTCAATACCAGGGTCACTTCTCTCATCATGAAGGATGGTGCTGTCAGCGGTGTGAGAACGGAGAGCGGTGAGGAGTTTACGTCTCCCGTCATTCTTGCAACGGGACATTCGGCAAAGGATGTCTACCGCTTTCTCGAGAAGGACGGCATAAGAGTGGAGGCGAAGGACACTGCAGTCGGCGTGAGAGTGGAGCATCCCCAGAGTCTCATCGACTCCATGCAGTACCACTCAGAAAAGGGCAGGGGACTCTATCTTCCGCCCGCGACATATTCGTTCGTCACACAGGCCGGCGGCCGCGGGGTCTACTCCTTCTGCATGTGTCCGGGAGGAACTGTAGTTCCTGCGGCAACGGAGAAGGGGCTCCAGGTTGTGAACGGGATGAGTTCCTCGTCGCGCTCTGGCAGGAAGGCCAATGCCGCATTCGTCGTCCAGATCAGAGAGACCGATGTACCTTCCGGCGGCATCTGGAGAATGATGGACTGGGTGGAGAGCATTGAAAGGCGTTCCTATATCGAGCTCTTCAGAGCACCGTCCCAGCGTCTCGGCGACTTCATGGCTAAGCGTGTGTCTACGACGCTTCCCTCGTCCACATACGGCCCCGGATGTGTCTCGGCAGACCTTTTTTCCGTTCTTCCCGATATCGTTTCGTCATCCCTACGGCTAGGTTTTGAAGATTTCAACAGGTTCACGAAGGGACAATTCATAACAAATGAAGCCCTGATGCTCGCTTCCGAGACACGCACAAGCGCGCCAGTCAGAATCGTGAGGAACGAGAGGTATATGGCAGCAGAAGGATTATATGTTGTCGGAGAGGGTTCCGGTTACGCCGGCGGCATTGTCAGTGCGGCTGTAGACGGAACGGAAGGTGCGAAGGCGGTAAGTGAGGAAATATGGAACCGCAATTGAAACTGAAGGACGGGGTTCTCGACGGACTTCCGATTTTCATAGGTTATTTCACAACTGCCGTTGCATTCGGCCTCATGAGCACGACGCTCTCGTTCACGCTTTTCGAAACATGGCTTACCTCGTTCTTCGTCTATGCGGGATCATCGCAGTTCCTGATTCTCTCCCTCATAAAGAGCGGGGCCTCCGTCGTCTCGATTATAATCTCCGTCTTCTTCATCAACTCCCGCTACATATTCATGGCGTCTTCGCTCTCGCCCCGGCTGACGAAGGAATCGGGGCCTCTTGTGCGTCTTGCAGCGGGATTCAATACGACTGACGAGGTGTTCTCTGTTGCATCCTTCAAGGGACGGCCGATCACCCCCTCGTACCTCATCGGGCTGGGACTTGTCTCATGGACAGGATGGTGGAGCGGAAGCCTTGTCGGCGCCGGTGTCGGGGATTTTCTTCCCGATGTCATAAAGCGCGCCGCGGTAATCACGGTCTATGCGATGTTCGCCTCTATTCTCGGAGGAGAGAGCAGAAGGAATTTCAAAGCCCTCATAGTCTTTGCCATAAGCGCCGTAATCAATTGTGTCATGATCCTTCTCCTGGGACTTTCCGCGGGATTCTCGATAGTTGTCTCGATGCTGACGGCAACTCTTGCCGCGTCGTTCATATATACAGATGAGGAGGCCGGAATCAGATGAGCAGGATTCTTCTTATCATAATTCTATCGGCCCTTGTCACCCAGATACCACGTACCATACCGTACTTTCTCTCCTTCACGGAGAAACTCCCGAAAAGAGTGAGAAAGTGCATGATGCTTCTTCCCATAGCCGCACTGGGAGCGCTTATATTCCCGTCGGTTCTGACGGACTTCGGCGGAGAGTGGTATGCAGGGCTTGCGGGAGTCCTTTCGGCCTATGTCGCATCCCGCTTCCGTCTTCCGATGATAGGTGCAATCGTGATTGCACTTCTCGTGACTGCACTTTGCATTGTTCTCTAGCTAGACAAAGAAGCCGATAGAGAATAATATTCTGTGTACTTGCGAACGTAGCTCAGCGGGAGAGCACCTCCTTCACACGGAGGGGGTCAGCAGTTCGATCCTGCTCGTTCGCATTTTTTATTTCTCTCTCCTTAATCAAAAGCGCATCTTATACTCTTTCTGAGTGGCGTAATAAATGGCGTAATAAAGCGAGTTTTGGCGTAATAAAACCGGATCTGGCGTAATAAATGGCGCAATAAACCATGTTTTGGCGTAATAAATGGCGTAATAAACCTGGGCTTGGCGTAATTAATGGCGTAATAAACCTGGATTTGGCGTATTAAATGGCGTAATAAACCTGGGCTTGGCGTAATTAATGGCGTAATAAACCCAGATTTGGCGTAATAAATGGCGCAATAAACTTTATTTTTGGCGTAATAGATGTTAACATATAAATGTGGGGTAAATCGCCATGAAGTATCATGAAACTGAAAAAATTGAGCTGAAGGAACGCATTTCGGACTCGTTAGTAA
>CAVDOI010000130.1:0-6261 GCA_963610485.1 Lachnospiraceae bacterium
GGATTATACTCATTATTATCTTGAAGAAGATAATTCCGGTGTCTTTGAAGTGCAGGAAGACGGAAAACTGCATGTGTATGTAGACAGAGGCACGATGACTGGAGTAACGGAAATTGAATTGGAAGATGTAACAGTGTAGTCAAGACAGGATTTGTTTCTGCGGCGCATCGCTTCCTTCCTCGGCGGTGCGCCTTCCTTTGTCTTGACCGCTTCGGTCTTTCCTCGTAACCTTTCATTTGTTTGTTATGGATAATCTGGAAATACTGTCGCTTCTCATACGCTCGAGGCTCTTCGAGGAGAAGATCGACGAGGAGTTTAAATTAGGTAATCTCTATGGAACGACCCACCTGTCAATCGGACAGGAGGCGAGTCACACCGGACTCTGCCTCTCCCTCGAAAAGGGGGACTGGTTTGTTCCGACACACCGCTGTCACGGCTTCAACGTCGCATCGGGATCCGACATATCAAAAATGTTCAGCGAGATGCTGGGCTCCCGCCACGGTCTTTCTCTCGGGCTCGGGGGAAGCATGCACATGACGGACATAGAGCACGGAAACCTCGGATCATCCGCAGTCGTCGGCTCCGGCATTCCGCTAGCACTCGGCGCCGCACTCTCTCTTTATTGTCAGGGAAAGGACAACATCGCAGTTGCCGTCTTCGGCGACGGGGCATCGAGCAGGGGAACGCTTCATGAGGCGATGAACCTTGCCTCCGTCTGGAATCTCCCCATCCTTTTTTATATGGAGAACAACCATTACGGGATGTCGGCTTCATCCTCGAGGATGATCAGCACGACAAGTGTTGCCTCACGTTCTTCCGGCTACGGCATAGAGTACAGGACAGTTGACGGCAACGATTATGATGCTGTCTATTCGGCTTGTGTTGAAGCAAGGAAATACATTATTGAAAAGCACAGGCCATTCTTCCTTGAAACAGATACATACCGGCAGTGCGGTCACAGCAAGTCCGACAAGCTTCTCTACAGAGAAAGAAGCGAGGAGATGAAGTGGAGGGCGAAGGATCCGATAAAGGTCTTCATACATAAGCACGACATTGCGGAAAGCACACTCTCCTCTGTAATCGAGAGCGAGAAGGCTTTGATTGAAAGTGCATGGCAGGAGGCCGTCGGGACAAAGGACGATGTACTCTCTCTCGAAGAAGCTGAAAGGCTTGTCACTCCGGAGGCAGAAAGGATCGTCTCTCCCCATGACGACAGCTCGCCCGTCCACAGAGCGTCGTACCGGGAGGCTCTGAGGGAGGCGCTCGGCAGCATTCTCTCGAGAGAGAAGAGGGCCATTTTCATCGGGGAAGATATCGGAGTATACGGGGGCTGCTTCGGCGTCTCCGGTGACCTCTGGAAGAAGTACGGCGACAGAATGAGGGAGACTCCCGTCAGTGAGGAGACCTTCACGGGAATGGCTGCGGGATCTGCATTCCTCGGAGAGAGGCCGATAGTCGAAATCATGTACGGCGATTTCCTGACACTTGCCTCCGATCCTCTTATAAACCATGCGGCGAAGGCATACTTCATGTCTGGCGGCAAGCTTAAATGCCCGATGATCGTCCGCACGGCCATGGGCGGCGGAACGGGACACGGGGCACAACATACACAGTGCCTTGAGAACATGTTCCTCTCCGTTCCCGGAATCAAGGTCATCGCCCCCTCCGATGCACGTACTGCAAAGGCATACCTTATCGGGGCATCGTATGAGAACTGCCCTGTGGTCTTTCTCGAGCACAAGGCCCTGTACGGCGAAGAGGACGACTCCGTTTCCGATACCCTCATTCTTCCTCCGGGGAAGGCCGTGAAGACGGGAAGGGGAAAGAGGCTCCTTGTCATCGGCTACTCGAGGCCGTTCAATCTGGCCAGGAAGGTTCTTTCCCCCGACGAGTGCACATTCCTCGACATTGCATCCCTCAAGCCCCTCGACGAGGAGGCTGTGAAGAGCGCTGCTTCCTCTTTCAAGTCGGTACTCATTCTCGAGGACACACCCCTTACGGGAAGCATAGCGGAGACTGTCATAAGGCTTGTCGTGTCCGTCAACAGGGATGCAGAGATCTGCGTTCTCTCTTCCCCCGATATCCCCCTGGCATTTTCAAGAAAGCTCGAGAGCGGGACGCTTCCCTCTGCAGAGGACATCATAAGAGAAGCGGGGAGGCTGATGGACCATGAATGAGAAAACGAAGGATATACTCTTCTCGAAGGAAATACCGGATGACCTTCTTGTACACCACAGGGATGTTCCCCTCTACGACGTGGAGGCGAATGCAACTACAGGCGGGAGCGTGAGCTATCCCCTGCCGTACAATGCCGTGAAGAAGATGTGGACAACCCCGGCTTCCGTAAAGGCCGAGAGGTACCTCTTTGAAAGACTCGTGGAGGCCGGCTACGCCGTATGGAAGCCGGTATATGACGGCATCGACTTGAATCTTCTGACGGAAAACGAAGGCAGAAGATACCTTATCGTCTTCGTCCTCGACAGCGAGAGCGAGAGGAAGCTCTGGCGTGCGCTGGAGCTCTCTGATAACTACAGAGTGGTTGCAGTGCGTGAAAAAGCACGGAAAGAGGTGAAGGGCGCCGTCGGAGTGGGTATCGACGAGGTCTTTGACTCTTTTAATTTTTTAACCCGTTAATTATTATAGGAAAAGCTTGAAAAGCTTAGGAGTTTATATGGATATAGATGTAAAGAATCTCCATCCTCTGGAAGTCAGACTTCTCCGCGCCGTGAAAAAAGGCGAAAGCATCACGACAGAGAGAATCACAGACGAACTGGGCTACAAGGTCGGGCAGTGCAACCAGGCCTTCTCGTGGCTCACGGCCAAGGGATGCATAGAAGAGACGAAGAGAGAAAAGAAGACGCTTTATGAGCTTACCGACCTCGGCCGCGAATGGCAGAAGAACGGTATGCCTGTCGAGAGGATCTTCTCCTTCATAAAGGAAACACCCTCGACGATGCCCGAAATCAGCGAGAAGCTGGGCCTCGAGAAGAGCGACACAGGTTCGGCCTTCGGTCTTTTATCTAAATCCGGATGCGCCTCCCTCGACGGGGAGAAGAAGGCTCATGCCTCTTGTGATACTCTTCCTGCGGAGACCCTCCTTCAGCGCTCCCTCCTCGACAGGGCTCTCGATAGCGGCTTCATAGATGACGCACTTCTCAGCGAGAGCGAGAGAAAGGCAGTGGGCGCACTTGCAAAGAAAAGGGGTGCCTCATCGTCTCCCTTCAAGACAGTGGAGAGGGAGGAAGTGGAATATAAGCTCACCGATAAGGGTGACGAGGTGAAGGAGGCTGTACTCAAAGCCAACATAACCGGCGAAGAGTTCGGAGTCCTCACTCCCGAGATGATCTCCTCCGGCTCATGGAAGAACGGCACTTTCAGACCCTACGGCATCAACGCCCCCACATCGCGTCTTATCCCGGGACGCCATAATCCCTACGGCAACTACCTGCAGTGGGTAAAGGACAAGCTCACATCCCTCGGATTCGAGGAATTCGACGGCCCGCTTGTAGAGAACGAATTCTGGAACGGGGATGCGCTCTTCATGCCTCAGTTCCATGCTGCACGCGACATCCACGACGTCTACTACGTCAAGGATCCCGTGCATTGCAGAGAGATAGAGGAGCCGTGGCTGAGCAGGGTTGCCCAGGCTCACGAGAACGGAGGAAACACAGGGTCGCGCGGCTGGAACTACAAGTTCGATCACGAGTTCACGCGCCGCCAGGTACTCCGCAGCCAGGGGACTGTCCTCAGTGCGCATCAGCTTACTAAGGCGAAGGTTCCGGGAAAGTATTTCGGAATCGTGAGATGCTTCCGCTACGACCAGGTCGACGCGACACACGGTGCCGACTTCTACCAGACAGAGGGAATCGTACTGGGAAAGGATGTCAACCTGCGTAACCTCCTGGGACTTCTGAAGATGTTTGCAGAGGAGATTGCGGGCGCCGAAGAGGTTAAGTATGTGCCCGGCTACTTCCCGTTCACGGAACCCAGCATCGAAGTCCATATCAAGCACCCGGTTCTCGGATGGTTCGAGCTCGGAGGAGCGGGAATCTTCCGCCCCGAGGTCACAAAGAGCCTCGGCGTCGACGTTCCCGTTCTGGCGTGGGGACTCGGTATCGACAGAATGGCTCTCATGCACCTGGGCCTCAACGATCTGAGAGAACTCTTTACACCGAACATCGAAGCCGTAAGAACAAGGAGGGGTAACTGATATGCCTAAGATCGATGCACCCGAGAAGTTATTCTTCTCTTTACTCGGTAAGACAATGACAGATGACGAGCTTGTGGACATCTTCCCCGTGGCGAAGGCCGAGCTCGACGGACATGACATGGAGAACAAGGTTCTCAAGATCGAACTCAATGATACAAACCGCCCCGATCTCTGGTCTCCGGCAGGAGTTGCAAGAGCTCTCAGAACCTATGAGACAGGTGAAATCCCGTACTATGACTTCTTCTCGACGAAGGACGAGGAGAAGGACAGTGAAGGTCGTATGATCATCGACGACGAGAGCGCAAAGGGAATCAGGGACTTCTCGATAGGCTTTGCATGCCGCGGCGTCGAAGTCGACAACGACCTCCTGGTGAATCTCATCCAGAGCCAGGAGAAGCTCTGCTTCAACTTCGGCCGCAAGCGCAAGACGATCGCAATGGGTATATACCGCTCGGAGCTCATCTCCTACCCCGTGCATTATGCGGCAGTAGATCCCGACAAGACGAAGTTCGTCCCGCTCGGAATGACAGAGGAGCTCTCCCTCAGGGAGATCACAGAGAAGCATCCGAAGGGAAAGGAGTACGGCTACATCGTCTCTTCCTTCGACAGATTCCCGTACCTCTATGACGACAAGGGAGAGACACTCTCGTTCCCGCCCGTCATCAATTCGGCAAGAATCGGCGCCGTCGAAATCGGCGACAGTGATTTCTTCATCGAGCTTTCGGGCCCGATTCTCAACGACCTTCTTCTTGCAGCTAACATCCTCGCATGCGACCTCAGTGACATGGGATTCGAAATACTCCCGATCAAGGTACGCTTCAATCAGGATACTCCCTACGGAAGAGAGATCACGGTTCCTTACTACTTCCAGGAGCCCCAGAGAGCATCAATCGAGGCAGTCGGCAGGAAGCTCGGTCTTCCTCTCACAGGGGATGAATGTACAGCGGCACTCAGGAAGATGGGAGTCTATGCAGTTGCAGATGACAAGTATGTCTACATCGAATGCCCGGAGTACAGAAACGACTTCCTCCACGAAGTGGATGTGACGGAAGATGTCATGATCGGACACGGACTGGCATCATTCACTCCCGTAATGCCCGCGGATTTCACAGTCGGAAGACTGAGTGCCGTCGAGGAATTCTCGAGAAAGGTCAAGGACATAATGGTGGGCCTGGGCTTCCAGGAGATGATGTACAACTATCTCGGTTCAAAGAAAGAGTATATCGACAACATGCACACATCCGGAGACGAGGCTGTCTTCATCGCCAACCCGATGAGCGAGAACTACGAAGTCATCAGACCCAGTATTCTTCCCTGTCTCCTTGAAAGCGAGAGCGTATCGGGACATGCAGTCTATCCTCACCTCATCTTCGAGTGCGGTAAGGTCACTGTGAAGGACGAAGCGGACAACAGCGGCACACATACAGCGAACAACATGGCGTTCTTTGCATCCGATGTCCAGATCGGCTACAACGAAGCTTCATCGTATGTCCAGACGCTGATGTATTTCCTCAGAAAGGAGTACACGCTCCTTCCTGTCGAAAACGACCCGAGATTCATCCCGGGACGTGCTGCGTACATCATGTATAACGGGAAAAAGGCCGGTGTCTACGGCGAGACACATCCCCAGGTTCTCGAATCATGGAACTGTGCACTTCCTGCAGTCATGGCTGAAATCGACATGGATGTACTTCTCGGCTGAGAAGTACGAAGAAAAGAGGGCGGCCGTTACAGACTGCCCCCCCGCTTCATTATCAGTCTTGAGCAGAAGTTCAGGCTGTGATACATTATCTATAGAAGGGTGCTGTCGATAGACGGAAGCCTCTTAATCAATTAGCTAAGCCGTTTTTTGGTTCGATAGCAAAAACGGCTCATTTTTTTCTATATAACGCAATCAGCAACCCGATGACTGTAAAAACAACCATAAGTAACTCATAATCGCTTATAGGACACCACCTCCTTCTCTCAAGAATCATCCTCAGAATCGGGGAGTGACACCCCCCCGATATACTTCTTTGAGAGGCTAAGCTGTCTGCCGTTTTCAGCGCCGA
>CAVDOI010000131.1:0-6240 GCA_963610485.1 Lachnospiraceae bacterium
CTTGAATAGATGTTGTCTAACTCAAAATCAGCAACACGGTGCAATTGGGGATTTTATTGAGAAATAGTCGTACTGCTCCATCTGCTTATGCTTAACACTCATCCGGACTTTTTTCGAAAGTCTTCGTCATTGCTCGCGTTTTCTTGTGCTATATTAACTTCATGGACGAAGTAAAGAGAATCCTGGACTATCTGGAAAACACGGAAAAGACACTCGTATTCACATCCGAAACTGCGGCGAGGAACGCGCTCTCAGCATTCATCGACCGCCGGCCGGGGAAGGCCGTATTCAAGGACAGGGCCCTGAGCTGGGACCGCTTCTATCTCTCGCTTCTCGACACAGAGGGAAAAAGAAGCGTCACGAAGACCGAGAGGAAGGTCTTCGCCTATTCGTTTCTGAAGAACGGAGGGCTCGGATGTCTCCGCACTTTCGCTTCCTGCGAGTACCCCGAGTCGCTTCTCGCCTATTCGAGCTCCATAGCATCTCTCCTTCCCTACTTCCCGTCACCAGACGACGGCGTCAGAGAGCACATCTCCTCCGATATGCTCCACGATATAGACATTCTCCGCACATCCTACTCTGCATTCCTTGAAGAGAAGGGGCTCTATGAGAAAAACTACCTCGAGCCCGATTACTCCGGGATAGAGGAAGGAAAATATGTGTTCGTTTTCCCGACGACGTTTTCTTCGTCGAAAGCCGGGGCTGTTCTCAGCCTCGGGAAGGTCGAAGTGATTGACGCACCGCAGGGCGGAGAGACACCGCTTGTCGAGTATCCGAACGCCATCAGCGAGATAAGATGGACCCTCAGGGATATCAAGGAAGACAGGAAACACTACAGAGATGACGAGATAGCCATCTCCTCCTCATCTCTCGATTCCTACCGTCCCTATCTCGAGAGCGAGGCGAAGAAGCGTGATATTCCGCTCGTATTCACATCCTCGAGGCCGCTTTCGGATTATCCGGAGGGAAGGTTCCTCGAACAGCTCAATTCCACCGTAAGTTCAAGGTGGTCTTTCGAAGAGACGAAGAAACTTCTCCTCAATCCGCAGTTTCCTTTCAGAGACAGGGATAAAAACGTGAGGATCATCCGTCTGGGAGTCGAAAGAAAGATGGAGGACAAAGGCCGGGAGAGCTGGATGAGAGTCCTCGGAGGAGAGGAAAGAGAGCTCTTCAGAGAAATTGCAGATAAAGCAGAAAGCATAGTGAAGAGCACACGTTCATCCCTTACTCTGAAGCACATCCAGGAATTCAGAGACTCCTTCTTCGGGGACGGGGAATGGAACGAGGAGGATGACAGAGTCTTCGGCTCGGCACTCGAAATCCTGACAGCAATGGGAGAAGACGAAATTCCGGGTCTCTACAGGCTGTTTCTCTCCCTCATCGATGAGACAGAGTACGTAGAGCGCAGTGACGACGAAAGCGGAATCAGGGTATATGCATATCCGGCTTCGGCAGGTCTCATCACGCCCGTACATTATATAATAGGCCTCGATGACAGGACGACGAGGTTGAAGATAGACGACTACCCCTTCCTTGTCTCGCTCACCCGCCCGGAGGCAGTCGACATATCATCAGCGGTGCTGGAGACATACCGCTCTCCGTCATTCAACGAGAAGAACGTAATTTCGGGAACGACGGACGGCTTCGACGGCGCGAGACTGCTGCCACCGCTCTTTCTCGATTCCACTGTAAGAAACAAGAGGGAGAACTGTGATGAATATAAAGAGGAAAGAGATCTCTGGATAGAGAACAAATCCCCGTCGGGAAAGCCGTCGCTGTCGCAGAGTGCAGGTTACTCCAGGGCGGAGAAGACCTCCCTCCGGGGACGCAGTGAAGAAGTGAAGGTTACTCCCTTTACAGACGAGGAAAAAGGCATCAGTGTATCAAGGATGAAGGACTGGGACCTCTGTCCCTACCGCGGCTATGCCTCGACACACCTCTGCCTTTCCGACAGGGACTTCACCCCGAAGCTGGAGGACCCGCTCGTTATCGGGAATATCCTCCACGAGACAATAGAGGAGGAGCTGAAGGACGCAGGAACGATTGCCGGTATAGATACGGAGAGAATGCAGGCAAGATTCTGTGACAAGCTGGACGAGGCGGTACGACTGCACAAGATTACGACGCACTATTCATACGAACATATGAAAGGCCGCTTCATCGACAAACTCGAATGCGTCAAAACCTCTTCAAAAGCCTCAGTATATGATTCTCTTTCCTTGATGGAAAACGAGAAAACAATCGAGAGCTACCCCCTTACCGGAACTCTGACTGTCACCGGACGGGCGGACACAATACTTGTCAACGACGAAACAGGGGATGCATACATCATCGACTGGAAGACAACAGGCAATTACGACTATTCCCCCGATCTCGGTGAAATATCCTTACAGGTGATTCTGTATGCAGTACTCCTCGAGAATGACGACTCTCTTTCAGTCAAAGGCGGAGCTTTCTACTCATTCAGTGACTGCAACTACAAGATCATCTGGCCGTCCGAGGAATACAGATATGCAAACGGAAGAAAAGCGGATGAAGGCTTCGACATCACACTCCTGAAAACGGAAATCAACGGGAGACTGGCCCGGATCAGAAGCGCTCTCGAAAGAGGGGACTTTTCACCTGCATACACGGAGCACAGCTGCACGAACTGTCCCTATCCCCGGCTCTGCAGGGCGAGATTCGTAGCAAGCATGGAGGAAAACAATGACTGAAGATAAACTTAATGCATATCTGGAATTCTGCAGAAAGAACGGCTTCGACATAACACAGCCCGGCTCCAACCAGCGCAAGGCAGTGCTTTCAGACCGCTACTGCGTCCTTCCCGCAGGCGCCGGAAGCGGAAAGACGACGGTCCTTACCTACCGTTTTCTGCGTCTCATCATGGATGACGAAGTAGAGAAAATCCACAGCGACGAGATACTCACCATAACATTCACGAAGGCTGCGACCGCCAACATGCGGGCGAAGATCTATCTCATACTCAAGAAAGCCGAAAAGGAGGGCCTTATAGGGAGCGAAGAGCTCGAGCACTTCTCTTCAGCCGAGATTTCAACTACGGACAGCTTTTGCTCGAAAATCGTCCGCTCCGACTGCACACGCTACGGCATATCGACATCGTTCAGAATCGAGGACGATGCAGACTTCTCGTCCTTCGTGGAGACGACTCTCAGGGCGATAATCGAAGAAAAGATTGAAAAGGACGATGAAGTGAGGAATCTCTGTTCGCTCCTCACATCCGATGTACTGTTATCTGCATTCAGAAAAACAGCTGACAGCTACATCAACATAGCCCTTCCCTTCTCCTCTGACGGGCATGAACTCTACCGTGAGATACTCGACGAGACGCTGGACAGCATCAATTACGAACTCGGAAAGAAGAAAGAGGAACTTGTAGAAAACCTCAAGACCTTTATTACCGCTTTCAATGGTTACGGTTCCATAAAAGAGGACACGGATCATGCCGCACACATCATGTCGTTCCTCATCGAGGGTAAGGAGATACCACTCGATTCGAAGTTCTCGCAGAAACGTTCGCTCAAGGAAAGTCCGGGGCAGTTCGAGGAGTACAAAAAACAAAAGACAGTCCTGAAAGAAGAGTTCTCGAAGTACCTTTCTTTCCTCAAGTACAAGGACGAAAGCGGCTACCATCTGCTGAAAGGCTACTGCTCGCTCCTCACCTCGTTCCAGGAGAAAATACTTCTTCATAAGAGAGAAGAGGGGGCACTTACATTCCATGATGTAATGCTTCTTGCAATCGATATATTGAGAAGCAACGTCTCCATGCGGACATATTACAACAACAGATTCAGAAGAATCATGGTCGACGAATTCCAGGACAACAACGAAGAGAACAAGAGACTGATCTATCTCCTTGCCGCTAAGCCGGAGTTCACACAGACGGCCCGATATCCCGAGGTCGACGATATCATAATCGACAAGGTCTTCATGGTCGGAGACGAGAAACAGTCAATCTACCGCTTCAGGGGAGCGGATGTATCGGTTTTCAAGAACATAAGCAGGGATTTCGGTAAAGAAAGAGTACTGCCGCTTTCAGAAAACTTCCGAAGTGAGAATGATTTAATCCGGACTATAAATAAAATATTCGGCAACTCCATCATGCCTCAATACTCCATAGATGAATACGAAGCCGAATACACTCCCCTGACAAGCCGCAGAGAAAGAGTTAAATCCAATGTCTCGTTCCGATACATGAACGTAAGAAACATACCCGACGACATTGACAGAAAGCTCCTTGCACCGAACTCCCTCTCGGAGGCACACGAGGTTGCCAGGATAATACGTGAAGAAATTCTCGGAAAAGAGAAAGATAAATACATGGTATGGGACAAGGCGGCGAAGGCACCGCGCTATCCGAGGTTTGATGACATCTCGATACTGCTCAGGACGGGTTCAAGCCAGTCGGCTTTCGAAAAAGCCCTCAGGCTCTACGATATTCCCTTCACTGTGACGGACAACAAATCGCTGACGATGGATGCCGTTCTCAACGATTTTTACAACATACTGCAGTATTCGGTTTACGGCTTAGACGATCCTCTCTCCTTTGCTTCCCTTCTACGTTCCCCGTTTATAAACATGTCCGACATGGATCTTGAGAGAGTAATCCTCAACATCAACAACAGCGAAGAGCGGGAGAACGGGCTCTCGGAAGACGGCAGGGAAAGGCTTCTTGTTCTCGAAGGCCTTGTCAAAGACGTCAGAGAAAGGGAAAAGAAGAATTCCCTTTCCTCCCTTGTCCATTTCCTGTGGTTCGACTGCGGCTACAGATACTCAATCGAGACGGAGGCGAAGAACGAGAGCTACTCCGAACATTATGATTATCTCTTTACAATAGCAGCAGATTTCGACTCAAAAGGAAAAAGCCTCATCGAACTTCTTGACAGAATAAGACCCTCCCTCGGCGACACCTCCGACTTCAAGGATCTCCGTGTCCAGAGAGAAGCGAAGGAAGGTGTCACCATACAGACAATCCATAAATCAAAGGGGCTCGAATATCCGATCGTCTTCGTCTCCGATATGGGTGTGAAGTCAAAAGGCGACAGCTTCCCGATTACAACACTGCCCTCCGGACTGCCGCTGTACAAATGCTTCATAACAGATGACGGTGAACTTAAAAATCCGCTCAGCGAAATAAAAGGCGGCGAGATCAGCAGGATTGAAAATGCCGAGACAAAGCGTATTCTATATGTCGCTGCGACAAGAAGCGAACATCATCTGATTTTCACCTCTGTTTTCGGCACAAAAGCCGTCGACAAGGATGGTAATATATCTCAGGCGGGGGAAGACAGGAAGAACAGTCTCCTGCAATACCTCGTCAAGGGTCTCGGCTTCGACTTCGAGAGCGGAACAGGTATCATCGAAACAAGGGAGTTTGAACCTGTATACCGGTATGTCTTCAAAGAAAGAAAATCGAAGAAGATGAAGAACCGTGAAATCGCAGACTGGTATGCATCCCCCGAAGAGATTAAGAAAGACGATGTAAAAAAGAAGGTCGGCGTCACTGCTCTTATCAGGGAAAATCCGGTAAGGCCTGATGAAATCATACCTCTCCCCGAGATAACGGCAGACAGGATTCTCAGCAGCACACAATATGCTGAATGCCTTACTGATGAAGAAATCAAGGCCGAAAAAGAGAAGCGTATAACCACATTCGGAACTCTTGTTCATCTCCTTCTCGAAAATGCAATTCTCGGTCTTGAAACCGACACATCAATCTTCTTCAAAGATGACAGCAGACACAGTGAGATAATCGAAAGTGCATTCACTCTCAGAGACAACTTCCTCTTATCGGATTTCAGAAAGAAACTTGAAGGATATACACTCTATCCCGAGAAGGAATTCTACATCAAAGACGGCGATACAGTCGTCGAAGGCATCATCGACCTCATGTGCGTCTCGAAGGAGAAGATAATCATCGTCGACTACAAGACGGACAGTATCAAAGCACCGGAACGCCACAGAGCTCAGCTCGGCTATTACAGACATGCCCTTTCGACAATCTACAACGACAGACCGATAGAGACATATATCTTCTACCTTCGCAGCGGTGAAGAAGTAAAGCTCGAATCAACAACCCACGGGGCAAGCCCCGGGGCATGTAAGCGGAAGTGAGCATACCCTTGTTGATTAGCCTCAGTGCATAAGCACTACGTTACGGAAGAATGTACAGGTACCGATAGATGTTGTCCTGGTCTGTCGCTCTACGGTCCGTGTTTAAAC
>CAVDOI010000132.1:0-6218 GCA_963610485.1 Lachnospiraceae bacterium
GAGATAATTGTGTGCGAAGACGAAACGCCTGTGTCTTTCTTCTTCGTAATCGTATTCAGGGGTCAGTTTGCGGTAGAATGAGTCCTGGTCGTACTTCTGCATCTCCTGCACAAACTTAGCGTAAGGATCGTCGTAGTATGATGAGAAATTCTCCTCGGCCCCGGCCTTGACAAGGCAGAGGGAAAGATCAGTGCTGAAAGGATATGAATCAGACTCTTCATAATTCTTCCAGTCGTCATGGTTGCCAAGGCGCCCGATTGCACTTCTGAGGTTATCTCCGTCGCCTTTATAAACAAAGCCGTAGTCCTTCCCGCCGTTATAGATCTGAATCATGTTGAGTACTTCGACATCATGTTGAGTAAGCATGCACTTCCCGCCCTTCTTCCTGAATCTGTATATATCGGGATCGTAGAGACAGAAAGCCGTGGACGGAGTGACAGGCATTATGAGACATGCTCCACAGAGTTCCTCTTCGTATCCTTCACTGCCTTCAGGGTGCCTCCCGCTGAAAAACGGGTTTATGATATTCATGGGACCGGGTCCGATTATGAATGAGCATCCCTCCGGAGCATGAAGAAGCACCGGATCAAGACGAAGAAGAAGCAGAGACTGATCGAAAAACTGTGTCAGCATGAGGAACAGATAATGAGACTTGATCTTGAGAGCGTTCTCTTCGGAGATTTCAGGTCTTCCACTGCCGTCCTCATCATCGTTTTCAAGTAAATCAAATAGCCTGTTCCTCTCTGCTAAAGAGCTTCTGATGTAACTATCGGCCCTTCTCAACTGATAAAGGAGACTGGCCCTTCCGGGGGTTTCTTCTTCGAAAAAGAAGTCGAAATCTCCATTTCTCATGTCCTTGAGGTAATATAAAAAGAGTCTATTGAGGGAGGAAATCAGATCTTCAGTCTTTTCATCCGGCTTTTCAATCAATGTCCGGAAGAGACTCCCGATTTCCGCACCCGAGTTTTCCTCCCCGGTGAAGGGATTCATCCACGATACATGGACTTCGTCATCCGACCATCCCGCCATGAGATTACTGTCAACGAACTGGTAACTGTATTTTTCCGTCATGGGGAAACTTTACTTCATAATGAGCGCCGGCGACAATAGAAAAACGAAAGGGAGGAGACTTCTCTCCTCCGCTCTGCATCATTCGATGGAGTTGAACGTGTAGCCTTCCTTCTCGATCGTCTTCTTTATTAGACTGTCATCGACATTCTTTGTGAGAGTGAGAGTCACCTCTCCCTTCTCGTGGTCTGCACGGGCTTCCTCAACCCCGTCGAGAGAACGGAGGACATTCTCGACCCTCATCTCGCAGTGATGGCACATCATGCCGTCGACACTTACTTTTCTTTCCATTTCATTATTCTCCTTTACGGGTACTTTTCCCGTTCTGTGTTTATGTTTATCGGCCTTGTATATGTTAACAAGGTTAAGTCTCAGTGCGTTCGAGCAGACGCAGAATGAGGAGAGCGACATCGCGAGCGCTCCGAACATCGGCTCGAGGCGCCATACGAAGAGGGGGATGAAGACGCCGGCTGCAAGCGGAATTCCGATACAGTTGTAGATGAAAGCCCAGAAGAGATTCTCGTAGATGTTCCTCAAGGTCGAACGCGAGAGAGTGACGGCCCCGACGGCATCCATGAGCGTGCTCTTCATGAGGACGACTGACGAGCTCTCTATTGCGATATCGGTCCCGCTTCCTATCGCAATGCCGACATCGGCCTCGGTGAGGGCCGGTGAGTCGTTGATGCCGTCTCCGACGAAGGCCACCTTTCCGTATGCCTTGAGCTTCCTCACCTCCTCTGCCTTCCTCGAGGGAAGAACTCCGCTTATGATCCTCTTCACCTTCAGCCCCGAGCATATGTTCTTCGCGGTGTTCTCGTTGTCTCCGGTGATGACGACGACATCGAGTCCCATTCTGTCGAGCATCTCTACAGCCTCCCGGCTGTCCTCCTTCAATCTGTCCTTTATTGTTATAAGACCCAGAAGTTTATTATCAGATACGACGTAGACAAGAGACGAACCTGAGGAGGAAACCTTTTCATTGAGTTCATCAAGATAGCTTCTGTTCACTATCTCAAGGTCCCTGATGAAGGAGAGATTGCCGCAGCAGGCATTCTTTCCGTTTACAATTCCCTTGATACCTTTGCCCGGAATAACCTCGGTGTTCTCCGCGCTGTACGGCGTTATTCCTTTCTCCCGGGCCTTCTTCATGACTGCCATGCTCAACGGATGATCGCTGACGCTTTCCAGCGCTGAAGCCGTCCTTATTACTTCGCTGTCCTCTT
This sequence comes from Lachnospiraceae bacterium, assembly GCA_963610485.1. Taxonomy (GTDB): domain Bacteria; phylum Spirochaetota; class Spirochaetia; order Sphaerochaetales; family Sphaerochaetaceae; genus Ornithospirochaeta. The sequence goes on from CAVDOI010000132.1 coordinate 2,292, forward strand.
TGTCGTAGGAAAAAACTTCGTCGACGGTGCTCTTTCCTTCGGTGATGGTTCCGGTCTTGTCGAGAGCAATGACACTGACCTTTCCCAGCTCCTCGAGAGCCGAGGCGGATTTGAAGAGGATGCCGTTTCTAGCTCCCTTTCCGCTTCCGACCATGATGGCGACGGGAGTCGCAAGCCCGAGGGCACACGGACACGATATTACAAGTACGCTTATTCCGCGCTCGAGTGAGTATCCTATGTCTTTCGTTGCGATAAGCCATATGACTGTTGTCACCGCTGCAACAGCAATCACGACGGGAACGAAAACTCCGCTGACCTTGTCTGCCGTCTTCTGTATGGGGGCCTTTGAGGATGCCGTCTCCTCGACAAGCTTTATTATCTGTGAAATCGTTGTATCATCACCGACCTTCTCGGCCCTGCATACAAGGTAACCCGACTGGTTGATGGTCCCCGAGGAGACACGGCTTCCCTTCTCCTTGTCCACAGGGAGGCTCTCGCCTGTGAGGGATGACTCATCGACAGCGCTTCTTCCTTCGATGACGACGCCGTCGACGGGAATCTGTGCGCCGCTTTTTACAACGAAGACATCGCCGACCTTGACACTATCAATCGGTGTCACGACTTCCCTGCCGTCGATAATGAGCACGGCCTCCCTGCTCTTGAGCTTCGAAAGTCCCTTGAGGGCATCGGTCGTACGACCCTTGCTCCCCGCTTCCAGCGTCTTACCGACAGTTATGAGCGTCAAAATCATGGCGGCAGATTCGAAGTAGAGGCCGTGGATGTCGCTCATGGCTCCGGCCATATCTCCCGAGCCCATCCTGAACGAGGCGTCTAGAAGGAGATATAACGACCAGATGTACGAGACACCAGACCCCATCGCTACGAGGGAGTCCATGTTCGGAGCACCGTGAAGCATTCCCTTCGTTCCCGATATGAAGAACTTCTGGTTTATAACCATTACAACGGACGATAGGAACATCTCGACAATTCCGATGGAAAGGTGGTTCTGCGTAAAGAACGACGGAAGGGGCCATCCCCACATCGCGGCCCCCATGCTGAAGTACATGAGAACACATGTAAAAACGGCAGAGACAATGAGTCTATTCATTAACTTCGGCGTCTCTCTATCCTTGAGACTCTCCTTCTCGTCCGGCGTCTTGTCAGGGCCGCCTTCGACTGATGCCGAATACCCGGCATCGACAACGGCCTTTATGACTGCCTCGTCTGTGGCACTTCCTTCGACGTTCATCGAGTTCGTCAGAAGGCTTACAGAGACGGAATCAACGCCGTCGACTTTCGCCACTGCCTTCTCGACACGCGCCGAACATGCGGCGCAGCTCATTCCTCTCACAGAGTATCTTTTCATCTCATCAGCCTCTCGACAATGTCCATCGTCTCGTCCAGAACTTCGTCCCTGCCTTCTCTTATGTCACGGGCGACACAGCCGTGGAGGTGGGAGGAGAATATCTCGCGTTCGAGGGCTTCAAAGCCTTTTGCAACCGCAGCGCACTGCATGAGTATGTCGACGCAGTATCTGTCGTCCTCTATCATCCCCTTTATGCCTCCGAGCTGTCCCATGAGCCTGTTGATCCTGTTCTCGAGGGCCTTCTTCTCCTCCCCGCTTCTATGAGTCTGTTTCACGCTTCCACAGCCGCAGCAGCATTCTTTTTCCGCCATATTGTCTCCAATACCCCCAAGGGGTATGATATAAATACTACCCGGGGGTATATTATGTCAAGGGGAAAATTGAAACTGTCCTTCTTTTATGATAGTCTCACCATCATGGACGACAGCAAGATAAGAAATATAGGCATAATGGCCCACATAGATGCAGGTAAGACGACAACGACCGAGAGAATCCTCTTCTACACGGGAGAGAACCACCGTATAGGAGAAGTCGACAACGGCGAAGCTACGATGGACTGGATGGAACAGGAACAGGACAGGGGTATCACTATAACAAGTGCAGCCACGACATGCTTCTGGAAGGACCACCAGATCAACATCATCGACACACCCGGTCACGTGGACTTCACAGCCGAAGTCGAGAGAAGCCTCAGGGTCCTCGACGGAGCTGTCGGCGTCTTCTGCGCCGTAGGAGGCGTGGAGCCCCAGACGGAGACGGTCTGGCGTCAGGCAGACACATATTCCGTGCCGAGAATCGCTTTCGTCAACAAGATGGACAGACTCGGGGCCGATTTCTACCGCGTTCTTGAAGAAATGAAGAAGAAGCTCGGTGCAAATCCCGTCCCCCTCTTCATCCCCGTCGGAGAGGAAAGCTCCTTCAGGGGAGTCATCGACCTCATGAGGGGGAAGATGCTCTCCTTCAGCGCGGATGACCAGGGTTCGACAGTCACCGAAAATGACATTCCCGAAGATTACATGGATAAGTACGAACAGATGAGGGAGAGCCTCATCGATTCGCTTGCGTCCTACTCCGATGAGATAACCGAGCTCTACTTCGACGGAGCAGAGATCCCCGTCTCCCTCATGAAGGATACGATCCGGAAGTGCACGATCGAGCGCACCATCCTGCCCGTATTCGTAGGCTCGTCACTGAAGAACATCGGCGTCCAGACTCTTCTCGACGGTATCGTCGACTATCTTCCATCGCCTCTCGATATGAGTGAAATCGAGGTCATAAATGCAAAGAACCCCGATAAGAAGGAATACATACGCCACAATCCCGCAGGCCCCCTCGAGGCGCTTATCTTCAAGATCCAGGTCGATCCCCACTCCGGTCCCCTCTGCTTCGTCAGAGTCTATTCGGGAACACTGAAGAAGGGAGTTGCGGTATATAACATATCTAAGGGAAAGAAGGAGAGAATCAACAGGCTTGTCAGAATGCATGCGATGAGAGAGGAGGATGTGAGCGAGCTCAGGAGCGGCGACATCGGCGTCATAATCGGCTTCAAGGCTGCGCAGACGGGGGACACCATCGGAAACGAAAACCATCCCTACCTTCTCGAGAACATGGTCTTCCCGACTCCCGTCATATCTGTCGCGATAGAACCCAATACGACATCGGACATGGCCAAACTCCAGAAGGCCCTCGAAACACTTGCGATGGAGGATCCCACCTTCACATACAAGGAGGACAGCGAGACTGGACAGCTTGTGATATCGGGAATGGGAGAACTTCACCTCGATGTTCTCGTAACGAGAATAACAAAGGAGATGAAGATCGAGGCCAGAGTCGGTAACCCGCAGGTATCCTACAGGGAATCCATAAAGAAGACGGTATCCGGAAGTGAGGAATACGACAGGACAATCGCAAACAGGGAGAACTGGGCGAAGCTTTCGCTCACAGTCTCCCCCTCCGAGGCGAAGACGGGAAACGTCCTCACGATTTCGGCGAAGACGAAGGATATTCCGGAAGAGATCATAAATGCAGTGAAGGACGGCATTCACGGAGCATTCTCCTCGGGCATAAAGTACGGCTATGAGTGCACCGACATCACAGTGGATGTTACAGATATAGCGTACGATCCTCTACGTGCGTCCGTACTCGCATTCTCCTCATGTGCAGCCCAGGCCTTCGACAGACTCTGCACGGAGGCCGATCCCGTCATAATGGAACCCATCATGATAGTACAGGCAACTGCCCCGAGTGAGTACATCGGCGATGTCATCTCATCGATAACGCAGCGGAGCGGCATCGTCCTGAGCATGGAGAGCAGATCGACAGCCGACACCGTAGTTGCCGAAGTTCCCCTCAGGGAGATGTTCGGCTATACGACTGTCCTCAGAAGTTCGACGCAGGGACGCGGCACATTCAGCATGGAGTTCGGTCACTACGCTGAAAAGAGCGGCGGAATCGGGTATTAACAGCAAAAATATCTTTTTGTATTACAAATAATTATTTTCCATTATCGAAAAACATAAAGTAAAAACGTCGAAAAACATAAAGTAAAAACGTCGAAAAAC
>CAVDOI010000133.1:0-6108 GCA_963610485.1 Lachnospiraceae bacterium
AGCCTGTCGTCAAGGCTGAAGCTCCTGTCGAAACACCGGCAGCACCGGCAGAGACAATGGCGGCTCCAGCAGAGACAACAGATTCTCAGAATGTTCCACCTGTAGTTGCTCCTGTTGTTGAGACAACAAAGACCGGGACATCTGCTCTCTCATCCCCGTCGGCAGTACTGGAGAAGAAGAAAGGTGGAGTCTTCTCCTACGACATAACGCTGAGTCTCAAGGGTAAGTTCGTATATTACAGGGGAAGCGATCATATCTATCCGACACTCTCATTCTCGATGAGAGATACATTCGGCGACAGCTTCTATCTCGAGGCGGGAGTCGATGTGTTCGCCTATATCAACAGCGACAAGCTCTATGCCGTTTCGGGAGTAAATCTCAATGCGGGATTCAATGTGCCGGTCAACAACTTCGATTTCTATTTCTACAGCGGGCTCAGATATCAGCTTGCTTCCTCCACATCGTCGTTCAAGAGCGGGCTCTCTGTCACTGTGGGTACGGGAATCGACTGGAGAATCAATGACCATATCATAACGGGAGTGGGGTACGAGTATTACGGCTCGGCATCTCTCTTCACCTTCTTCCTGAAGTACAGGTTCTGAAACCGGTCTCTTCGCCTTCATGCCCCGGCATCCTCCGGGGCATTTGTCTTTCTCCCTTTATTTGCTTATTATTGGGGTATGGATGATTCAATGAAACTGGCAGTACTTATCGATGCGGAGAATATCTCGTACCGGTATGTAGATATAATAATGGATGAACTTGCCAAGGAAGGCACGATAACATACCGCCGCATCTACGGCGACTTCGCTTCCTCTTCGACGAAGGGATGGAAGGATACTCTTCTCGAGAATTCCATCATTCCCGTCCAGTCCTTTCCCTATACGAGCGGGAAGAACAGCACCGATACGACGATGGTCATCGACGCCATGGACATCCTCTACACCGGAAAGGTCGACGGTTTCTGCCTCGTCTCCTCCGACTGTGATTTCACGCGTCTAGCATCCCGCCTGAAGGAAGCGGGGATGAAGGTCATCGGAATGGGGGAGCAGAAGACGCCTTCCGCCTTCGTAGCTGCATGCTCCGAGTTCAAATACCTTGACCTTCTCTTATCGGAGAGCCAGGGTGAGGACAAGAAGGAAAAGAACGACAACAGGGACAGAAAAGCCGGCGTAATTGCAAGCGAGAAGACAATCGCCCGTTTCATCAAGGGGCTCGTCGACGAGTGCGAGAACGACAAACTCAATATTTCGATAATCGGCAATGCACTCAAGAACAAATATACTGACTTCGACTGTCGTAACTACGGTTACAAGAAGCTCTCGTCATTCCTCGAACATCTGGGATATACGGTGAAGAGGAATAACCTTATACTTGAATAATATTTCTTTGTATTATAAGTGAAAAGGGACGGATTCAACCGTCCCTTTCTCTCCCTCAGAAACTGCGTCCGCAGCAGTTCTTGTATTTCTTTCCGCTTCCGCACGGACAGGGATCGTTGCGTCCGACCTTGGGGGTGTCACGCCTTACTGTCGTGTTCGCAGCCTCAGCCTGGGAAGCGACCGCAGTCTGCTCTTTTCTCTGTGACATGACGCTTTCCATCTCCCTGTGGACCGTCTGGAGTTTCTTCTCCCTGTTCTCGTCGCGTCTCGGACCGTTTACCTGGAACCTTACGAGGACGGCGGCCTTGCATACCGCCTCCGTTATAGCGCCCAGCATTTCGTCGAAGGCATCCGATGCCGTGTTCTTGTATTCGACGAGGGGGTTCTTCTGTGCGTAGCTCATGAGAGACGCAGCATCCCTGAGTTCGTCGAGTGCATCAAGGTGGTCGATCCATCTCTTGTCGATGTTCTTGAGGTAGATGTATCTGAGATAGTCGTTGAAGATGTTCTCTCCGACAAAGTTCTTCTTCGCCTCGATGAGGGAGATGATCTTGTTCTCGAAGCTTTCCTTGTCTTTTATGTCCTCCGGGTTGAATGAGGCTCCGTAGACACGCTGCAGCCCTTCAAGGACCTTTCTTTCATCTCCCTCCGCCTCTTCGTAGATGTCGTCGATGAGGTCCCTGTTGTTGTCTTCCACACGCTTTGTAAGGTCCGTGGAGACGAGGATCTCGTCCCTCTGGGAGTAGATGAAGTTCCTCTGTTCGTTGAGTACGTCATCGTATTCGAGAAGTCTCCTGCGGATTGCAAAGTTTCTCTCCTCGACCTTCTTCTGTGCGTTCTCGATGGCGGAGTCGAGCATCCTGTGGTGTATGGGCTCACCTGTGTTGAGTCCCATTCTCCCCAGCATTTCCTTCATTCCGTCACGCGCGAAGAGCCTCATGAGGTTGTCGTCCAGCGATATGTAGAACTGCGAAACGCCCGGGTCTCCCTGACGGCCGCTTCTTCCCCTGAGCTGGTTGTCGATACGTCTTGATTCATGCCTCTCGCTTCCGATGATGTAGAGACCTCCGAGCGCTTTCACCTCCTCGTATGCCTTCCTGTACTCCGGCATTATCTCGTCCTTCGCCTTCTTGAGCTCCTCGGGAGTGGCGTCTGTTCCGACCTTCTTCATTGCAAGGTGCTCGGGGCTTCCTCCGAGCTTTATGTCGGTTCCTCGTCCGGCCATGTTTGTCGCGATTGTGACAGAGCCCTTTGCTCCGGCTTCACCTATGATGTATGCCTCCCTGGCATGGTTCTTCGCATTGAGAACCTCGTGCCTTATTCCGGCTCTTAAGAGGAGGGCCGAGAGCTTTTCGCTCTTCTCGATCGATGTCGTACCGATGAGGATGGGCTGGCCTGTTGCGTGTATTCTTTTCACGTCCTCGACGATGGCCGCATACTTGAAGGCTTCGCTGTAGAATGTGAGGTCCGACTTGTCGATACGGGCAACCGGGAGATGAGTCGGGATGACGACTACATCCACGCCGTAGATCTGCTTGAACTCTACCGCCTCCGTATCTGCAGTACCGGTCATGCCGCTGATCTTGTCATACATACGGAAGAAGTTCTGGAATGTGATTGTTGCGAACGTCTTGCTCTGACCCTTGATTCTCACGTTCTCCTTCGCTTCAATTGCCTGATGGAGACCCTCGGAGTAGCGCCTTCCAGGAAGAACACGTCCCGTGAACTCGTCGACGATCTGAACCTCCCCGTCCTTCACGAGGTAATCCACGTCCCTTGTGTACAGATACTGCGCTCTCAGGGCCTGCGTCACGTAGTGCACGAGTTCGAAGTTGTTTCCGTCGTAGAGGGAGTAGGTGGTGTTGCCGTTCTCGTCCTTTCCAGCTTCGAGTATGCCTGTCTTCCTGAGGAGTTCCTCCATCTTCGTCATGCCCTGTTTCGTTACGGTTATATTCTTGTTCTTCTCGTCGATCTTGTAGTCGCCCCTGTCGTCGAAGGACGCATAGAGCTCCCTGTCCATCTTCTCGAGCTGACTCAGCTCGTAGTATGTTCCCGTCTCGGGATCCTTCTCGCATTCCTTGAAGCAGGGGACTATGGACTTCGCAGCCATGACTTTGGGTGTGTCATCCTCCGCCTGGCCGGATATGATGAGAGGTGTTCTCGCCTCGTCTATGAGGATGGAGTCGATTTCGTCTATGATGCAGTAGTGGTGCTCGGGCTGTATCTTATGCGCCATGCTCTGCTTCATGTTGTCCCTGAGGTAGTCGAAGCCGAACTCGTTGTTCGTTCCGTATGTTATGTCGCTCGAGTATGCCTTTCTCTTGGCTTCCTCGTCCTGCCCGGGGATGACGACGCCGACTGTGAGGCCGAGGAAACGGAATATGGATCCCATCCACTCGGCGTCACGCTGTGCCAGGTAGTCATTGACTGTCACAATGTGTACGCCTTCCCCCCTGAGGGCATTAAGGTACGCCGCAGGGACGGATGTGAGGGTTTTTCCTTCACCTGTCTTCATCTCGAGGATCGAGCCCCTGTGAAGCACCACCGCGCCCATGATCTGCTCGTCATAGTGCTTCTCGCCGATGCATCTCCAGCTTGCCTCCCTTGCAAGTGCAAAGGCTTCAGGGAGAAGATCGTCGAGACTTCTTCCGCCTCTGACCTCCTCCTTCCACTTTTCAGTCTGGAGGGGGAAGTCCTTGTCATCAAGTCCTTCCGCCCATGAATAGTAACTTCTGCATTTATCTACAACAGGCCTCAGCCTCTTGATATCTTTTTCCTGTTTTGTTCCGCCGAACAGCTTTATTAAGAAATTAGCCATAGGAAGATAATAATCAAAAAGGGGGCACTCGGGTAGACAGCGGGGATGAATTTTGAAGATAAGAGTAGAAAAGAGAGTGGATGTTGGGTTAAAATGACACTATGGACTGGACTTTTACAATCGGCTCGCTGAGCTTCGGTATTTTCGATATAATCCTCGTTGCGCTCACTCTCATCTCGGGCATAAGCGGTTTCGCGATAGGACTCTCGCGCTTTGCATTCAAGATTCTGGGCTATGCGCTGTCGTTTCCGGTGGCGCTGCTCTTCGTCGAGCCACTGGCAGGATTCATATCGTCAAAGCTGAACACCCCCGCATTCATGACGGCGCTCATATCATACGTGCTGCTCTGTCTCATAGTCTTTCTGATCTTCAGGCTTATAGGAAACCTTCTGGGTACGGCCATGGAGACGCTCTCTCTGGGATGGATCGACAGCCTACTGGGCTTCATCACAGCCGCACTCATTTCAATAATCATCGTCTTTCTTCTGCTCGAAGTCTGTTCACTTCAGAAGTTTGTGGATTTTCTCCCTCTCAAGGAGAATTCGTTCTTCTACATGAACGTCTACCTGCCGCTCTTCCCATCTGTCGAGAGGGCTTTCAAAGGAGCACTCCTTGGCCTTTGAAAACACAGCCCTGATGCAGCCTCAGATTGCCTTGACTCTGGAGAAGAACATAAAGGACTCGCTTCTGCCCCAGTCGCTGCTTTTTGCCGGACATCCCGGCTCGGGAAGACTTACCGCAGCCCTTGATCTGGCATTCCATCTCACCGGAGAGAGACGTGACATCCTGCGTTCAGCATCGGTTGTCTATTTCCCTTTCCGCCCCCTTGATGCAAGGGTCAGGGCCGCAGTTTCCATATTCTCCAGAGACAGAAGCGAAGCCTCGAGGCTCTTTCTTCTCGAGACGATGCGTCTTGTCAACATGCAGTACAACGCTCTTCTTGCTCCTTCTATGAATTCATCCACGTCGTCTCTTTTCCAGAAGGCGTCGGCCGTCGACGAATTTCTGTGTTCGATCGAGGACCCGAGAGAGATTACGGACTCAGACGTAAAGGCACTCGAGAGCCTGAAGATAACAGGAGATGAGAGGTATCTCTACAACGGGAAGAAGAATCCTTCTGCCGCATCTATAGACCAGCTGAGGCTCGTCAAGGAATGGATGTCGAGCGGAAGCGGGGAGAAGGTCGTCATCATCGAGGACATAGAGAGTGCGACGGAGGGGGCGAAGAACTCCATACTCAAGATGCTGGAGGAGCCCGAAGATCATTTTACCATCATACTTCTATCCTCACAGAGCCAGAGGATAATGGAGACCATCCTTTCGAGGGTGAGGAAGTTCAATTTTCCACCGCTTACGGAGGAGAGGATATCGTCACTTTTGAAGTCGAGGTTCAACCACTGGGAGGATTATCCGTCATTCGATGCATTCTACTTCTGCCGCGGTAACGACAGTGCCTCCGTCGAGGCATGTGACAGGGCCGTGAAGGATACTGCAGATGCCGTCTCTTCCGGTGCTTCTGTGACGAGGGAGAAGGAGGAGGAAATCAACACCCTGCTGGAGAATCTCTCGGCCTACAGCTACTTCAGGCTCCGTCTGACACAGGAGATCGAAAGCCGTCTCAGAAGCGGCATGATAACAGCCACGAGAGCGAGAAGGGTACTCTCCATACTGCGCTCCTGGAGCGAAGGAATCGAAACATACAACATGAGCGAGAGGGCTGCTCTCGACTACATAATAAGGGAGTCACAGATTGCCGAATAAACTCTTGAAGAAATTCATCGAGGATCTTTCCTCGTGTCCTGTGGACGAACTGAAGAACCTTGTGGGAAAGGCTGTCGAGGAGGAGGATATCCTTTACTCACTCTTCGACTCTCTCTCGGATGGTCATCTTATCATGAACAGGGAATG
>CAVDOI010000134.1:0-6023 GCA_963610485.1 Lachnospiraceae bacterium
CTGTCACAGTCGCGGATGTAACGGCACCGAAGGATCAGACTGAAGCCGCTTCTGAAAGCAAAGCTGTCTATAAAGATACACTTTCCTACCGCGGACTTACGACATCGGTTGCAGTCTACAACGACAATGCGATGATCAGGGTTCCCGAGGGCGTAAGCTATGACGACGTGACATATGTTGCAGAAATGGTATGCGCAGCATATCCTGCAGAGTCCTCTCTTGTTTACTATGATTACAAGGACGGTGTTCTCTCGCTCACATATCCCGAACAGACCGATGAATTCCTTCTTGCAGTAGTCGATGTTCTCAGAACAGAGGCCATGGCTCTCATCGACAAGGCTGCACCCTCTGAGATGCCCGCTGAAAAGACAGAGACAGTCAAGGCTGAAGAGAAGGCTCAGGAAGAAGCAGAGAAGGCAGTCGTCATAACAGAAACAGCAAAGGCTGAGGAGAAGGGCGTACTCTTCACAGTCACATTCTCCTATAACGGATATAATTCAGATATCACGGTAACGAATACAAAGGCGACACTCACAATTCCGGAAGGTATCTCCGCTGAAGATATCGCGGCAGTTGCAAAGAACGTAGCCGACAGGTACCCCTCGGAGGCGGCGCTCATCACATACAGCATAGAGAACGGCAAGCTCGTTCTTTCCTATCCCGAGCAGTCCGGCGACTATCTCAAGGCTTCCCTTGAGTATGTCGAGAAGGAGGCGAAGGCTCTCCTCGACCTCTATCCTGTCAAGGCTGAAAAGGCACCTCTGGAGACAGCGGTAGCTGCAGCTCCGGCAGAAACAGCTCCGGCAGAGGCAGCTCCTGCAGCCCCTGCAAAGGCTGAAGAGACCAAGACTGAAGCAGCACCCGTAGAGACGGCACCTGTTGAAGAGACAAAGACAGCGGCAGCTCCTGCCGCAGAGGAAGAGGCGAAGGCTTCTGCTCCTCAGGCAGTCGAAGCTGTATCTCCTGTCACAGCTCCTGCTGTTGCGGAGAAGACAAGTGCATTCACAGGTTTCTCGGTTGCAGCAGTTGCAGAACCGAAGTTCAACCTTGCAAACAGATGGTCTGGAGCAAGCCCGTTCGTCCTCGGATTCGGCGCGAAGGCTGAAGCAGAATTCGGTGCTTTCGGCGCGGGTCTCAAGGTTCAGTACGACATGAGCGCATATCTTCTTGCCTCAGTCTACGGAAGATATACATTCGCTTCTCTCGACAAGTTCGACTTCTATGCTCTTCTCGGAGCAGGTGCATCATTCGGAGTCGGACCGAACAAGGGCCAGAAGGCACTTCTTGTCGAAGCCGGTCTCGGTGCTGACTACTCCATCACAGAGAAGTTCTCCGTATTCGGTGAACTTACAGCTCAGTACTCGATCAAGAAGCCGGGATTCGAAATCGGTCTCACAGTCGGCGGAAAGTATACTTTCTGATTTTTCAGATAATCAACATCGGGGCTGCCGGGAGGCAGCCCTTATGCTTTCAATTGAACAAATGTCGAGGGCAGTTTATGATGTACGATATATATTTCTCAGGGGAAAGCATGATTTATGAATAGAAGATCCGTTTCCTTAATGATTTTGATTATATGCGCCGTTCTCGTCTTTCTTCCTTCATGTAAGAAGAAAGGGGAGGGAGAGACAGTTGATACACCGGTTGAAACGACAGCCGTCGCCTCGACGGGCGTCAGCACAACTCCGGCCGATAGTGCTGCCGCAGCAGAAAAGAAAGGCGTGAACGACGAAATCTTCTCTCCTTCTCCTGTCGTAATTGCAGTCGATAATACGAATACGGAGACTGCCTCTGAAACTGCGGCCGGAAACGAAGCAGAAGCAGAGGATACTGCTCCTGCCGCTGAAACTGTATATGTGATAGAAGATTCACTCGTCATCACTGAAGAGGAGCGCGGAAACGACACTTTCTTCGATGGATATTTCTCCTACAGGGGGATTGAGTCTGAAATCAGTGTCGGCAGAACGACAGCGTCATTCACTCTTCCCGAAGGCGTAACCTATGAAGATATCCTCTCCATTGCCGGGATGATCAATGAGAGTTATCCTCTCGAGTCATCCCTCGTTGTCTATGACATAATTGAAGGGAAGGTAGTACTTACTTATCCCGGGCAGACGGAAGAATACCTCCTTACCGCGCTCGACTCTCTCGATACTGCAGCAATGGAATACATCGACAGCTTATATTCCCGTTCAGAAACGGAAGAAGCGGCGGCGGAGAAGGCTGATGAAAGCACCGGGGATAGCGTCGTATACTCCGGAACACTCAGCTACAAGGGATATGTTTCCACTGTCGAGGTACACACGACTTATGCTTTCCTCACGGTCCCGGAAGGAATGGATGGCGGGGACGTAGCATATTGTGCCTCCCTCATCAACAGCGCATACCCGGATGAGGCTTCTCTTGTAACATATACTCTCGATAACGGAATCCTCGCACTTTACTATCCCGGGCAGAGCCGGGAATTCCTCCTTTATGCACTCGATACGCTCTGTGACGAGGCCGTCCGTCTTATCGACAGCATGGTGAAGGAAGAAATGCCGGTTCATCTCGATGAAAAGGCAGAGCCTTCTGTCGAATCAGTGGAAGAGAAGAAAGAGGTAGTTCCGGAGACAGCACCGGTTGCAGCCGTGGAAAAAGCTGATGATTCATCAAAGACGGCAGAGAGCGCCGCGGTGCAGCCTTCAGTTCCGAAAGCGGGGAAGACAGAAAAGGTCGTCAGAGGCTTCTCGATAGCTGCATACGCTCTTCCGGAATATACTCCGTCATTCTCCGGCAAGGGATGGACGCCGCTCAATTTCTCAGCGGGAGTGAAGTTCGAGGCAGGTCTCACGAAGAGCCTCGCTTTCGGCCTTGAGGTGCAGTATGACTTCAGCAGATTCATGGAGGCTGGAACATACCTCAGGTGGACGTTCGCCGATATGGAGAAAGTCAAGCTCTATTCAATACTCGGCTTCGGCGGCGTATTCGGACTACCCGGCAACAGCGGGGACAATTCCGTCCTTATCAGCGGCGGAGTCGGATGCGAATACTTCTTCACGCCGTCCTTCTCGCTCTTCGGAGAGGCTGTTCTCGAATGGTCGAAGAGCCTGGGCTTCGAAGCCGGAATGGCAATCGGGCTCAGATATTCGTTCTGATTGCGGCCATGAAGAGGGGAAGGAGCTTCCTTGTACTGCATTATTTCATACAAATAAGGCTGTATTGTTGAAGGAGAAGAGTATTTTTCAGTGCACAAATTGAATTAAGTTCTTCCAACGCTTATTATTTTATAGGAAAATCATTATCAGGAAAGTAAAATTATGAAGAAGAGTTTACTGTTTTTTGCAATCATATGCTGCGTTCTCGTTCTCATTCCCTCATGCAGGAAGAAGGGCGACGGCAGTGAAAATACAAGTCTTGTCCAGTCTCTCATATCATCGGAGTCGACAAGTAACCTCGAACCGGTAGTCGTAGTACCCCAGCCCCAGTCTGCAGAGAAGAGGGCCCAGGACAGCGAAAAGGCTGTCGTGGCTCCTTCAGTTGAGACGAAGACTGAAACGGCAGAAGAAAAGACCTCAGCAGTGGAAGAGGCCGGACCGGCTCCTGCAGAAACAGAAGCAGCACCTGCAGATACGACTCAGGTTGAAGTCGAAACAGAAACGACTCCTGCTGTGACGGAAGAGACAGAGGTGGAAGAGAAGGCTGAAGCTGCTGATGAAGCTCCGGCAGAGGAAGAGGAGACTCCGGAAGCCGAGGTCTACTACTCCTTCCCGTATTCATACAACGGCTACTCGTCATACCTCGAGATAGCAGATACCTACACAACGCTTACAGTTCCGGAGGGAGTATCTGATGAAGATATCGCGGCAGTTGCGGCAATGATCTCTGAAGCGTATCCCGATGAGTCTTCTTTCATAACATACAGGATTGCCGGCGGTACACTCACACTTTATTACCCCAGGCAGACAAGAGACTACATCGACAGTATAGTTCCGTTTGTCGAAGCAGAGGCCATGGCACTCCTTGATATGTATCCTGTCGCATCCGAAGAGGAGACAGCTGTCGAAGAAGCTCCCGAAACGACAGAGGAGAAAACTCCGGTAAGTGAAGTGAAGACGGGAGAAACAGCGCCTCTGGAGGCTCCTGCAGTGACCGTCATGGAAGAAAAGGCGGTTTCTGAAAAGGGTGCTTTCATAAAGAACTGGGCGATTGCTGCTTATGCAGAGCCGAAGTTCAATCTCATGGGCGGCTGGTCCAGTCCTTTCGCGGCAGGCTTCGGTGTGAGGGCGGAAGCTTCCTTCAATGATAAACTTGCTCTCGGACTCAGGGTGCAGTATGATCTCAGTGCATATATAGAGTCTTCTCTTTATCTCAAGTGGACATTCGCAGAACTCGGCAAGGCCGCCTTCTATCTAAGGAGCGGCGCCGGTGCAACATTCGGCGTCAGTGCAAACAAGGGACAGAAGGCATTCCTCCTCGATCTGGCACTCGGTCTGGATTACAACTTCACTCCTTCACTCTCCCTCTTTGCGGAGATTACAGGTGAATGGTCGATTCCGAAGCCCGGACTCGAGCTCGGAGCCTCTGTCGGCGTGAAGTATACATTTTGAGGTGAAGCGACGTGGAGCAGACAAATAAAGGAAAGCAGAGACAGGGAAGAAAGGGTGTGAACAGCCGAGGCTCCTACCAGAGCGGAAAGGCCGCACGGGGAAAGGGAAAGGCCAGAAAGAAGGGAAGGGCGAAAGCCCAGGCCATCTCCGGCTTCTCGACACTCAGCCAGGTGAGCGGTGCTCCGCTCATGCGGTCCCATCACTCCTCGATTCCCGTTCCTCCTCAGAAGACGGTCTGCGAGCCCCTGGGAGTATGTCCCTTATGCGGGGAGAGGATACAGTCCATAGCACAGTGCTTCTCCCTCAGCGAGGGCTATGCACATTTCGACTGCGTTCTCGAGAGGATAAAGAGCCAGGAACACCTTGCGGAGGACGAGACGGTGAGCTACGTAGGCTCGGGTGCATTCGCCGTATGCCGTAAGGGAGAAGACGGAAAGTACACGATCGAGAAGAGGATAGAGGTCGAGAACAGGGAGAGCTACAACGGCTTCAAAAGCTATGTGGAGAGCCTTAAACAGTGAAAAGGGCTCTCTTTCCCGGATCCTTCGATCCCCTGACCAACGGACACGTCGACATCATTAGACGATCGTGCTCCCTCTTCGACTCCGTTGTCGTACTTGTTGCATGTAATCCCGGCAAAGCGGCTCTCTTCACTGTCGATGAAAGAGTTGATATGATCAGGCGCGCTCTCGAGTCATTTGAAAATGTGACGGTCGATTCCTGCGACGGCCTTACGGTGCGCTATGCCGAGAGTCACGGCTGCAGCTATATCGTGAGGGGGCTCAGGGACGGGAAGGATTTCGTCTACGAGCATGAACTTGAAATAAACAACCGTATTCTCTCATCCTCTGTCGAGACGGTATACCTCTCATCGGGTAGCGGAAACCTCTTTGTCCGTTCCTCTTCTGTCAGAGAGTTCATCAGATACGGTGTCGACGTCTCTCCGTTTGTCCCGCCTCAGGTATACAGCGAGATAGTGAGAAAGACGGCCTCTGAGTAAGTTGTTGTTTATCCGGCAGTTACTTTTCCGTGCTTTAAAATCTTCGTTTTTCTTTCTGAAGTCTATTGACTAATGCCGTCAATTACTTTTAAATAATCGTGTTGTTTGGAGAGGTTCCCGAGCGGTCAAAGGGGGCAGACTGTAAATCTGTTGGCTAAGCCTTCGAAGGTCCGAATCCTTCTCTCTCCAGTAAATGCCTTCCAAGCGAAGGCTTTTTTTGTCGAGGTTGTCATGTTTTATGATGATGGATTGAACTTCTCCTGCCGCCGCTGCATGTACTGCTGCTCCGTAGAGCCGGGCTACGTCTTTCTGAGCGATGACGACATAGAAAAGCTCTCCTCATTCTTTTCTCTCGACAGAGATTCATTCATAAAGCAGTACTGTCGCCTTGTCGACTACGGAACACACTATTTTGTATCGCTCAGGGAGAGGAA
>CAVDOI010000135.1:0-6014 GCA_963610485.1 Lachnospiraceae bacterium
GTACACAGATACGGCGAAAGCATATAAAGCTGTTGTGAAAGACAGCGCGAACTATCGTGTGTCCCTGCTCAAGACAGACGGAAAGATAACTGAAGCCACATGCTCATGTGCATACTCGAAGAAGATATCGTACTGCAAGCATATCGCCGCTCTGATGTATGCGGTTGAAAACAAAAAAGGCGCTGTCGAATGTGATTTATCGAGTGATAACAAGCCGGAAGAAAAGAAGGAAGCGAAAAAAGAAGAGAAGAAACCGAAGACAGAATATGTCACGCTGCCCTTCAATGACGACGGAAAACCCCACTATTTTTCAATAAGAGAATCCCTTGATCTCTATAAGCCGACTAAAAAGACATATGAAAAAGCATTGAAAATGATCGAGAGCGGAGAAATGAGTATCGGGAATCCGAAGTTATCTGAGAAGAATAACAACAAGTATCTCTCATTGGATGCAATCATACGCGACGGCTCCAAAAAAGCGGGAGTGAGTGTGGTCATTTCCAAAAACGGCATTTCCGACTTGAGCTGCAGGGATTCAAGTTACTGGTACTCAAGCTACGCACTTACAAAAACATGTGAATTGAAAGGTAAGAACGCAGACGGCGTCATCGAGCTCTGCGCACATAAAACTGTGGCCTTGATCAAGCTTATCGAATTCCTTGAAAAAAACGGTGACATCGTGGATTTCTCGGATCCTGATGCAAGGTCGTTCATAGAGAGTTTCAAAATTGAAAGAAAGAGTCCCATCGAACTCAGGCTCGACAGGACGGAATGCACTGTCGATATCGAGCCGACGATAGAGACGGGAAAGGGCAGTGACTGCTATCTGACGCTGCGTATTCTGAGCAGCAACGGTAAATACTACAAAGTCCGCGACATATCTGCACTCAACGATGCGGCTTCAAATTACTGGGAATATTCGTCCGGACAGAACTGCTATGTAGATTTCACAACAGACAAGCTCAATGAAAGGGCGGCCAGGGTATTGGAATTTTACAGGGCGACGAAATCGAAGACGGGATATCCATCATACTCGAGTGACAAAAGCGTCATTGTGCTGAATAACATCTGGGACGACTTCTTTTCAATCATGAAAGATACTTCCGTCATCTATAAGGGGGTTCCTCTCGAGGGTTTCAGAGAGATTGAGCCGTCGCTCACACTTAAAATCGATGAGATAAGGGAAAGAGATGAAGTCGTCGGAGTCAGGGTCCACGGAAACATAAGCGGAAGATATTCTTCATCCGGGTGCCTCTACTACATAGACAAGGGCTATCTCACCAGAGTGAAGAAGGATAAACTCGGCCCGGCCGTTTCGATCATGTCGCTCTCCGATTCCAAGGGAAACTTCTCATTCAATGTAGGGCTTTCGCTTCTGGATAATTTCTATCAGCGTGTTCTTCCCGTATTGAGACGTTACTCGAAGGTCGAAGACAATGCCATAGACAATCTTGAGGGCAAGCTCAACGAGCCTCCGCAGACCGTATTCTATCTTGACAATGATGAAGGCACCATAGTATGCCGTCCCGTCTTCAGGTATGAGGGGAAAGAGTACAGGATATATCCGAGACGAACATATTTCAAAAGAGAAATCGAAGCTTTAAGGCAGTATGAACAGGACATTGCCGATGACCTTGATGAGATATTCTACGGACCTTACACAGACTCCGGTTGCTGGACTGTCAGGAACTATGATTATGATGTGTATGACTTCATTCATACAGGAATTTCGATTCTCATGGAATACGGGGAGGTTCAGGTCTCCGATGATATAAAGAAAATCATCGTCAGAAAGATGCCGCGCGTCATCTCGAGCATAGACATCGACGAGAATGACGATTCCATACTCGACTTCACACTCGATCTGCAGGGCTTCAGCGTTGAGGAACTTGTGGAGATTCTTGAAGCCTACAGGGACAAGAAGAAATTCCACCGTCTGAAGAACGGAGACTTCATATCACTCGAGGAAGCGAATCTCGATGTACTCAAGGACCTCTTCTTCTCCTCGGGTATACCGATAGGTGACTTCGTCAATGGAAAGATGCATCTGCCGCTCTACAGAGCGCTCTATCTTGACCAGATACTCCAGAACAGGGATGGGCTGTCCCTTGAGAGCGGCCAGAGATTCAAGCGTCTCATAAAGGAATTCAAGACGATAAGCGAAAGCGACTATGAAGTGCCGTCTTCTTTGAACAGCGTTCTCAGATCTTATCAGAAGGATGGATATCGCTGGATGAGAGTTCTCTTCGAGTACGGCTTCGGGGGTATTCTTGCCGACGACATGGGACTGGGGAAGACCGTGCAGGCACTCTCTCTCCTTTTATCGATGAAGGAGGAGGGGAAGGATGTAAAGGCGCTCATTGTCTCTCCGGCATCTCTTGTCTACAACTGGAAGGCCGAGTGCATCCGTTTCACGCCCTCTTTAACTGCAGCCACAGTTGCCGGGAACGCAAAGGAAAGGGAGGAAATACTCGATAATTCCTCATCCTATGACATACTCATCACGTCATATGACCTTCTGAAGCGCGACATAGCACTCTATGAGAAGCTCTCATTCAATGTGGAAATCATTGATGAGGCCCAGTTCATCAAGAACCACAACACCGCACAGGCAAAGGCGGTAAGAGCGGTCAACGCAAAGAACAGACTCGCTCTTACAGGTACTCCGATCGAGAACAGACTTCTCGAGCTCTGGTCCATTTTCGAGTACCTCATGCCGGGATTCCTCTTCAACCAGGAGACTTTCAAGAAAAACATCAGTAATCCGATAGAGAGAAACGGGGACAGGGAAGCGGCGGAAAAACTCAAGAAACTTACAGGGCCCTTTATTCTGAGACGTATAAAGAGCGACGTACTCAAGGACCTTCCGGACAAGATAGAGGAAACAAGGATCACACCCCTTGAGGGAGAACAGAAGAAGCTCTACACGGCGGAGGTTGCAAAAACAAAGGGAATGCTCAAAGGGGACAGGAACTTCAACGAGCATAAGATCGAGATTCTTGCAGAGCTTACGAGAATCCGTCAGATATGCTGCGACCCGTCCCTGATATTCAACGACTACAAAGGACAGTCGGCAAAGAGAGAGGCCGCAATGGAGCTTATAAAGAGTGCAATTGACGGCGGACACAAGATACTCCTCTTCTCGCAGTTTACATCGATGCTCTCCCTTCTCGAGGAGGATCTCAGGAGAGAGAAGATATCGTACTACACAATCACCGGGGAGACAGGAAAGGCCAGGCGGCTTGCACTTGTCGATGCCTTCAACAGCGACGATACTCCGCTCTTCCTGATTTCCCTCAAGGCAGGGGGGACGGGACTCAATCTCACCGCTGCAGATATCGTAATACATTACGACCCGTGGTGGAACGTGGCAGTACAGAACCAGGCGACGGACAGGGCCCACAGGATAGGGCAGACGAAACGCGTCACCGTCTACAAGATGATATGCGAGAACACGATTGAAGAGAAAATAGTAAAACTCCAGGAGACGAAGAAGAATATTGCCGATGAGATTGTCTCTACGGACAACATGTCTCTCTCCTCGATGAGTAAAGAGGACCTGATGGAACTTCTGGACATATCATACGGGGAGTAGAGGGACAGAGGATTATCAACATATGGCCGGACTTCCTTCCTCCCGGGACAGAAAAGGGCTGTGTATATAAAAGAGGCGTGCTGTCTCAGACAACAGCCTCTCTTTATGTATGGTTCTGCAGTTGGAAACATCATGACGGGCGGGCAGACAACCCGGGATGAAACGGAAAACTGCAGATTATCGTAATCGAAGAAGCATATTCTCCTGCTCGAACAGGATTGTGCTTTATGCCCGGGATTCTACGGTTCTTCCGGAAATCACGGTCAGTGATATCCACTATTTTCCATTTCTTCTCTTCTCATCATCATTCACGATAGCTTCAGCGGATCTGTAAACGCCGCTTGTCGGGCAGTATTTGATCGGGATATCAAGAGCTTTTAAATCGTCTATCGTCTTGTAGAAGGTTTTATGAGAGAGACCGGCATAGGTCTGGAACCATACGATATCCGTATGCTTCAACACTTCCTTCTGCGGGGCTCTGTCGCCGAAGAACTTCACGTCCGGAAGAAGATTCTTCATCCTTTTCAGCCAGTCGGGCAGTCCTCCGATAACAAGAATGGAACATCCGGTACTGTAGGGGTATTCAATCTCAGGAGAGGATTCCTCCTCTGCCGGATTGTCTTCACTGCGGGAGAAGATCAACTCTCTCAGTGAATAGAGTTCCTCTTTCTCGTTTCTATATTCCCTGTTCAGAACCGTTATCTTTTCCCTCAGCCTTTCCTTCTCGGCGTTTTCGCCGGCGAGCAGCAAATTAAGCTCCTCGACCTTCTTTTTCAGGGAATCTGTTTCCTTCTTCAGAACGATATCCGGGGCGGCATTCTTCCTCTCAAGCTCCTTCTTTTCTTCTTCTGTTTTCCCCAGCTTCTCTTTAGTATCGTTAAGCTCTTTGCAGACTTTATGATATCTTTGAATATCCGAGAGCCATGTGTCTAATTCACTTATGTCGTTGATCTTGTTTTCTGCTGTGTATGAGAAGTTGAGCAGATCTCTGAATTTACAGTAGAGATCCTCTCCGATTTCATTTATGAGCTGCTCATTGTCTGGAATGCTTATGCTGAATCTCGGCGGGATTGCACCGGTAAGGATGTAGACTGCTTTTGAAATACTGAGGTCGCTGCATAAAATCGTGTCGTCGATACCCAGCGTTTCCTTTTTCATCACAGGCGTGTATATGTCATTGTTGTTCCAATGATAATCATCAAGGCTTTTCCGGGCTTCTTTGACTGTCTCGTCACATGAGAATTCCGTGTCAGTCCATGGCAGGCGGTAGGATGCAAAGCTGAGAGGGGCAAGGGATGCACTCAGCAGCCATGCATAGTTGTCTCCGCTTTCAAGCAGCAGAAAGTAGCCGGTGATAACTTTATAAGGATCAAACTGCACAGTTGAACGGAAGGGCTCCGTGTATCTGGTGAGAAGGGAAGGAATAGCAAAGAGACCAAGGGCATAGTTGTCGTTGAAATTGACTGCTGTGAAATCCAGTCTGTCTTTATCTGACATAAGTTTTTCGAGTCTGTCAAAATAATCGCTCTGTATTTTCCTGAACTCGGCGGGTGTAATCGACGGGGAGAATAACTCCTCGTTCTTACGATATTCCAGGTATTCCAATTTGCTCTCGATCTTGTTCCTGGCTCTCTCTATGTTGTCTCTTGATTCAAGAAAGCTGTCAATGAGGGGAAAGAAAAGCATTTTGTATTCCTCGACTGCCTCATCTTTGGCTTTCTGAGGAACCATCTCCAGAATGCGGAGGAATATGTTCCTTGCCTCCGACTCTACTCCTTTTGTGTCTTTTTTCAGCGAGGATGTGTACGGGTCACAGAGCAGGGGATAGTCCATTGTAATCGACTTTAATTTGGAATATGCGTCATAGTCGATGTTTCTGAAAGCAATATACTGGCACATGCTGTCAATGAGGCTCTCGGGATATAATGGGTGTCTGACATCAATGCAGCAGTTCTTGTAGAAATACTCTTCGGCGTCATCTCCTGCCTTATCAAAATCAACATCATCCTTCACAAGCTCCGCCAGTTGTTCTATTTTTTCCTTTCCGTTCTCACCCTGATAGATGCTGTCGAGGAAATATATGGCGATTGCCGGAATAAACGTAAGCTCCTTATTGATGTCGTCCGGACCTTGATAGGTCAGTACCGTAAGCTTTGCGCTCTCCTCCTCCCAGTCCAGCATGGGATACTTTTCTCCGAACTTCTCTTTAAGAATGGGAGCAAAGTATTCTGCCGCCGTTATTTTCCTTTCTGTGGCATCCTGAGTGAAAATCTCTTTGCATATAAACTTACTGATCAATTCGTCTTCAGAATATTCCCGGTTCTTCTGTTTGATGATCTCTCTTATTGTCACTTCTCTGTTCCCTTATCGTCACCAGTAGATGTCGGATTCATCCCACTCGTAATCATCATCTGTCATC
>CAVDOI010000136.1:0-5983 GCA_963610485.1 Lachnospiraceae bacterium
TCTGTGTACTTTATGACGGAACGCGTTTTATAGAGATCTTTTCCTCTCTCGAGCATCAATGGCTTGAATAGTTTTTTCCAGTCGGACATGTCATCCATTCTAATAGTTGAAGGGGCAAAATAGAAATACGGTTATCGCTATAACTTCAATTTCTTACTCCGTCCCGGACAGGCCCCGTACTAATCATGATAAGTAAGATGGTGATGGGATATACAGCGCTGACCTCAATCGGGCAGGACGGAAGGTCTGTTTCGGACCGAAGAGAACCTGCCATCTTGAGAAGTCGGAAGTTCTCTCTTTTTCCGAATCTTGAAAAGAGTTGAAGAACGCGTAATACTTGTAACGGACAGAGAGTGTCTTCGGGGCAATAGCTCAGCTGGATAGAGCATCAGTTTCCGGAACTGAGTGTCGGAGGTTCGAATCCTCTTTGCCTCACTTTCTCTTTGCGGGAGGACGGATGATCCTCCCTTTTCTATTCCTGATTTTGTTCATATTCTTCCGGCGTAATTCTCTCACCGCTGGTGAGAGTTTTATCCCCGAGCTCCTTTTCTATCCATGCCATTATGAGTCTGACGAGCCTTTTCTGCTGGTCGTCCGTGAGCTCTCTGTTCTTAGGTACACGGTACCATTTCTCAAGGCATCCCCTGCAGCAGAGTGCCGTGGCATGCTGGGCCGTGAAGACGGGATGACCGCGCATCGGGGTCTGCTTCCCGTCATTCGGGATATAAGAAGGAGCAAGGCGTGTGCGGATGAAAGTAGCGGCATGGCGCTCTATCGTGTCGAGGCCCTTCTCTCTTATGTATGCCCTGTCCTTATCCGAAAGATGGAAGCGGGAGCGGAACGGAGAGCGTGAGAGACGCTCGAAGGTTTCCTCTATTGTCGGCATTACATGAACGAGGCGAGCTCGGAGATACTCTTCCTGCTTTTCTTTCCCGCCTCCCCTTTCTCATAACCGACAAGAAGGATGTTCACGGAAACGAGGTCGTCATCTATTCCGAGCTCTGCTCTCAGAACGTCGGGATTGAAGTTGCAGACCCAGCAGCTTCCGAGTCCGAGGTCCGCCGCCTCAAGCATCATGTGGTCCGTGACTATCGCCGCGTCGATATCGAGCAGGTTCTTTCCGTCACATGGACGTGTCCATGAACCGTCCCTTTTCATGCACACCACGACTGCAAGGGGTGCGCCGTATGTCTTTCCGGCCTTCCCGACTTTCTCAAGTCCCTCCTCTGTCGTGACGACAAGGAGTCTCTCGCCCTGACGGTTGCATCCCGTCGGAGCAAGACGCCCCGCTTCGAGTATGAGGTCTATCTTTTCCTTCTCAACCTTCCTCTCCGTATAGGAGCGGACGCTGTGTCTTTCTTCTGCAAGTGTTAGAAAATCCTTCATACGATGATTGTAGAACCTTCCCGGGTTCAGTACAAGAAGAATGACAGAGTCGTGTACTATGAGAAGAGGAGGCTCTTTCGAACCTCCTCTCTCATTCTTTCTTTCAGTTGGATGAGATCATCTCTTTCACGGTTTCCAACGCCTTCTTGAATCTTGCGTCCTCGCCTTCCTTATATTCAACGGCGACATCGGGAACAATTCCGGTTGTTTCGTGATTCGTACCGTTTGAATCTGTTGCCTGGAAAGTCGTTGTGTAGATCGTGATCTGTTCTCCGTTGAACGGACCTGACTGGAAAAGTGTCCTGTCTATGAGGGCACATGTTCCGCCGTATGTCTGACCGCCCACTATCTTCGCAGAGGGAAGAAGTTTTGCGATTATGCACGCCGTCTCCGAACATGACACTGAATATCCATTTGTGAGCATGACGAGGGGGCCGGAGTAGTTTGCACTTGCAACGGGGTTGCAGTACTCCTTCTCGAGGTAGTAATCGATCCAAGGTGTGTAGTTGTACCTCGAGTAGCTGTCACGGTATCTGACCTGTCCGATCTTCGTCTCCTCACTGAAGAACGAGCCCATCAGGGTGAGGAGGAAGCTGACATCTCCGCCGCCGTTTGATCTGACATCCATGACGACGCCGCTGACAGATTCCCATGAATAGCCGTCGAATGAGCATTTGCCGCCGGCTGTTATGTATTTAAGATTCTTGAGAAGGTCGCATATTCCTTCGAGCTGCTCCCTCTCCGTCGAGAGGTCGTATGTGACTCCGCCCTTCACATTCTGACACCAGAGTGCATCATGGATGATATCGAGTCCGCTCTGCTCGAGCTTTTTTCTCTCATCAGATGTGAGATTCTCCCTGTAGAGAAGAGGCTCCAGGCACTTCGATGACGGGAACTGGGAGATATAGAAATAGAAAACACTGTCTTTTGTCAGGCCGTAGAAATATGTGAAGCCGTCGAGGGAGAGGCCGTTCACGACTGTCGTCCATGCCTTCTCGGCAGGAGTCGGAGTCTCGCTCTTCGGCGCCTCTATCGTGTATCCCACAGCGGATGTGAAATCTGCTGTTCCGTTATGGAATAATCCGGCCTTCGTGAGATCCGAAACCTCCAGTATCCCCTCTATGGAAGTGACGTACTTCTTGTACTCAGCCTTCTCGGCCTCGGTCGCTGCACTCAGGTCCTTTATGACGGGATTATCGAACCCCCCGTTGATTGAGAGAACACTCATTGAAATTCCCCCGGCAGGAGAGACGGCAAGTGCCATGATGTCGGGATAGTCGTTGATGTCCCAGTCGGGATGTGCCTTCTTCATCTTCTGGAGTGTCGAGGGAGATATCGAGATGGAGTTGCCGAACTGGTCCTTTACGGTAAGAGTATAGTGATAGTCACTAAGCTGCCACGCCATCTCCTTGAAGTATCTGAATGCCGTGATACTGTCCTCTTTATTCGAGTAATCGAGGTTCTGGAAGAGCGGGAGATACTTTTCATACACTGCATCCCAGTCCAGGCCCTCCTCCTCGCTGAAGTGGACGTACTCGAGGCTCATCGTATCCCAGTACTGGCGGAATGTGCTCTCCCAGGAGTCTGTAGTCTCATCGACGGGGTCCTTTACGTCGTTCGTGCATGATGAGAGCACGAGAAGTGACAGAATTATCATCAAAAGTGTCAGTATCTTCTTCATTTGTTAACCCCCCATAAAAGCCCTGCAGCAACTGTCACTGTCGAGTTGTGCACCGGGTATGATGCATATTTCTGGCTCCTGTTCATATCTGTAAGGGAGATCGAGTAGCCGACAAGAAGATATGCGTCGAAAGAGCCGAATTCAACGTCCGCGCCTAAAGCCGCCGATAAACCTGCCTCGAATCTGTTGTAGAGGCTGAGGTCCGTATCCTCCTCTACCGGGCGCGCACTCGTAAGGCCGTATGCCTCTCCTGTTCTGTAACCGTGGGTCCAGTAGCCGCAGTAGCCGCCGAGCACGGCGAATGCGCCCCATCTGCTTCCTCCGAAGGAGAGCGAGAGGCGCAGTGCAAGGGGAACCTCGATAAAGCTGTTCATGACGCTATATTCAAGAATTTCAAACTTCTCGCCTTTGATGGCGGCGTTCTTCATATAACCGTATCCCTTCATCTGGAAGGACGCCCCGGTCTGGATTGCGATATTCGGTGTGAACTCCACGACGACAGGAACCGAAATGTCAAATCCCCTGCCGCGCGAGTATTCATAGCCGCTGTATCCGCTGCCGGCGATGACGGAGTTGGAGTTTATCCCGACCTCTCCGCCGACATAGACAGTAGCGGCACTCAGGCTGCAGAGAGTCAGAGTGAGCAGTAGTAGTGTCATTGTCTTTTTCATAGAGATACTCTCTCTTATGTTCAAAGGTCTGACAATGACATTGGAATGCCACTTTTTTGAAATTAACGAACAGTTTGTTCGTAATTTCCTTTCATATGAAAGACAGCACTTTTTCTACCTGATTTTCTTCCTTCTGAGGTCCCTGTCGTAGGAGGTAAGCATATCCTTCACCATACGGCCCAGGGGAAGGAGTGCAATGAGGTTGAAGATCGTCATAAGGGCGATACCGAAGTCGCCGAGATCCCAGACGAAGGTGTACTCCGCCAGTCCTCCGACAAAGAGCATGACGAGTGCGAGTATCTTGTATATTGTCTGACTTGTCCAGTTGTCACCGAAGATGTAGCTGACATTCGAGCGTGCATAGAAGAGGACGCCGATGAATGTCGAGAACGAGAAGAGGAAGAGCGTGACGGCGATGAGGATGCTCCCCGCCTGTCCCATATGATAGACCATCGCACTCTGCAGAAGGTCCATCCCTGTCTTTCCTTCTATGACTGCAGATGGAGAAAGGAGCATGATGAACGCCGTACACGAGCAGATGATGATTGTGTCGATGAAGACTCCGAGAGCCTGCAATAGTCCTGCGTTGACGGGGTTCTCCACCGACGCCGCAGCTGCTGCGCAGGGTGCGCTTCCCGAGCCTGCCTCATTACTGAAGAGACCGCGCTTGACTCCGTTCATGAGAACGGCCCCGAGGCCTCCGGCAACTGCGCTTCGAACATTGAACGCCTCGCGGAATATGGAGGCTATGACTGCCGGGATGAGGGTGATGTTACTTGCAATGATGAAGACTGTAACACAGAAATAGAGAACGGCCATGACGGGGACGATGACGTCAACGGCCTTCACTGTCGTATTCTTTCTTAGGACTATGACTGCCGAGAGTGCGACAAGCACCACTGTCGAAAAGAGCGGATCGATATCGAAAGCATTGTAGAGCGCCGAGGAGACGGAGTTACCGATCACCTGGCTTATACCGCACCAGCATAAGAGCCCGGAGAGTGCGAAGAGGACGGCAAGGATGCTCTTTCTCTTCTTTCCCCTGAAGAGATAATCGAGGTAGTATGCCGGCCCTCCCTTCCAGCCGCCGTAGAGCTTGTCCTCCGTCTTGAACTTCTGTGCAAGCGTGCCCTCTACAAAAGCCGTCGCTCCCCCGAGAAGCGCACTCAGCCACATCCAGAATACAGCCCCCGGCCCTCCTGCAGATACTGCGGCGACGACGCCGACGAGATTGCCCATCCCCACCCTTGTCGCAGTTGAAACCAGAAGGGCCTGGAAGCCGGAGAGCGCTCCGCTCTCGACGCCCTTCTTTTCGAGGGTGAGTCTGATCATGAGGGGGAAGTGTCTGAACTGGACACCCCTGAGATATATCGTGTAGAAGATTCCGAGCGGAATGAGAATGAGGACGAGAAGCGGAATACCGAGCCTGTTTCCTCCCGGAAGCGGAATGTAGAAGAGCGCACTCCACAGGAGGTTGAAAAAGAAATAGAAAACTTTCACCGTAACAACCTTTTGTCTTCTCAGTCTACAACTGATTGCACCCGAGTTTCCATAAATATCAGTCAGAGTGTACGGTTTTTCATGAGAAATAGGCGGCGTTCATATTCAATCAGGAGCTTTTCAGAGCAGCAATAAAAACGGCATCCCTCCGCCGGGCGTCCCGGAATCACCGCCTTTGTGCTACAAATATAATCGAAAGCGGATATAAAACAGTGCGTGGAGGCTATCCCATGCACCCTATCTCGATATCATCATCGGAGGAAAGGACAATCGAAGAACCGTCAGTCTTCTCGATCTCGAACCAGCCCCGCCTTGAACGTGTGAGCCTTATCTCCTCATAGTCCGACCGCCATTCGGCATCGTAGAGCG
This sequence comes from Lachnospiraceae bacterium, assembly GCA_963610485.1. Classification (GTDB taxonomy): domain Bacteria; phylum Spirochaetota; class Spirochaetia; order Sphaerochaetales; family Sphaerochaetaceae; genus Ornithospirochaeta. Next base: position 5,608 of record CAVDOI010000136.1, read on the forward strand.
ATGATGCAATATGTGTCGGAAAGGCGAATATATAACTGCCGTCTCTCTCGTAGAGTGTGTACTCCTCTCCGCCCGGGCACTCGGAGAATCCCGACGAGATGAGACTCTCGATAAGCTTTTCTCTTGTCATGCTTCCATATTACAGAAAAGGCAGCAGAGCATAAAGCGGACTCTCTGCATTTCCTGCTTCTATCCGCTCAGTATCAGAACCGCAGGCATCAGCACCTCCTGTTCTATCCTGATCGATAACCCGGTCGGTTTGGTCGACAACTTAGTCGGTTTGGTCGACAACTTAGTCGCTTTTTCCTATAACTTGATCGGTGCCTGCAGCTGCTGCAGTTGTGTCCTTTAATGTATCACGGATGATCTCCAGCAT
>CAVDOI010000137.1:0-5961 GCA_963610485.1 Lachnospiraceae bacterium
GACGGATGTACAGCTTACGGCGGGGAAGCCCATATAACCCTTACAGGGCCCTCTGGAGTGGTGCTTATGCATGAAATCCTCGCACATGCGGTCCACATCCCATGTGGAGATTCCCTCCCCTATCTTCTCGCCGACAGTCTCGAACATCTCTGCAAGAAGCTTGCACGAGGAGCGTATCTTGTCTATCTGGTAATCATCTTTGAGCTGTATCATTCTTTTCCTCTGTTGTATGCATCGAGAAGTCCGTTGATGAATTTGAACGAGACGTCGTTGCTGAGCTCCTGGCTGAGCTTCACGGCTTCGTCGATGATGATGGTCGGATGTGTCTCCCTGTCATGAAGAAGCTGGAAGAATGAGATGCGGAGTATTGCCCTGTCGACGGCGTCGATCATCTCGATGGGTCTCGCCGAGTAGCGTGAGATAAGTCTGTCGCACTCATCGAGTGAGGCAATCGTTCCCTCGATCAGAAACTGTGCGTAGACCTTTACTGCCGTTGAAAGCTCGTTTATTTCCTCGTCATTGAGACCCTGGAAAAGAATCCAATCCCCCTCGGGAGGAAGATTGGAATTTATGTCTAATGAATATAATGTGCCTGTGGCAATCTCTCTTGCCCTGTGGCGGTCTGTTCTTGTGCTCATGATTCTGAATAAAGAATATTGATCTTTGCCTGGCTCCTCAGCTCCGAGATAAGCTCGTTGTATGCATTGTAGTAGGCATACTGGCTGTTCTGGTATGTAAGGCCCTGATAGATGTAGTTGTATACTGTGATATTGTAATCTTCAATCGTATCCGTGAGTGCGAGAACCTTTGGATCCTGATGGACGGTGCACTTCACGATGCAGTAGATATAGGGAGTCTCGAAGACGCCTTCGATGTCACCGGCCTCCATCAGCATGACTGTGTCGACAAAGTTGTCTCCCATGCTCGTCCTTGTCGTCTCGCTGTCGCTCATGAAGCCCCAGTCGCCGCCGTTTGACTTCGTGGATGTGTCCTCGCTGTAGTTCTGTACGGCCTTCTCGAATGTGAGAGTTCCCGCCTTTATCTGGGAATATACATCCTGCAGAGTCTTCAGCTTTGTGCTGTTCTCGCTCTCGTCATCTGTCTTCTGCATTGCGATAACGCTCAGTCTTACCATCTCCGGCATCATAAAATTTGAGGAGTTCTGCCTGTACCATACCCTGATCTCCTTGTCGGTAGGCTCGGCGACAGTGTTTGCCGTCTCGCTCTTCACGCCGTAGACATAGCTCTGGGTCACATACTGCTTCCTGAGGTATTCCTTGTACGCGCTGACAGATCCTGCATTCTCCGTTACATAACTGTTCCACTCGTCATCTGTAAGCGTTGCCCCGAGCTGGCTTTCGATGGAAGTCTTCTGCTGTGCGTAGAGCTGATCCACTTCGCTGTCGGTGATGGAATAACCGTCACGGGCGGCACCCTGTTCGATGAGAATGTCGTCGATGAGGGAGTTCAGGACTTCGAGTTTCGTGACGCTGTAGCCCTGCGCCGTATATGTCTCATACTCGCTGTTGAGAGTATCCATCGTTATGACCTTGTTCTTTGTAAGGTTAACGGTAGCTGCAGGACTTGAGATAGTTGCTGCGGAGAGCGAAAAAGCAAGAAGTGCGAAAACCAGGATGAGAGATGTAAGTTTTTTCATTACTAATAGTTCCTTTCCACGTTGATGTTGTTGACGAAAGCAGAGGCCTTAGACGGAGTATTGCAGAATTCGCTGGTCTTGAGAATGACACCCTCACCCTCGACTGCCTTCATCAGAGCGGCCATCGCCCCTGTCTTGAGGAGAGTCCTTCCCGCAAGAATGACAGCCGCCCTCTTACCCGATATCGTACCGCAGGAGTTGAGATACTTACCGAGAGACGGCGAGACCTTCTTTGAAAAGAGGGAGACACTCTCCCCTATGAAGACAAGATAATCAAATATTGTGAGCTTTTTGTCTGAATCGAGTAAAGTATTTATGCATTCGACGGAATATCCCCTCCTTTCGAGGGTTACCGTCACATCCTTTGCCGTTTCCAATATTGTGCGGCTCTCCCCGTTCTTCGGGGAAACCACAACAGCGATTCTCATCCGCTCTTCTCCTTAAACAAAAACCGACTCCCCGTCAAGAAGGAGCCGGCTTCAATATGAGACAATCAGTTGGATGTCGTGCTCTCGACAGACTCGGTCTCAGTTGTAGAGGTGTCAAAGACACTCTCCTGAATCTTCGTCTTTGTCATCTGTGCAATCTCGTCGCTTGATGACTTGTTGACAAGTGCGACAACAAGCGAAAGCACCATGAAAACTACTGCCAGGATTGCTGTAATCTTTGTCAGGAATGAATTCGTTCCGCTCCCGAAGGCTGAATCCGACTTGCCGCCGAATACGCTTCCGAGTCCCACGCTGTCCTGACCCTGGATTGTAATCAGGAACAGAAGAAGGAGTGCGATGATACAGAAAACAACAATCAGGACGATTCCTAATACACCCATTTTCAATCTACCTCTAATTATTTGTTGTAAGCCATGATAGGCAGGAACTTATCGAGTGTAAGAGAAGCGCCTCCCACGAGGGCTCCGTCGATATTCTCCTTAGCCATCAATGCCTTAACATTTTCAGCTTTTACTGAACCACCATACTGTATTATCAGGTTTTTAGCAACATCTTTTGAGAATAAAGTAGCTACTGTGGAGCGGATGAATGCATGCGCGCCGTCAGCATCCTCGGGTGTCGCCGTCTTGCCTGTTCCGATAGCCCAGACAGGCTCGTATGCAATCGTGACCGCACTCATCTGGTAGGGTTCGACACCTTTGAGGCCGACTTCGAGCTGTGCCCTCAGAACTTCCTCGAGCTTTCCGCCTTCCCTCTCCTCAAGTGTCTCGCCGACGCAGAGCACGACCTCCATGTCGTTCTCGAGTGCAAGAAGAACCTTGCCGTTCACGATCTCATTCGTTTCGCCGTAGTACTGTCTTCTCTCGCTGTGGCCGATGATGACTGTATTGACGCCGAGGTCCTTGAGCATCAACGGGCTCACTTCACCTGTGTATGCACCGGAAGTGTGGTCTGCCATGTTCTCTGCAGCTACGATTACGGGAGTACCCTTCACTGCTTCGACGACGCCGGGAAGATCGACGAAGGGAGCGGCAACCATGAAGCGGCAGTCACATCCGTTTGCTTCGTATGCATCTGCAAGAGACTTTGCATAGACAGCCGCTTCAGAAGGAAGAAGATTCATCTTCCAGTTTCCTGCTATATAGATTTTTCTATTTTTTTTTCCCAGTGCAGCGATTCCGGGGAGTGTCTTTCCCTCGAGGAATTCGAGAGATGCGCCGCCGCCAGTGGAGACGTGGCTGATCCTGGATGCAAGACCGAACTTGTTGATGGCAGCTACAGAGTCACCGCCGCCTACGACAGATACCGCCCTGCTCTCGGCAAGTGCCTTTGCAACAGCCTCGGTTCCCTTTGCAAATGCAGCGAACTCGAAGACGCCCATAGGTCCGTTCCATACTACTGACTTTGCATCCTTGAGTGCATCGACTACAAGTGCGACTGTCTTACTTCCGATATCGAGTCCCATGAGAGAATCAGGAACATCCTGGGAGTCTACATATACAGGAGATGCATTCTCGTCGAATGTTTCAGCGCATACGTGGTCGACTGGAAGAATGACCTTAACGCCCTTCTCTTCTGCAGCCTTCAGAAAATCCTTTGCTGTATCGAGATAGTCATCCTCTACAAGGCTCTTTCCGACGCTGTGTCCGAGGACCTTGAGGAATGTGTATGCCATGCCGCCGCCGATGACGATGGTGTCACATGTCCTGACAAGGCTCTTGAGGACGGAAATCTTGCTCGAGACCTTGCTGCCTCCGATTATTGCAACGAAGGGATGCTCGGGGTTCTCGAGAAGCGGAGCCATGAACTTGACTTCCTTCTCGATGAGAAGTCCTGCAAAAGCGGGAAGATAGTGTGCAACACCCTCTGTTGAAGCATGAGCGCGGTGTGCCGTTCCGAATGCATCGTTGACATAAACGTCGCCGTAGGAGGCAAGCTCCTTTGCATATCCCGGATCGTTGGCCTCTTCTTCCTTGTACCATCTGACGTTCTCGAGAAGAAGAACATCGCCCGGCTTGAGTGCCTTGACGAGAGCTTTGACCTCATCGCCGATGACATCGGGAGCGAGGGTGACTTTTCTTCCGAGTTCCTTCTCGAAGACAGATGCAATCGGAGCCATCGAGAAATCGGGATTCTTCTGTCCCTTCGGTCTTCCGTAGTGGGACATGACGACGAGGGATGCACCCTGGGAGAGAATATACTGGAGTGTCGGGAGAGCAGCCTTGATTCTTGTGTCGTCTGTTACGACGCCGTTCTTTACAGGAACATTGAAGTCTACTCTGACAAGGACTCTCTTACCTTTGAGATCAGCCTCTTTAACTGTATTAAGTACCATAAATTACTCCTTAACTGGACAAAAAGGCCTGTACTCAAGACAGGCCTTTTAGAGTCAAGCGACTTCTAATCAGCCGTTGACCTTCTTCATATGAGCGATGAGGTCGAGAACCTTGTTTGAATAACCGATTTCGTTATCATACCAGGAAACAACCTTTACGAATGTATCTGTCAGTGCAATTCCTGCCTTGGCGTCGAAGATGGATGTTCTTGTGTCGCCGAGGAAGTCGGAAGATACGACAGCATCTTCTGTGTAGCCGAGGATACCCTTGAGGGAACCTTCGCTAGCCTTCTTCATAGCTGCACAGATCTCCGCATATGTAGCGGGCTTTGCAAGATTGACTGTGAGGTCGACGACGGAGACGTCAAGTGTCGGAACTCTCATCGACATACCTGTGAGCTTGCCGTTGAGGGAAGGAATGACCTTTCCGACAGCCTTGGCAGCACCTGTTGATGACGGGATGATGTTGCCCGATGCAGCTCTACCGCCTCTCCAGTCCTTCATGGAAGGTCCGTCGACTGTCTTCTGTGTAGCTGTTGTAGAATGAACTGTCGTCATAAGGCCGTCGACAATACCGAAGTTGTCGTTGAGGACCTTTGCGATAGGAGCGAGACAGTTGGTTGTGCAGGAAGCGTTGGAAACAAACTGTGTGCCCTTCACATATGTGTCTTCGTTGACGCCGCATACGAACATCGGGGTGTCATCCTTCGAAGGAGCCGACATTACGACATACTTTGCACCTGCGTTGATATGAGCCTGTGCCTTTTCCTTTGTAAGGAAGAGACCTGTGGACTCTACTACATATTCAGCACCGACCTGATCCCATGCCAGTTCGTTGGGGTCCTTGCATGCTGTGACTCTGATCTTCTTTCCGTTGACGACAAGAAGGGAGTTTTCCATATCTGCTTCGATTGTGCCTTCGAACTGACCGTGCATTGTGTCATACTTGAGCATGTATGCGAGGTAGTCTACCGGGCAGAGGTCATTGATACCTACAATTTCAACATCCGGGCGGTTCATAGCAGCGCGGAAAACGAAACGGCCGATTCTTCCAAATCCGTTAATACCAACTTTCATCTTTTATTTCTCCTATAATAGAACAAAGATATTCGATAATAAACTATCGTTAACAAGCTATTATGCTTTAGCATATTCTTTCCAAAATTGCAATAAACGGAAAGAAATATCAAAATAAAAACATCTTGTTTTTTTCATTCTTCTTCCCCTTTCTGTTGCGCTGTGTTGCGAATTTGAAGAAAATCAACGCACAGAAAGAAAAAAGAACGATTGAAAGCATATCATCAGCATGAAATCAAAACACATATGAAGTTTACAACTGCCGGACTCTTTATTTATTTCCAATGTTGCATTATATTCAAGGTAAGAGAGGCACACCCGGTGAACGGTCAGCCCTCGAAAACAGTAATGAATACCGTTTCTAAGGCCAAGTTAGGAACGGTTGTTTTTCTCACAAATCATGATAACGATCATAATGATGGTAAGTACTACCATAATATTCT
>CAVDOI010000138.1:0-5887 GCA_963610485.1 Lachnospiraceae bacterium
CCAAAATATGGCGGCATTGAAGGATGTTATTATGTATGCAAAATACTATAGAGGCAATGAAGAACCTCCAATCTTCAGAAAAGAGATATTTCTGGACTTGAGGGAAAAAATCTATATTCCATATGATGACTATAAGTTAATAGAGAGCTTGAATGTCGACTCAAAGCAGGATGTTGTCCTCCATTACTATGTCAAGGATAGGCATCAGAATGTTCTTATGGAAAATCCCGGAGCACATAGAAAAGAACACTCAAAGGTCTATGCGTCAACCAGTCCCGATTTCAGTGTTGACAGCATGCATTGTTATTCCTGTTTAAACATAACAAATATCCTCAAGAGCAGAATAATCGCAAGCATATGGCAAAATAAATATGAGGAAAGGGTCATTCTCAACCTTATTTGGGGCGGTAAGGATACCTATGACATGGCTTTCAGCAATGTTGAAAAAGGCTCTGTTGTTTCTGTTTCTACAGTTGGAGTTAAAGATTACAGAATGTTTTATGAAGGTCTTAAAAGAGCTATTGATATAATCTCGCCTGAAGAAATCTGCTGGTACGGCCGGATTATTGAGAATATCGAAGATATGTATGATCGGAACAGGATAATCCCGATGCAGAGTCGCAGAATGGTTGTAGCAGAAAAGCAATACTGGGCCCCGGACCAACTTCGATTTGATTTTTGAAATCCAAGAAAAAGGAAAGAGGATTTATGGAGCCGAGCGGAATCGAACCGCCGTTTATGCCATGCGAAAGCATCGTTCTACCATTGAACCACGGCCCCTGGAGATGATGAGATTCTACTTCTTTGCTCCGTTTTTGTTAAGCATGGAAGTCAAAGAAAATGTGCACCGCAGTCGCCTGTGATGCACACTTTCCGATTTCGTCTGTTTTCAGTTGAAGGATGCCGCCAGTGCACGGGAGAATTCGCCCGGGTCACTGGGAAGGATGCCTTCCTGGATAAGAGCTTCTCCGAGAAGAACGAGGGAGAGGTTCTTGACCTCCTCGTCATCGGAAGAAGCTTCGATTCTCTTCACAAGACCCGATGCGGGGTTGATCTCGAGGATGGGCTTGACGTCCTCGACGGGACCGCCGAGCTGCTTCATGAGCCTCTGCATCTCCATTCCCGGGTCGTTCTCGTCTATGATGACCGATGACGGGGCATCTCCGAGGCGTGAAGATACGATGACCTTCTTGACTCTGTCACCAAGCGCAGTTGTAACCTTTTCGGCAAGCGGACTCTTCTTCTCGTTCTCGGCCTTCTCTTCGTCTGTCGATATCTCGTCGAGTGCGTCGGAGCGGTTGATGGCCTTGAGAGGCGTCTTGTCGTACTCGGGAACCGAGCTTATGACGAGCTCGTCGATATCCTCATCGAGAATGAGAACCTCATAGCCCTTGCTCTTGAATGCCTGTACAAGCGGGGAAGCCTTGAGAATCTGCTCGTTGCCGCCGCAGATATAGTAGATGGCCTTCTGACCTTCCTTCATCCTCTCCTTGTATTCTTTGAGAGACACCCATCCGTCCTTCTCGGAGGAGTGGTACCTGACGATGTCGAGAAGAGCGTCCCTGTTCGCATAGTCCTGATACAAACCTTCCTTGAGCGGGCGGTTGTACTGTGTGATGAACTTGTCGTAGAGCTCTGGATTGTTCTCACTGATCTTCTTGAACTCGGAGAGAAGCTTCTTGACCGAACCGTTTCGGATAGCGGTCATGATCTTGTTCTCCTGCAGAATCTCTCTCGAAACGTTGAGAGGAAGATCCTCGCTGTCGATTATGCCGCGTACGAACCTGAGGTAGGGAGGAAGCAGCGTCTTGTCGTCGTCTGTGATGTAAACACGCTTTACGTAGAGCTTCACGCCCGGCTTGTAGTCGGCATAGTTCATGTCGAACGGAGCCTTTGCAGGAATGAAGAAGAGCGTCGTGTACTCGGTCGTTCCCTCTGCCTTCGTATGAAGGTAGAAGAGAGGATCCTCGTAGTCGGAGTAATTGTTCTTGTAGAACTCCTTGTAGTCCTCGTCCTTGAGCTCGCTCTTGTTTCTTCTCCAGAGAGCCGAACAGGAGTTGATCTGCTCGTTCTTGTGTTCGACAGTCTTCCTGCTCTCCCCGTTCTCGTCCTTCTCGTTCTCGTAGTGTGTCTGGTCATACTCGAGATAGATCGGGTATGCGATATGGTCGGAATACTTCTTGATGAGATTCTCGAGAGTCCATCTCGTTGCATATGTCGAATCATCGTCATTGAGGTAGATCTTGACTGTCGTACCCTGCTCCGGTCTCTCGGCCTTCTCTATCGAGTAGCTTGTCTCGCCGTTGGACGACCAGAGCCATGCCTGATCCTCTCCCGCCTTTCTCGAGAGAACCTCGATCTTCTTTGCAACCATGAACGCCGAATAGAAGCCGACGCCGAACTGTCCGATGAGGTTGGAATCCTTCTTCGCGTCATCGCTGAGGGAAGCGAGGAACTTCTTCGTACCGCTCGAGGCGATTGTTCCGAGGTTCTCGTTGAGATCCTCTTCGTTCATTCCGATACCGTTATCACTGATGGTGAGAGTTCTTTCTCCCTCCTCGGTGAACGAAATCTGGATCTTCGGGTCGAAGGAGTATCCCTTCAGCGGTCCGTCGATAAGGGACATGTACTTTAGCTTGTCTATGGCATCTGATGCGTTTGAAATTATTTCACGGACAAAGATTTCCTTGTTTGAATAAAGGGAATGGATCAATAAATGCAGAAGGTCCGCGACTTCTGTCTTAAACTTTTTGTTTGACATTATGTCCTCCAATCATCTGAAAAGATAATAACGGAAAGACGGAGAGGCAAGAAATCAATTCTCTTTTCCAAACCCTCGATTGTGTTATAATGACGCCATGGATTTCTCACGACCCGACAACGCCAGAAAGATAAACAGACTCAAGGTCCTCAACGCACTGAGGAAGGGAGACTTGTCGAGAGCCGAGCTCTCGCGTGAAATCGTACTGAACAAGGTCTCGATTTCCGAGATAACCGACGCCCTCATAAAGGAGGGGCTCATAGAAAGCGGAATGAAGGACATGTCGACTCAGGGCAGGCCGTCGACGAAGCTTTCAATCGCCAAGAAGAACGGGCGTGTATTCTCATTCGTATTCTCCTCCTCGACGGTCACTGCGGCGGCGTCCAACCTTGCGGGACAGGTACTACGTTTCGAACGCTTTCCGAAGGATGAGAACATGGTGAGCCAGATCGCCGCATTCATAAACAAGATGACGGCGGACGATCCCACGGTCTACGGAGTGACGGTCGTAGGTGCCGGCGAATCCTCAGTCCCCTCCTCGGCCTTCCCCTGGCCTGTGATATATACCTCGGCTCCCGTTGCACAGGCAAGGGCCGAAATCGAAGTGAACAGGAAGGAGAAGACTCTCTTCGTCTCCTGGGGCGACACGATAGAAGGCGTCTACTACGAGAAGTTCCTTCACTACATACCGACACTCGGTCACATGAAGGTCACAAACGGCGTCACGTGCACCTGCGGAGCAAACGGATGCCTCGAGGCTGTGGCATCGGGCCTTGTTCTCAAGAAGATGACCGGAATCGGGCAGTACAGACGTCTTACGACGGAGGAAAAGGGCCTCAATGCCATCGACGACGTGTCGAAAAGCCTCACATTCGCACTCAGCGAAGCCGTGCAGGCACTTGCAGCCGAGGATGTTGTGATCACCGGGGAGCTCAGCAGCATGCCAGACGACCTCTGTGCATCCATCAGCGACAGACTCAAAATGACACTCCCTCCGTCAAGAGGGAGCGTAGGCGTTCATAAATCAATGAGGGGGGACAAGTCGACACTCGAGGGAGCGGGAATAATGGCGCTCGACGAGTTCTTCTATCACTCGGATCTTCTTTCGGCACTGGACGAAATCCAGGCTAATCCCTCATCTCGGCTGTAAGGATGAAGTAAACCGGAAGAATCAGCAGGAATCCCAGGTAGTATATCGACCATCCGGAGAGAAGGAAGAGGACGAGAGCGGGAGCAAAAACGGCCGCGAATGTCGAAACGACTGCGATAACTGTGTTGACGGGCCCTCTGTTGAGGCTTCTCACGACTGCCGCGATGATGTAGAAGACGATTACGATGACGGCTACGGACACGATCTCGACTATGAGATTCTTCTCCCCGCTTTCCTTCCCGGCTGTTGTCTCCGTCGAGGAAACGAACTGCAGCGCGGTATTGGAAGAGTCCTTCTTCGTCGGGTTGAAACCGTCGGTGCCGGTTTCCTTGGCATATATCTCCTTGGCCTTGTCGAGGGTGCTCTTTCCCAGGTACTCCTCGATGGTCTCTTCGTCGTACTCCCCGGCCACGAGTGCATCCTTGATGCCTTCGTATCCCAGTTCCTCCAGAATGCCTCTCAGTTCATCCCTGACGGCGGTCTTCTCGTTGAGGACGCTCCTGAAGTCGGAAGCGAGTTTCTTCTCCTCTCCGCCGAGGGCCTCGATGACGAGGGCTTCGGGATATGTCTCGTCGAGAACGGAGTTTGCAACCTCTTCCAGGCCCTCCTCCTTTCTCAGCGCCTCGATCTCCTTCTTGAGTTCCTCGACTCTCTTCTCGTATGCCTTGAAGATGTCGTCCCCGAGGTACCCCTGTACGTCGACTGCAGTATATGTTCCGCTGTAGACTTCCCTGATGACTTCATCCAGGCCGTCTGTCTCGTACAGCTTCTTTATATCCTCTTCGGTCGTCTTGTTGTAAACGCCGCCGAGTTCGACGATGTTGCGCTCGGTTCTGTCGAATGAGAATCTCGTCGTACCGCATGATACGCCGAGAAGAAGCACTATTATAATTAAAGGAAGATATCTCCTCATTCCATTTCACCCCGTCCGAAGTATTTGCTACCTGTGCATTATAACAGAAAACATACATGCGGTTGCAAGAACTAGATTCTATATCACCATTGTATGGACTGTCAGCAAAAAAATACCGCAGGACTTGACTCCGGCGGCAACCTCCTTGTCCCCTTTTAGGGAGTTGCTCTTTCGCGCAACAGAATGATTGTTTCACACTTTCTGCGATAGAGCAACAAGAAAAAAAATATTTAATTTTGACGCAGGATCAGACGAAATAACCACTTTGCTCCATCAGAATATCAAACAAGAAAAGCAGTGAAACAGCAGTGCAAAAATCAAGAAGGATAAAGACTCCTGTCGTTACTATTCACACCCCCGATTTAACAATTAGGGGTTCATGACAGCTCAACCCGCCCTCGGACGAGTCAAGTTTCAAGCATAAAGTTGGGGAATTTCCTGTGGCGTCCCGGGTTGTCCGTCCGACATGGAAGTTGAAGCTTCTGCAGTGCCGGAGTCTGGAACAGGTTCCGGTGATGCAGCTACGGCAGGAGAGCGTGGCGGAGTCGGCCGGTTGAAGATCTCCACAAGCTTATTGAAGATGTTCTCGCCCTTTGCACTGGCACTATGTATGACCGAAAGTCCCTGACATATTTGTCTGGCAGATTCTTCAGACCGGAAGGTAGTCATGGCGCGCATTTTCCGCTTCACTTTTCTGCCCATTCTCTCGGCGCAGTTGTTCTCGGCGGGAAGGCCTGGAGTTGAGAGGAACCTCAGCTCCGACTCCACGTATTTTCTCATCTTCTTGCAGAGATTGATACCTTTCCTGAAATACTCTTTCGGAGGATTCTCTTCATATTCTTTATCACCGATGTTGAGTATTGAGAGGAACTCCTCTTTGTATTTCTGTATTTCCTCTGCTGACAGAGCTTCTATCTGCTCATCTGTCAGAGCGAGTAACTTAAGATAGTATTCCTTCATCTTCTCCGCCCAGGTCAGCTTATTCTCATACAGCATTATCTCGGCAAGGTATCTGAGTTCATGAACGAGGCATTCCTGATGTTTTGAACCGTAGGAATAGAAA
>CAVDOI010000139.1:0-5818 GCA_963610485.1 Lachnospiraceae bacterium
AAACCCTGAATCGCAATTATAGAGAGATGAAGAAACAAGATAAAGAGAGAAAGATTATTACATCTGCACACATCTCTCATTTATGAGGATAAAAGCCCCGACGGCATCATCTCAGAGGCATGTTTCAAGAAGCTTCTCCCCGAGTGCGGACGGGGTGTCTATTGTATTGCATATCCCCCTCTCCTCAAGCTCTTTCCTTGTCCGGAAGCCGTAATTGACTATGAAGAAGGTACAGCCGATGTTGAGTGCCGTCTCGTAGTCGACCTCGCTGTCGCCGACGTAGATTATGTCGCTCCTCGTCAGTCCGAGCTTTCCCGTTTCAGCCAATATGCCCTCGGGATCGGGCTTCAGAGGATAAGCCCCGCACTGTCCGAAGACGAAGTCGAAACAGACTGACGGAAGAACGTTCTTCACTATCTTCTGTACTATCTCATCCTTCTTGTTCGATGCAATGGCAACACCGATTCCCTTCTCCGAAAGAGACTGTAAAAGCTCCGGTATTCCATCATATGGCACCGTACTCTCCGACGGATGCCTCAGATACGACGAGACAAGAAGTTCGTTCATAAGAGAGAAATCATTGTCTTCAATGACGGCCCCGCTCCTGTTTACGGCACTTATGAGGGCATTGCGGAGTCCCCTTCCGACATACTGTCTTGTCTCTTCAAGACTGACGGAAGGGATGTCGTATGCAGAAAGCGCATAATTGATCGCCCGCATTATATCGGGGAGGGTGTTGAGGAGAGTTCCGTCCAGATCAAAGACAACAAGTTTCTTTTTCATGTGGAAAAGTATAATCTTATGAGAGGAACATATCCATATAAGGAGCGGCCATGTACAGGGTAGTAATCAGAGAAGGAAAGGAAAAACAGCTTGAAAAGCATCATCCGTGGGTCTTCACGGGGGCGATCGAGAGTATAGAACCGGTATTCCGGCAGGCTGACTGGGCCGAAGTCTACACCTCCGATGGGCGCTTCATCGCAAAGGGATGGTACGACGAGAAGTCGCACATAGTTCTCCATCTTCTCACATGGGACAGGGCCGGGATTGTCGGAGACGACTTCGTCAGGGGCCTTGTAACCGCAGCCGTACGGCGCCGTAAGAGCTTCTTCTTCCTTCCCGACACGAACTGCTTCCGGCTCATACACGGAGAGGCCGATTTCATCCCCGGTCTTGCAGCCGACTGCTACGGCCGTGAGATCAGGCTCATCATCTCCTCGCGTTTTGCCTTCAACTTTCTTCCCGTCATAATCTCCACTCTTGAAGATACCCTCAGGCCGTCACGCATCCAGGTGACATCGGATCCCTTCTACGCACCGGGCGAGGGGCTGGGAGAAGCCACACGCTACTTCATCGGAGGAAAAGAGACGAAGGAGAGCGAGATCCCGCGCGATAACACGCTCTTCATGGAAAGCGGAATATGGTATGAGATATCACCGGGAAAGGGACAGAAATCTGGATTCTACTGTGACCAGAGGGAGAACAGGAAGATTGCCGGAAAGTATACAGCGGGAAAGACCGTGCTCGACGTCTGTCCGTTCACGGGTGCGTTCACACTCCATGCCCTCCGTTCCGGTGCCCTCTCCGTCGACGCCGTAGACAGCAGCGAAAGCGCCCTCAGGCATCTTCTCTACCAGATACATCTCAACGAGAACAAGGGTGTTCTTCCTCCCGGAAGCCGCGACAGGGTCACGACGGTGACGGCCGACTGTTTCAATCATCTGCGCTCCGTCGAAGAGAACAAGTATGATGTCATCATCCTCGACCCGCCGAAGCTTGCACAGACGAAGAGCAGGCTCGAGAATGCAATAAAGGCCTACAAGGACCTCAACAGAGTCGCAATGACGAAGATAAAGAGTGAAGGGATCATCATCACCTTCTCATGCTCCGGGGCTCTCACAAGGGAGAATTTCCTTCTACTCCTGAGCTGGGCGGCTTCCGATGCGGGGTGTGAGATCCAGGTACTGGAGACGCTGAGTGCAGGCCCGGACCACCCCGTAAGGATTTCCTTCCCGGAAAGCCAGTACCTCAAGGGCTTTGTACTGAGGGTTATAAAATAAAGAGCCTTCCCCCGCCGGGGAGACTCAATGATACAGAATATATGAAAAAGGAGCTTCTTCAGCTGTTCTCCGGCTCCGGGGATCCGGTGCATCCGCAGCCGCAGCTCTTTTCTTCCGGCTTTTCCTCTCCTGCCGCCTTTCTGCACTTTCCGCAGGGAAGCGCAAAGAAGAGCACGAAGCCCCAGAATGTACCCATTGCAGTAAGAATCACCGCATCAAGGTAAGCGGCATTGAACGAGCCTGAATAGTGCTGTGTATATGTTGTTCCCCATACACGGTACGTCTCGGTGTACGGCAGAGTTACTGAAGTGCAGAGTATTGCTATAAGACCGGCAAGGCACAGAATTGCAAATACCAGTGAACAGATTTTCAAAACGGATTTTTTCATTTCTTTTACCTCTCTGAGCGTAATATAATCCCCCCTCTCACAGGAAGACAACTGCACTACGCCAAATGACAACGACTCTATCATTATCCTTCACAGAAGCAACAAAATTTGAAGAAAATCCTTCTTATTTCCCCGGATTGTTGAGCCACGTTATACCGTCGATGACCTCTCTGAAGTACGGTGAACTCTGATACTCCGGATATGACTCGTGGAAGACACCGTCCCAGACGGCCTCCCCGCTGTCGCTGACGTAATCGCCGTCGGTATCGAGTGCGTATGTATGGGAGAGGGTTTCTCCGTCGACAGTGAACGTAGAAGTATCGAAGACGTGGAGAGTGCCGGAGACAATCGCATCCTTCACCTCCTCGAGAGCTTCCTTTGTGCCGGGAGCGGCTATGCTCTCGTTGAGAGGAGTCAGGACTACATCCCCCTCCTCGATTGTACCCGTCCAGTCGGAGGGATTCTCCACTCCGTCGAGATAGTTCCTGATGAATGTGTAGAAATACCTCGTCCAGTCGATTCTGCACGATATGAGGGAGGAAAGAGGGGCGACTGCTGTCATGTCGGCATTGTAGTCTGTGTGGCAGACACCCTTCTTCTGAGCGGTGAGAGCCGGTGTTATGGTATCACTATGCTGGCTGATCACGACGGCGCCGTTGTCGATGAGCGAGTTCGTTGCAGCCTCCTCGAGCGTCATGTCACTCCATGAGTCGACGAAGAAGACGATCATCGTCGCACTCGGACAAACACTTCTGACACCCAGGTAGTAGGCCGTCATTCCCGACACGACCTCTCCGAGTGCGTATGTCGCGACATATCCTGTTACGGCCTCCTCCTTCTTTATCTCTCCCTTGGAAATCAGTTCGTTGAGCTTCATCCCTGCCGCTACTCCCGTAAGATACCTTCCCTCGTAGATGGCGGCGAAGGCATTGTATGTGTTGTCCCTTCCGTCGCTCTGACTCTCCGAGTTCGTTATGGATACGAAGAGCGTATCGGGATGGGCATCGGCGACGGAGAGCATATAGGGCTCGAAGCCGTAACTGTTGTTGAATATGATTTCACAGCCGTCGGAGGCCAGTTCATCGTTGGCTTCTCTTGCACTGTCCGATTCCGTGACGCCTTTCTTCGTCATCACCTCAACCCCGTAGCCGTCCTCTTCAAGGAGAGCGACGGCCCTGTCCATCGAGTCGAGGAAGTTCATCGTATAGCCCTGGTCAGCCTCGTCGTTGATGACGACAAAGCCGACTTTCGTCACATAACCGCTTTCATGTACCATTACATTCCTCGAAGCCGTGCGGACAAGTCCTGTGGAGGGATTCCTCTCTATGACGAGTATTTTCCTCTCTCCCGTGTCTGTAAGACCGTCGAGTACGATAGACCGGGATGAGAAAGAGCTTTTAACTCCGTCGACGTACCACTCATAGCTGCTCTTTTCGTCTCCGCCCTCTGCAGTAAGGGTAAGGCTGTCCCCTTCGCGGACGACAGGCTCGGAGAGCAGAATATCAAAACCGTCCGCAGATACTGAGGCATCGGTAAGAATGAGTGATCTGTCATCAGAGAGAGAATATGAGAAGAAGATTTCCTCCCCGTCCCCGATTTCAAACTTTTCAGAGGCAATGACGGTACTGTTGATGTAAATGGAGCGGATAATGAAGTTGTAAACGCCTTTTTCCAGAGGGACAGTGCCTTCCCCGGGAGATTCGATCTTCACTTCGTCTATACTCTCCTCGAGATTTTCGTTGTAGATACGGATTACATAGGAGCCATCCCCGTCAATCTTCACGGAAAGCGAACCCTGCGTTATCTTGACTTCCTCTACGGGAATGGTAAGAGTAACGGTCCTCCCCTTTTCAAGAACTGCGACCGATACCCCCCCTTCCGACAACGCGGCCGCTTGAGTTCAAAGCCTCGACTACGACTGTCCATGCCCCCGGAGCGGAGACCTCCCTCGTCGTAGCTGTGACATCCTTCGAAAGCGTTATGACAGTTGCCTGCCTTGCCGGGGAGTTCAGCGTCACCCTGTATGACGACACTTCATACTGCCGTCCGCCGGACGGGAAAGTGCACCTCTCAAGAACAATATTCATACCGCACATCTCCACATTCTCCTCTCTGTTGAGAAGGACGGCGCTCACCGCTGCCGCCGCGATGAAGAGAATGATGAAAGCTGCAATGAGATATCTGTAGATCTTGTATCTTTTCCTGACCATGACACCGCCCCGGGGCAAAGTGAAGCGGCGGTTTCCCGCCGCTGTGATTTGTGGCTTTGAGCTCAGATCAATAAGCTACGTTGAGCCATGTGATACCGTCGATGACTGCTGTGAGGTAAGGAGCAGACTGGAATGCAGGATATGATTCGTGGAAGATACCATCCCATACTGCTTCGTCCTTGTCAGCCACGAAGTCGCCGTCGGAGTCGATTGCGAATGCGTGAGTAAGAACCTTGCCGCCGTCGACTGTGAACGTGGATGTGTCGAAGACGTGGAGAGTTCCGTCAGCGAATGCCTTCTCGGCCTTTTCGAGAGCTTCCTTTGTTCCGGGTGCTGCGATAGCTTCGTTGAGTTCAGTGATTACAACGTCGCCTTCAGCAACTGTACCTGTCCAGTCGGAGGGGTTCTCTACACCGTCGATGTAATTCTTGATGAATGTGTAGAAGTATCTTGTCCAGTCGATTCTGCAGGAGAGGAGGGATGCCTGAGGAGCAACCTTCGTCATATCTGTGTTGTAACCGGTGTGGTAGACACCCTTCTTCTGAGCTGCGAGAGCCGGAGAAGTTGTATCGGAGTGCTGGCTGATCATGACTGCGCCCTTATCGATGAGGGAGTTAGCTGCTGCTTCTTCGAGTGTAGCATCGCCCCATGTACCGACGAACTGTACAATCATTGTAACGCTCGGGCATACGCTCTTTGCGCCGAGGAAGTAGCCTGACATACCGGAGATGACTTCAGCAAATGAGTATGCACCGACGTAACCGATGACAGCCTGGTCAGCTGTGATCTGGCCTTCGTCGATCATCTGCTGGAGCTTCATACCTGCTGCGATACCAGCAAGGTATCTGCCTTCGTAGATAGCTGCGAATGCATTGTATGTGTTGGGATTGCCGTCCTGCTGGGAAGCGCAGTTTGTCATTCCGACGAAGATCGTGTCGGGATAGTCTCTTGCAGCTTCAAGCATGTAGGGTTCGAATCCGTAGCTGTTGTTGAAGATGATTTCACAGCCTTCTGCTGCGAGCTCTTCGTTGTTGTCCTTGCAGATAGCAGACTCACTTGTGTTTCTCTTAACAAGGAGTTCGACGTTGTAGCCTTCTGCTGTGAGCTTCTCGATTGCATTGTCCATGCCGTTCATGAAGTTCCATGTGTATCCCTGATCA
>CAVDOI010000140.1:0-5753 GCA_963610485.1 Lachnospiraceae bacterium
GTTTATACCAAGCCTGAGTCTGTCAGAAAAGTAGTTGTTCCTTTCTGCCTTGTACTCCTTCAGGTGTTTCACCCTCAACTCCCCGGTTCTTCCCGGCTCGGAAAGAATCTCAATACATGGAGAACTGATAAGAAGGAGTCCCGTATCTGTTTCGTCTTTATGGAAGGCATACATCTCTTCGAGAGCACGCTGTGGTGTATGGTCTACATCGAAGATAAGGAATATTCCGTTGAACAGTTTCTCCCTGCTTCCGAAAACGAGGTTGAGGTCGATATCTTCACGCTGATAGTATTCGAGGAGGTCTTTCAGGCGGTTTCTCGGAGGTTGTACAATCAGAACTGATGTCCTTCTGTCTTCGAGCATGACAGCAGGAATGGGCAGAAAGTCAGGCTCGGCAAAGGACTCGATTCGCCTCTGCGTGAGCACAGTCAGGCCGTAACGTTCCAGAACCTTCTGGAAAATATTTATCTCTGTTCTTGCGCCTTCAACAAGGAGAAGATATCTCATTTCACCCCCTGATGGCTTCATCGAATGTCGAGGCGAGATACATCTTCTCGATGTTGTTGACCTCCCTGATATTAGGCCATATGTCGGAAAGTCTTCTGTAGCGGCTGTATCCTTCTCTCCAGTCGGCGAATATTATGTTGTCAGGTCTCAGATGGTAGAGCACATTGGTATTGTGACCGGAGAATATGAGCTGTATGTTCCGTTCAACCGCAACATTGATGAAGTCCATGATAGTCAGGGGATGGAGAGCTGCGTCGATTTCATCGATGACGAGAACGCCGTTCTGTGGAAGGCTGAGAAGGACGCTCAGAAGGAAACTCTGGTTCATCATGCCGTCAGAAATAAGAGGGAGAGGAAGCTTCATTACGTTACGTCCTGTCTCGAGGAGCGTGTAGTAGCTCTTCCTCCCTCCTGATGACAAGTCGGCTGTAATGTCATAAACGGGAAATACCCTGTAGCCTCTAATGATCTTCTTGACATCCTCCGACTTCTCGACAAGTACATCGAGTGCGGGCTTGTTTCTGAAGGCCTTGACACTGTAGTTGTTCCTGCCGTTTCCGACAAATGCTATGTTCGAGAGGAAGGTGTATGCCTTCTCTTCGTCAATCCCGGCTCTTCCGGATGCGTAGATATCACGGAGGGAAGGGTAGAGAGCGGACTCTATTGGGTATTCCTTCCCGGCAAAACTGTAGTGTGAACCGTTCCTTTCAAGTCTCTTCTCATCATCGACAGTGAGACTCTCCGTTGAGATTGAACCGCTTTTCTCATATAACGAATAAGTGAAGTTTCTTCCTTCGAGGACGAATGATATTTCCATCCCGGAAATGTCGTCGGGTGCGAGAAGGCACGCATTGAAGCCCGTGAGGGTGTCTATCTCGCCGGAAAGCAGATTGACAAGAGATGAGAATGCGTTGAGAAACGAGCTTTTTCCGCTTCCGTTTGCTCCATATACGGCGACGGGGTTCGACACTCTGTCGCCGAGAACATACTTCTCAAGATAGCGGTATCCTCCCTTTTCAAAGCTTACGCTTTCATCTCCGATTGATGACGTATTCCTTATTCTGACCGATGTAATCATTCTTCTGTCCTCCGTCTTGAATAAGTATAATGCATTCCCGGAAGTTAGTGTATAAAAAATACAGTAAGTGCCTCAATATACGATATCGTCCCACTCGAAGCCTGTGAACACGTCACAGGGGATGTACTTCTGTGCCTTTGTCTTTCCTTCGAGAGCGTCGCATACAGCCCAGGCCATGGCCTCCTGTTCGACTTCCCCCGGGTAGACGGCAACGGGAGCGATGAAAGAGCAGTGCGAGGTGATGTAATCCACTATTTCCTGGTATCTGACGAGGCCGCCTGTAAGGATGACGGCATCAACATTACCCGAGAGTACGGCAGCCATTGCTCCGATCGACTGCACTGTCTGATAGAGCATGCTCTCCCAGACAAGGGATGCGTGCCTGTCACCGCTTTTCACCATGGCGTAGACCTTCTCTGCGTCGGATGTACCGAAGTGTGACACGAAGCCTCCCGAGCGCGAGCACAGTCTCCTTACTTCGTCCGTGGTGTGTCCGCTTTCGAGGTATCTGACAACTTCGAGTACAGGGATGGAGCCTGTGCGGGTGGGGGAGAACGGGCCGTCGCCGCCGGCTCCCTCAGTGGAATCGATCATCCGTCCTCCCTTATGGGCGCCGATGCTTATTCCCCCGTCGATATGGGCCACGACGAATGAACAGTCCTCTATTCTCTTTCCGATCTTCTCAGCATGCACTAAGGCAGTCGCCTTCTGGTTGAGGGCGTGTGACTGTGCCCTTCTGTAGAGACCTTTTATACCGGTGATGCGGGCACAGTCCTCGAGTTCGTCCATGTTAGTCGGGTTGATAGTATAGCAGGGCTTGTTGTGCTCCTTCCCGAACTCGTATGCAGCCATGACGCCGAGCTTCGCGGCGTGGTCTGTGCGTGCGACTTCGTTTTTCGTGTCCTCGTAGAGCGCATCGTCGATGACGGTGAGGCCGCCCCTCTGCGAGTGTGCACTTCCTCCGCGCCCTACGATTATATCGATATCGGAAAGTGTCATGCCGTGCCTTTTTAGAATATCGGAAGTGACAAGCTTTCTCATTCCGAGCTGGTCGTTTGTCGTTTTATATGAAAGGAGAACGGGGGCGTCATGGAAGACAGACTCCGTGAAGAGGCAGGTGCGGTCTTCGAATACACTTATTTTCGTCGATGTTGAACCGGGGTTGATTACAAGAATCTTCATATCTGCTATTTTGTCACAAAGAAGAAAAAGGAGAAAGACGGACGAGCTCCGTCATAAGTGACGCAAATTGATCAGGAATCTTGTTTTCGATATGGGGAACGTACTCATACACTGGTCTGCCGACCGTCTCATGGACGGAATGGGAGTAAAGGACGAGGAGGACAGGAAGATCCTCGTCGAGGAGATGTTCCGCTCCTCCGAGTGGCTCCTCCTGGACTGGGGGCAGACGACGGAGGAGGAAGTGGAGGGCGTCTTCAGGTCCCGCATCCCCTCACGGCTCTGGAGCTGTATCCATAACTCAATCTACTGGGAGAGTATGATATATCCTGTGGAGGGGATGGCTGACTTTATAAAGAGGAAGAAGGAGGAGGGATATTCCATATACCTTCTTTCCAATGCGCCCGCAAGGTGCCGCGACTTCTTCCACCTCATCCCGGGCTCTCAGTATTTCGACGGCGTCGTCTTTTCGGGAGCCGTCAGGATGGTGAAGCCGGAGAGCGACATATTCTTCTATCTTGCAGAGAAGTATTCTCTCAAGAGCGGAGAGTGCCTCTTCGTCGACGACCTCGAGGAGAACGTCAGAGGAGCCGAAAGATGCGGCTTCTACGGCCATGTGTTCAAGGGTGATCCGGCCGAAATCGAGGAGAAGCTGAGCCTTCTTCAGGCGTGAAGCTCGGTATCGAGTCCGTGGATCCAGTCGGAAGACTTCATATAAATGATGAAGACGATGGACGAGAGCGTCCACGTCATCGGGTATGCCCAGTAGACGAGATCTATCGTGTGTGATATTGAGAGGGCGACTGTGATGTACGTCACACGGAGTATGCACCATATGCTCAGCATCACGAACATCGGGACCTTGGCCTTTCCTGCACCCCTCATTATTCCCGCTATGGAGTGGGAAAGCGCGAGAAGGAAGAAGAAGAGCCCCTCGATATGAGACTGCTTGACACCTATCGCGACTACCGCGGGATCTGAATTGAAGAGCGCGATGAGGTAAGGAGAGAATATGAATACGACGGCTCCGATGGTCTCTGCGATTATGAGGCACGAGAAGATTCCGAAGCGTGATCCCTCCCTGGCCCTTTCATAGTTCTTCGCTCCGAGGTTCTGGCTGATGCATGTCGTGAGGGCCATGCTGAACGACGTGATGGGGATGAACGCGAAGCCCTCGATCTTCGAATAGGCGCCGCTTCCGGCAACAGCAGTGGATGAGAATGTGTTGATGTTCGTCTGGACGACGAGGTTTGCGATGGCGATGACGGAGTTCTGCACACCGGATGGCAGGCCGTAGCGGACTATCTCCCCGAGAAGCGGAAGGTGGAACCTTATCCTCTTTATCTCGACATGGTAGACATCCCTGCTTCTCATGAGCCTTATGAACGAGAGAATGAACGACAGAGCCTGTCCCATTGTCGTCGCGGCGGCAGCTCCTCCGACTCCAGTGTGGAGCACGGTGATGAAGAAGATGTCGAGGACGACATTGGTCAGTGAGGAGATTATGAGGTATTCGAGGGGATGCTTCGAATCCCCGGTTGCATTCATGATACCCATCGTGATGTTGTACATCACGCTGAAGATGATTCCCATTGAATAGATGCGGAAGTATGTGATGCTTCCTTCCATGATATCCTCTGGAGTGTTCATGAGCCTCAATATGGAAGGCGTAATGGCCACACCGATCACTGTCAGAATGATTCCGCTCACAAGACCGAAAGCGAGGTCCGTGTGGATGGCGTCCCTGACCTTATCATACTCCCTGGCGCCTATGTACTTTGCTATGACGACTCCGGCCCCTGTCGCGACTCCGTTGAAGAAGCCCGTCATCATGAAGATCAGCGGCCCCGACGACGAGACGGACGCAAGTGCCTGCGCTCCCAGCGTATTGCCGACAATGAGGGAGTCAGCGGTGTTGTAGAGCTGCTGGAAGAGGTTCCCGAGAAAGAGGGGCATTGCGAAAAAAATAATCTCCTTCCTGAGATTACCTTCTGTGAAGTCTATTGATTTTGATTTCGATGAGGCCATGAGTGAATATTCGTACTTACTCGGGAAAGTTTCAAGACAGTTCAGTCTCATGACGCATCCGTGGAGTATTTCTCTCCGGGATTTCATTCTGCAGATACGCATTAAAACCGCTCTTCAGAAAAGACAAAAAGGATGGAAATATATCGTATACAATATATTTTTCTGCATTTCATTATCGTCCACGATAATTATTATTTTTCTCTTAATGAGCAATTCCCATTATGATTGTTACCTTCTTTATCTGAATCTCTCGAGGTCTTGCTATTATTGCGTCATATTTCGATGAGTCTGGAGAAACAGGTGGATAGAGATTGATATTCTTCCCACCTTACACTCCGGATTTGTTCGTCAATAAGACTGAATACCTTTTCCGGGTACTGTACAGCCCACGTTACTCCGAGTTGTGCTTTGAGTCGGAGTCTCTCCGAAGAAATATAGCGCTTTGCTTCTTCTCTCATCACATCAGTGAATGCTCGTGCAGAGGACACTATGTTTTTGTCATAGGGATCTTCCGAAATCGCGTCAAGCATGACTGTTTCCAATGCTCCCTCATGTTCATCCGGAATAACAACAAGAAGTATTGAAATCTCTCTGTCATCGCCGAAATCATTTTTATAGCGGGCAGCCATCCAGTAGTTATTCTTGACGAGCGGATGTATGGAATCGAGAGCAATTCCGATTGAAGATTCTATTTCTGGGATATTTCTTTTGTCCCGGTCTGTAACTACCGCGATCTTTCCAAAGGCATCAGAAGCAAAAAGGGGAGGTACAATGCGTTTTTTGAAGAAATGCTGGAAATTATCCTTTCCTCCTACAGCGCAAATCAGAAGGTGGTCGGATCCTCTCTTGTACCATGAAGCTGTTTCGTTTTCGTCAGCTTTTATATTCAGATTCGCCGGAGATTTTCTGCTGAATTTCCATCCTGCACAATGTTCGAGATAATAACTGAGCAGAATTGCGT
>CAVDOI010000141.1:0-5662 GCA_963610485.1 Lachnospiraceae bacterium
CTTCCCGACCGATATACGATATTCATAACGGAGGGGGATTATTACAGGAGGATGGAGCCGGTCTATCATGTCGAGAACAGGATAGCGGAGCTGGACAATGCTGCGCTTTGTGACGGGAGCTATATTCTGTACATAAACGGACAGTACAGAAATCCCGGGACTCCCATCGGGCGTCTTATGCATGACTTTTCATGCAGTAATTCATCGCTTATACTTAATCCGATAGTGAGGAAGCGAATTAAATATCTGAAAGAAGAGGAAGGAGGACACAGAAGCATGTGCAAGTTGATGGAAGATCTGATCAATGATGTGGTGACCGATGCGGTCAGGGATGAAAAACTGGATTCGGCAAGAAAGTTTATAGCTCTTGGAGACATTTCTTTGAGTAATATTGCAACAGCTCTGGATCTACCCCTGTCAACTGTTGAGGAACTGGCGGCTTCTATGGAAAAGAAGGATCCTGCCTGAGGCTTTCGAATTAACTTCTACAGACAGGTTGATACATAACTTTGCGTACACTTATTTCACGCTTACCGCTGAATCAGCAGGCCTCTCCTTCTCTCTCCAGCACTGGGCGGATGACGACCTCAGGTCCCTCACCAAACAGATACTGACGGGGTACGTCAGAAAACACAGAAAGGAAAAGAAGAGAAAACAGAATGAGGGGGATGAGTGACTACACTCTCCCCTCCGCATCGTCGAGGGCCGCTATGACCCTGTCCGAGAAGACGTCGAAAGTGCTGTCCTCCTTCTGCATCCCGGGATGAGAGAGATAGTATTCTATGGAACGTCTGATTCCCTCGTGAAAGAGAATTGTCGTCTTCATTTCGGGAACGACACGCTTCAGCTTCGAGTTGTCGAAGACGACGCTGTTGGCCTTGTCTCCGAGAAGCGCGCCCGTGAAATCATATCCGTACTTCATGCCTGCGCGGCCGAGGAATGCCGACGATACATAATACGGCTTGAACTCTACCTCGAGGGCATCGGCCACCGACTGATAGATCTGATTCCATGTAAGAACCTCGTCTCCCGTGATGTTGAAAGCCTCGTTGTAGGCATGGGTGTTCCCCATGAGCCCGGTGTACCCTACAGCAAAGTCTTTGCTGTGCGTCAGTGTCCATAGCGATGTTCCATCCCCCGGGACGATGACCCTCTTACCTTCCATCATCCTCTTCACAACCTGCCACGAGCCGCCGCTGCCGTGAAGGCCGAAGGGAATCGAATACTCGGAGTATGTGTGGCTCGGCCTGACGATGGTGACGTTGAATCCATCCTCTCCCGACCTGCTTCTGAGGTAATCCTCACACTCGATCTTGTCCCTCGAATACTTCCAGAACCCGTTCTGCAGCGTGGTGCCCTCGGTAATGATATAGTTCGAACAGGGCTTGAGGTAAGCCGATGCGGACGAGGTGAAGATATACTGTCTTGTCCTCCCCCTGAAGAGGCGGTAGTCCCTCTCTGCATCCGGAAGAGAGAATGCCACAAAATCTGATACGGTGTCGAAGGTGAGGCTTCCCAGAATCTTCTCCACCTCCTTCTCTTTCCTGATATCACACGTGAGAAGGTTGACGCCGTCCGGAAGGCGGTCCCTCTTCGTCCCTCTGTTGAGTACCCAGACATTCCACTTCTTCTCCACAAGGGATTTCACTATGTAACTGCTGATTGTTCCGCTGCCGCCTATTATAAGAGCTCTCATACAAACCTCACTACATGATTATAACCATGAAAAAACGGCATGATGACAGAAAAAAAATGGAAAAAGTGTAGAAAAAAAGAAAAACATAATGTAAAAAGACAGAAGAAAATCTCATATATTTCCGCTGTCATGGTGCGGAAGTCTCTACAGACCGCCTGAGGTCCCGGCTATGAGTGTCAGAAAGGAGACAGAGTATGAGAGTAATCAAAGGAACAATCATCGAAGCAGCAGAGTTCGGAACTCTTGAAGTCACACCGCACGGCTCGATCGTCATTGACGAGAGCGGCACTATAGAGGGCGTCTATACATCCCTCCCCGCTTTTCCGGATGCGGAAACGGAGGACTGGGGTGACGCCCTGATCCTCCAGTCGTTCTGCGACATGCATCTTCATGCGCCCCAGTACCCGCTGACGGGAACGGCCATGGACAAGAGCCTCATCGAATGGCTCTCCTCCTACGCATTCCCCGCAGAGCGGAGACTCTGCGACACTGAGTATGCCAGAAGGATATACCGCCGTCTTGCTTCCGACCTCATCAATAACGGAACGACGCACGTCTCTGCATTCTCCTCCCTCCATACCGATTCGACAATCATTCTCATGGAGGAGTTCGAGAGGGCGGGAATCTGCGGCTTTGTAGGGAAGGTCAACATGGACCGTAACGGAGGAGAAGGCCTAGAGGAGACGACAGAGGAGTCGAAGAGAGAGACGCTGAGATGGCTCGACGCATGCTCGTCCTTCACTCACATCCGGCCGATAATAACCCCACGGTTCACCCCGTCATGCACAAACGAGCTTATGGAGTGGCTGGGAGAAATTGCAGATGAGAGGAATCTCCCCGTCCAGTCACACCTTTCGGAGAATACAAGGGAGATCGAATGGGTGAAATCACTTCACCCGGAATGCAGCGAATACTGGGAGACATACGACAAATACGGACTCTTCAGGGAACACACCATAATGGCGCACTGCGTCCATTCAAGCGAGAGGGAGATAGAGGCGATGGCCTCACACTCCGTCACTGCGGCATACTGCGCAGATTCGAATATCAACATCATGAGCGGCGTCGCCCCGATAAGGCACATAATCGATAAAGGCGTCAGGGTGACACTCGGAAGCGATGTGGCTGGAGGATCGGAGAAGGCGATGTACAGAGTGATGACAACCTCCATAAAGGCAAGCAAGGTGAGAAGCATGTATGACAGCGCTTCACCAAGGCCGCTTTCCGCCGCCGAAGCATACTGGCTCGGAACTACGTCGGGCCACACCTGCTTCGGTGACAGGGCAGGCTTTGCAAAGGGCAACAAACTCCATGCAATTGTCGTGGATGACACCACAATGATTGAAACTCCCCACCCTCTCACACCGGAGGAAAGACTTGAAAGAGCAATATACAACATGGACGACAGGAATATAAAGGCAGTCTGGTCGGACGGCCGAAGAGTAAAGTGACCTTCCCTCCCGGGCGTAATCCGGAAAAGATACAGTCTCCTCAAAAAAGAAGGCCGGACCTCGTCACTATGACGAACGCGCAGCAAAAAGAAGAAGATTTTCCGTAGAGGACGAAGATTTCTTTGACAGAATCCCGAGAAATCGTGTTTCAGATAATACAGGGGAAGAAACACCACGCCGTAAGAACAGAAAAGGAGTGACAGGAAAGATGCCGATAGAAGAGACCGAATACGGAGAAATCACACCAGCCGTACTCAGGGAGCCGGAGGAGCTCTACAGTCTTCCTGAGAAGCTGGATATCTACATAGACGAGTCAGGTAATCTCGACAACAGGACAGCCAACTCCCGCTATTACATCATCAGCCTTGTTTTTCATGAAGGCGACGAAGAAGATCTCGCCGGAGAAGAGGCGAAGCTCGAAGAGGCATTTGCACGCCTGGGCTATCCCGGACACTGCATCCATACCGGACCTTTGATCCATCACAAGGAAGAATATGCTGAAGAAAATCTGGAAACAAGGCGCAAATTATTCCTTTTCTTTTTTTCTTTCTTCAGACACATCAACATCACTCACAGAGAATTCGTCATCGAAAAGAAAAACCTCAACAAGAAGGATATCCAGAACCGGCTGACAAAGGAAATAAAAACATTTCTGAAAGAGAACAGCCTCTATTTCGGCTCGTTCAGGGAAGTCAACATAAATTACGACAACGGTCAGGCCATAGTCAGCAATGTTCTGACAGATTCCTTTCGAGAAGCTCTTGCAAGGCCAAACTTTGTTAAGATGAAGCCGAAGGAGAGCAGACTTCTGCAGGTTGCGGACCTAATCAGTACATTAAAACTTATGAAAATCAAAATAGCAGAAAAGATGTTCTCAAATTATGAAATTGATTTTTTCGAAAGTGCAAGAAAATGCATTCAAACTTATCTCAAGCCGCTTTCTTCTAATACTTTCAAATAAGCATAAGTCAAACTTTAAGTGCAGTCCTCAATAAAAGAAAAAAACAAGAGGAACTCTTGCTTTAAGAAACATGCCGTGCTATATAATAATCGCTAGCAAAAAAGGCCTGGCCGCGGATGCGGGGGCTGACCGTGGTGGCATGAACAATAAGTTCGCCAAGACTAGAGGGCAACCTCTAGTTTTTTCTTTGTCCCGAATCTCTTACAAAACTGTCTTCTCATCCACTCTCCTTCAATGCTATAAAAGCTATGCTGGCAAAAAGGCCTGGCCGCGGATGCGGGGGCTGACACGACGGCTGGACAATTCGTTCGCCAAGACTAGAGGGCAACCTCTAGTTTTTTCTTTGTCTCAAATCTTCCTGAACAGCTTTCCTGATATCAAAAACAAACGGAGAGAAGGAGGTCTGTAATAACGTCTATCCTGAATCTTACGCATTTAAGCCTGTGAAAACAGATTCTGCTTTTTTTGTCAGCACAGCATCGTTCTCCATTTATACTGACTCTCGGTTATAACAAATCTCGAATGAATCGATGATTGCAAGAGGTGTCAACTCATGGCATTTGATACTGCTCCTGCAGGAGCTTAAGGTCCCCGCTCCGGTAACGGTGTGTAAGACCGGGTCTCTTTTTTTGGAACCACAAAGTCCAGACAGAGAGCCTTTATCTCTGGTGACGTAAAGTACCGGCGCCACAGTTACACGACCTTTCCGAAGGAAGATATTCCCCGCCAGGTAACGGAGGATATGGCAGACGACAAAGCCGGCGGCAAACAAGCATTCCGCCTCCCGGAGGATTACAGCATCATCTATGAAGGGTAATACATGTAAGCTTGTAATCGTAGCAATATTATGGGATAATACAGCCACGAAATGGAGGATCCGATATGCCGCAGATTATTCCGATAAGAGATTTGAAAAACACAAGCGAAATATCCCGGATGTGCAGTGAAAGCAGCGAACCCATCTTTATAACGAAGAACGGATACGGTGATATGGTGATTATGAGCATACGCTTTTATGAAGAGAATTATTGCAGGCTCGAGGCTTACAGAAAGCTCGATGAGGCCGGAAAGGATATCGAAGAAGGCAGAACCGCTGATGCCTTTGAATCCCTTGCAAAGTTAAGGAAAAAACATGGCTTATGAAGTGAGAGTATCCGCATCGGCTGAAAAAGATCTCGATGATATCCTTCAATATATAACTGTTTCTCTTGTTGAACCTGCAGCTGCCGGGAGATTTCTTAATAGCATTGAAGCATGTTTCAGCCGTTTGAGGTCAAATCCTTTTGTCTATGCCTTAAGCAGCGACATCCGCCTGCAGAGAGAAGGATACAGAAAGGTCGTAATAGGAAAATACCTTCTGATGTTCAAAGTTGATAAAGAAGTTGTCTTTGTCCATCGTATTTTCTATGGACCGCGTGACTACAGCAGGTTCCTGTAAGAAGAGCTTTGCCCTCTGTAATTCAAAGCCGGTCAGTCCCCTGAAAGATTGTTTTCAATTGTCAACATTATTGGCTACGCTTCAAATCAGTACAGGGGCTTTGGTTAATATTTGCT
>CAVDOI010000142.1:0-5534 GCA_963610485.1 Lachnospiraceae bacterium
AGGAGTTGAAGAGCTTATGCAGTTTCAAGCACAGAAATTAATGTCGTTTACTATACTTCTTTTTTAGTTTTTGATTTTCTCTTTGCATTTGTTGATGTAGAATATCTTCAATAAAGGAGAAAACATGAAGAAACTACTGGCACTATTTCTGATTCTGTTACTTTCATTCACTGCTGTTACGGCTCATCCCGTGAAGGAGATGCCCGTTTACACAGAGGTGACACTTCCTGTGGAGGAAGCGACGATTACCGCATTCGAGAAATACGGACATGCGACGCTCGACCTCACAATCGAGAAGATACTCGCCGACGGCTATGAACTGGGTGACACAGTCGACCTTGTTTTCAGCAACGGCTACAAGTTCGAGAACATCCCGTTCTACAACGGCTATTATGTTGCAAAGGGTGAGCCTCTTCTGAGAGCTTATCCCGGACACGAGACAGTTGCAGCCTGCATCAACTACGGCAAGATATATGAAGTAGCAGGGCTCAATATCGGGGACACGGTGAGAATCAGCCTCAACACGAAGGGCGGGGCTCTCGAGACACAGGTCATCAACTCCCTCAGCTATACGGACAGCCGTGACGACTATTCATCCGACGAGGTATATGCAAACTTCAGAGAGATCACCGCCGGTGATATCGCACCGGGTAAGCTCTACCGTTCATGTTCGCCTGTCAACAACGAGCACAACAGGGCGGCGTGGTGTGACAGACTCATCGCAGCTGCCGGCATAAAGTCCGTTCTCAATCTTGCGGACTCCGATGAGGAGATCCGGGGATACATCAGTGCAGAAGGCTTCTACAGCCCGTACTACAAGTCGCTCTGGGAGAACGGCAAGGTTATCGCACTCAACATGCCGGTCGACTTCTCGTCCCCGTCATTCAGAAACGACCTTACCGCAGGAATAGCAGAGCTTGTGAGAGGAGGATTCGAGACTCCCGTTCTCGTGCACTGCACTGAAGGAAAGGACAGGGCGGGATTCACATCCGCACTCATCGAGGCTCTGATGGGCGCCGACTACAGCGAGATAGTCGCCGACTACATGAAGAGCTACGAGAACTACTACGGTGTCACTCCGTCTGACGCAAAGCGCTACAACGTAATCGTGAACACGAACATCAACGAGATGGTGAAGACGATTGCAGGCGTCACTACGCTCGACGGCCTTACATCCGACACACTCTCTCAAGGTGCAAGACGCTATCTCGAGAACGGCGGCATGACCGGTGCCGAAATCGACGCACTAGTTTCGGCTCTGAAATAAGAAGAACTGAGGCACTCAGGGGAGGCACCGCAGGGTGCCTCTCTTTCACAGCGGGTCTTTTTGAATCTATACTGTTCCCATGAAGAAGTTGTTCCGCATAGGTGAGATCGCCTCTCTCAGCGGCCTTACGCCGAGAACCATACGCTATTACATGGAGCTGGGCCTCCTTCCCGAGGAGAGGAGCAGGGGAGGACAGCGCAGCTTCTCGTCATCTGACCTTGTCTATCTGAAGAGAATCAAGGAGCTCAAGGCACTCGGTTTCTCCCTTGAGGAAATCAAGAGGATAATCAGCCTCAAGAAGGAGGACGAGAGCGGCAATATAAGACGAGGCGAACTTCTAAGGCAGTACCGCAAGAAGCTCAGTGACGATGTCGAGAAGGTCAATGACCTTCAGCGGCACATCGAAGAGCTCGAGTGGCATATAAAACAGCTGGAAGAGGCAGATGACGGATCGTTCCGTGAGTGCCCGGGTTCCAGCTGCATAAGCTGTCAGTACAGGACGAAGTGCATCTTCTTCAGAAGCGGGGATTAATTCTGCCTGTTGTATGTGTCGAGTGCATCCTGCACCGTCTTCACCATCTCACTGACCGCATCATCTATGCCGAGATTGCCGTTCACGACGTCTGCCACGTTCTTCTGGAACGAGTAGTAGATGGTGTAAGCCGACGGAAGCCAGACGTTGACCATACTCCCGTCTGATTCGAGAAGGTATTCGAGCGCTGTTCTGTAGAGGGGATTCTTCTCGAGGAATGACGAGTATGCTTCGGAAGTGCAGGTCTCCGTATTCACTGGAACATATCCCGTTTCCTCGCTCCACCTGGCCTGGACATCGCTCGTTATGAGGTATTCGAGGACGGTCTTCACAGCTTCCGACTTTGTAAACGAGAAGAGCGCACCTCCCGACACCACGGCCTTTCCGTTCGATGTTTCGTTTACAAGGGGAACACGGCTTACTCCGACTTCGAATGAGTCGCCGACGGTGGATAGGATACGGGTGAGGTTGGAGGAGGATGCGAGCATGGAGGCCGTGCGTCCTGCTATGAAGTCATCGCTTACACCGCTTGAGAGAGCGTCGCAGTAACCTGTTGCAAAGAGGTTGTTCCACTTCTCGAGAAATGCCCTGTACGTTCCCTCCGCACCGAAGAGGACCTCTGTTGCAGTACCCTCGTGACCGTTTTTGTTGTTTACAAGATATGTCCCGCCCCTCTGCTGTGATATGAAATAGGTCAGTTCGTATGTCGTCGGGATTCCGGAGAATGCCGAAACGGTGAGGTTTCCGTTTCTGTCCTTCTCTCCGAGTATGGCTGCCGAAGCCGTCATCTCGTCGATTGTCTGAGGAACAGACAGGCCCTTTTCGTCATAGAGGGTCTTGTTGTAGTAGTAGAGAAGGGCTGAAGCATTGAACGGAAGAGCTATCGTTCCTTTTTCCGATGTATAGGATGCCAGCGCTGCCGGAAGGATTGAGGATGTGTCGATTCCCAGCTCCTCGAGTGTCACTACCGCGCCGGTGTTGTTCATGTCGAGTGCCGCAGTCGCATCCATCATTGCGATATCGGGCAGTGTGGAGGTTCCGAGAGCCGCATTGACCTTCGTTAGGACATCATTGGCCTTCCCCTGGTAGACGGCTTCGATTACGATTCCCTTCTCCTCTCCGATGGTTTCGTTGAATGTGTCGACGATCTCCTCGAATGTAGTGAGGGCGCTGCCCTGGCTGGAGTGCCAGACGGTCACTTTTTCCTTGTTCTCCTTCGTTCCGCCGGCCGTGAGCATCACGCATGATGCCAGAACGATGAGTGCAGACAGTATGAGTTTTTTCATATGTTATCCTGAGCTCCTTATTTTCTTATAAGCGTTTCCTCTATCCTGTCCTTTGTCAGGGCAAGAATGACGAGGAATGGAAGTGTGATTACCGCAATTGTTGCACTGAGCGCACCGCGCTCTCCGCTTTCGGCATAGCCGAGCATATTCAACGCCACCTGGATAGTTCTCGAGGACGGCCTGTTCGTCACAAGAAGAGGCCAGAGATAGCTGTTGAACGATGTGATGAGTGTCTGTATGAACACGGTCAGGATTACCGATTCGGACAGTGGAACGAGAATTGAGAAGATGTATCTGAGATCTCCCGCCCCGTCGATTGTCGCCGCTTCATAGTATTCCTTTCCCTGGGCTGTAAAATAACCCATGAGAAGGAGCATCTGCGATGCGCTGAAGAGAGAGGGGATGATTATTCCGAGCCAGGTGTCCGTCAGGCCCAGTGCGGCGGTCGTCCGGTAGTTCTGATATAGGACGGCATCGGAGGGGATGAAGAGCGTGACGACGAGAATGGCTGTGACGAAGGTCTTTCCCCTGAACTTAAGGTGGGTTATTGCAAAGGAGGCGAAGAGGGTGACCAGAGCACGGATGAATGCATTGAGAAGGCTAGTCGCCACGGAGTTTACAACGTAATGGAGGAAGTTTCTGCCAAGTATTGCCTTCTTCCAGTTGGACCAGACGGGGGATGAGGGAATGAGCCTGAGCTCGTTGAAATCCTTCTGACTGAAAAGCGACGAGGAGAATATGTAGAAAACAGGGAATAGCACGACAACGGCGAGAAGGGCGAGGAGGATTACCCTGACAATCTTTCTGATTCTGTCTTCAGTTCTCATTCTTCCGCCTCCCGGCATATATGACCATGAAGATGACGACGGCGTAGAGAATGACTGACGAGAGTGCGTTCTGAACGGCCCTGTTGCCGCTCCGGAAGGCCTCCGTATAGTAGTAGAACATTATCGTCTCGGTGCTCCTGTACGGCCCGCCCTCCGTCAGGATTATGACGGGAGCGGAAATGAGGAGGGCGTCCTTGACGGCGAGGAAGATTGTGACGAGTACGGTGTGTATGACAAGCGGCAGTTCGATGGCATAAAAGAGCGTGCGTCCCCCCGCACCGTCCATCCTGGCTGCCTCTATTATGCTTCTGTCTATACTTCTGAATGAACACAGGAGAAGGATGTAATCGAGACCGAAGTCGAGGAAGATGCCGAGTATGACGAGCGTCATCATGGCACCCTGCGGCGTTGTTATTCCCCCCAGCGATGTGTGGAATATGTTGTTGAGGACACTGCTCTTTCCTCTGAAGAGCTCCTTCATTATGAGGCTGTATGCCGAAAGCGATACTGCGAGCGGCATGAAGAATATGTATTCGACAGTCCATGAATGTCTGCTCTTCCGCCTTGTGAGAGAAGCAGCGAGAAGCGTGAAGAATGTGTTGAGCGGAACAAAGAGCAGGACAAAGACGGCGGTGTTTTTGAGTGCGTTGAGGAATGCCGGATCCGAAAAGAGTATCGTATAGTTGTCGAGGAAAGCGAAGCCCTGTACTTTGCCGCTGTTGCTGATGGTCAGAAACGATTCCGCCACAGCTGAAAGTGCCGGATAGATGGAGAAAACGAGACTCAGTAACAGAGCCGGCATTAAAAACAGATATGCTTTCTTTGTCTCTTTTCTCATAACGTTAAAGAATATAGAGGGAAGAAAAAGGAGCGTCAAGTATTATTATAAAGGTAATTACTTGTTTTATAATAAAATAATTAACATATAAAAAATTAACGTTAAATAATTTATGTAAGTTTTTGATTTTGTTTCTTAAAAAAATACAATAAAGTAGAAAGATACGTTTCAGATTATTTCGGATTTGTGGTATTCTCAGCGGACATGAACGCAAAACCATTCATAAAATGGGTGGGAGGAAAGACTCAGCTTCTGCCTGAAATCAGGAAACGATATCCGGATTGCTTCGAAAAATACTGCGAACCTTTCGTCGGCGGAGGAGCGGTGCTCTTTGATGTGCTGTCAAACTGCTCTCCGTCACAGGTGTGCATAAACGATATCAACCCGGAGCTCATAAATGCCTATAGACAGATAAAAGACAATACAGAAGAGCTTATATCTCTTCTCAAGGCAGTTAATTCTGAATACCTGGCCTCTGCGGACAAGAAGATCTATTACTATGAAAAGCGGGAACGTTTCAATTTTCTGATTGCTTCCGGTTTTGATACTGTGGAGAAGGCGGCACTCTTCATAATGCTGAATAAAACCTGCTTCAACGGTCTTTATAGGGTGAATGCAAAAGGACTCTTCAATGTTCCCCATAACGGTGCTGAACATCCCGCAATCTGCGACGAGGAGAACATACGCCGCTGTGCGAAACTGCTTCGAAGTACTACTATCACTCTCGGCGATTACCGGAAAACTGCTGACTTCATAGATGAAAGGACATTTGTATATATAGACC
>CAVDOI010000143.1:0-5505 GCA_963610485.1 Lachnospiraceae bacterium
TAAGGGTCGATTAGGAACGGTTGTTTTTATCTGACAACATGATACAGATCATGACGATGGTTAGAGCCACCATCACAGCTTCATAAACACTCATCATAAGCACCTCCTTCTCCTAAGTATTTAAACTACGAATCCGAAGGCAACGCCTCCCGATATCCGGAAAAATGAACATCGAGGGCCAACCGTCCACCGTGTCACGGGTGTACCTGATTATGAGGATAGCAGGGATGAAATGTTAAATTTGGCTGGAAAAGTGACACTTTTACATGTTCTTTGCTTTATCTTGCCCTTGTGAGCAATTTCTTTATATTAACTGTCATTTTCCGATAGTGTTTTATCCCTACTTGGAGTATACTCAGAAAAACGGAGGAAAAAGATGAAACTCATTGTAGTAAAGGATTATCAGGAGATGAGCAGGAAGGGTGCTCAGATTGTCGGGGAGCTCATATCGGGAAAGCCGGATGCAGTGCTCGGGCTTGCAACGGGAAGTACGCCTGTCGGAATGTACAGAGTACTCTCTGAAATGAACGCGAACGGGGAAATATCCTTCAGGAAAGTCACGACAGTCAATCTCGACGAGTACTACCCGATAAAGAAGACAAATGTGCAGTCATACCGCTATTTCATGAATGACAACCTCTTTAATCATATCGACATAGATATGGATAATACATATGTCCTCGACGGAATGGCTGAAGATACCGTCAGGGAATGCAGGAACTACGAGAAGATGATAGAGGAAAAGGGCGGAATCGACCTCCAGGTTCTCGGAATCGGACGCAACGGCCATATAGGATTCAACGAGCCGGGGCCGTATCTTTATCCCAGAACACACAGGACGGAACTCACAGAGAGTACGATAGAGGCCAACAGCCGCTTCTTCGAATCCGAGGCGGAGGTTCCGCGCTATGCCCTGACCATGGGAATGGGAACAATCCTTAATGCCCGCAGGATCATCCTTCTTGCAACTGGGGCGGACAAGAAAGACGCCGTCAGGAGAATGCTTTCCGATACTATCGACACGACGTGTCCTGCGACGCTTCTCTCCATCCACAGGGATGTTACTGTAATCGTAACGGAAGATGTGATGGACAAATAAAAACAGCAACCCGCGGGAGTCCCGCGGGCTTGGAGTAGAAATGAAGATAACGAACTGCCGCATTGTCCTGGAGGACAGGGTAATAGATAACGGTACCCTCGAGTATGAGGGCGGTATTATAACAAGTGTTTCAGATAATCCCGTCAAGGATGCCGACATAGACGGTAAAGCTCTTACGCTCGCTCCCGGACTTGTGGATCTCCACACCCACGGCTCGGGAGGCTTCGACTTCATGGACGGCGACGAAGAGGCCATCCACGGCGCGGCGAGGGGGCTTGCGAAGTTCGGAACGACGACAGCTCTTGCAACTACGCTGACATCGTCGGACGACGAACTGTTTTCGTTCTTCGACAACCTCAAGGCGGCACAGAAGAGAAGGGGAAAGGATGAAGCGAGAATCCCGGGAGCACATCTCGAGGGGCCTTATTTCAATATGGATATGAAAGGGGCGCAGGATCCCAGGTATATCAGAAATCCATCCCCCGGGCATTACAATGCGGTGCTTGAACACTCTGACGGCAACATAAAGAGATGGTCGGTCGCACCCGAACTCGAAGGTGCCATGTCATTCATAAAAGATATCTCATCGATGGGGATCATAGTGTCGGGGGGACATACGAAGGCCGACTTCAGGACGATAGGAAAGGCCGTAGAGTGCGGCATGACGATGCTGACACACTACTATTCGGCGATGTCGAGCATGACGAAGAGCCACTCCTGGAAGATACTCGGAACAACAGAGGCGGGATTCTACTTCGACGCCCTTACTGTCGAGCTTATCTGTGACGGCTGCCATCTTCCGGAGGACCTCTTGAAGCTGATCTTCAAGCTCAAGGACCACAGGCATATCATTGCGATATCGGACAGCATGAGGGGAGCCGGCTTCACCTCCGGTCCCTCCATCCTCGGACCGAAGAACAACGGAACCCCCGTCGTCATAAAGGACGGCGTGGCATACCTGGAGGACCTCAGCTGCTTCGCGGGTTCCGTTGCAACGGGAATCAGGCTTGTCAGGACGCTCGGAACTCTTGTGGGACTGAGCCTTCCCGAAATCTTCCGTACGACTTCGCTCCAGCCGGCACAGCTTCTGAAGATGGATGCATCAATCGGCTCCATAGAAGAGGGTAAGGACGCGGACTTCATCCTTTTCGATGATGATTTCAACCTCGACTCCGTCTATATCGCAGGCGAAAGAGTCTGAAAAGCGGAATGAGATAGATTTAACTGTGAGAATCGTGTAAAGTTATCTCCTGGTAGTGGAGGTGGATTTCAATTGATAAACAAGAAGGCTGTGGCGGCGGTTGTCGTAATGTTCATCTCTCTTGCCGCATTTCCAGCTCCTCTCTTCAATGAAAGTCTCTCAGGCACGACAAACGGCATCAACAGACTTGCCGGCGGACTTCTTCCCGTGTCTTTCTCGGTCAACAAGACATCACGCCTTCAGATCCTTCCCGAGGGGGATGAGAAGGCGACGCTCTCATTCTCGTCATCATACAGTCTTTCAGATACCTATGAATACAACTACTGGGACGATGCTTCCGGAACCCCGTCATCGTCCTGGACGAACAGCGGTGAAACGATAAAAACAACGAACAGAGTCTATTTCAATCCCGTCGGTTCCATGAGCCTTTCTCTTTCCCAGAAGTTCGATGACTGGACATATTCACTTTCTTTGAGTTCGCGGTATTCCAATCCTCAGGAACGACTTGAAGCGGCGGCGGAAACAGGGTCGGATCTGGTTTTTTCGAAGCTTGATTCAAGCGGGAGCTGGACAAAGAAATACACGGACATGGACGCAGTCTATGCCTACCCGTGGCTTTACGGCGACAGGACGAACCTCACGGCATGGTTCGGACTCGGGGCATCGAGGAGCATCTACACCATACAGAACCTTTCATCCTTCTATATGTCACTTTCCTTCGAAGCGGGGCCCTGGTGGCTCCTCAACAAGGTGTCGAACGGAGGAATCGTGCTCTCGGACTATTACCGCGTTGCTGCATCGTGCTCCCAGAGCATGCTTCTCAAGGATGAGGAGCAGTCCATATCCCTGAGGTGGCTGAGGATCAGC
Organism: Lachnospiraceae bacterium; assembly: GCA_963610485.1. Lineage (GTDB taxonomy): Bacteria > Spirochaetota > Spirochaetia > Sphaerochaetales > Sphaerochaetaceae > Ornithospirochaeta. The sequence continues at coordinate 3,168 of CAVDOI010000143.1, forward strand.
ATATCACATTCGAACAGCATCTCTTATACATTCGGCAGAATCGTTCCGCAGAACAAACTCAACTCCTTCCGTCTCCGCGGCTACATTTCTGACAGCGTATCGCTGAGCTTCTCGGGACCTCAGATGCTCGACTCGGGTACTTCGGCGTCTATGTCGCTTTCATACAACAACTATCTCTACTTCGGAGGCTTCCAGAACGAGAAGAGCGGGAAGAGCAGGGGACTTGCATATGTCTCTACGCTCTCTTCCTCATTCAATCTCTCGGTATTCGGTTTCATTTCGTTCAGCTATTACCTTTCATGGAATACAGCGGACGGTTATTATTCGATTGGCGGCCTCTACGGAAGCGGTGAAGTGAGCATGTCGTTCAGTCTGTAGGGGGTGTGGAATGAAAAGAATATCGCTCGCTGTCATCATGGTCTTCTCCCTCTTCACGCTCAGTGCCGTGTCGTTCAGATCGTCGGTCATCTCCACGGACGGCGACCTGAGGTTCTCCGGCGGCTTCTATCCCGTGAGCGGCACCTTCAGCTATGAGACATCTCTTCCCGACTACTTTGACGGGATAACATCATCGCTGACTCTCAACTTCGACGCCGGACTCAAGCACAGACTTCTCATCCAGAATCCGGAAAACGGAGAGCACATAAAGGAGACTTCTTCTCTTTTCAATACCGAGAATGCCCGTTTCTATCAGGTGCACTACATTTACTTCACGCTTGACTATGAACTGGGGCTTATAAATGTTGATTATCTCTCTGATCCGATGTTCGCCCTCATCTTCTCTCTCGAAGGAGATTATGAGAACGCCTACGAGAGACTGGGGTGGCTCAACGGCGACGGAGAGGAGGCTCTGTTCACAGTAGTCGACGGAAGCTCACGGGCACAGCGTTTCAACTCCTACAGCGGCGTTCCGGAATTCAAGCCCGACTCTCTGACTGGTTTCAGACAGCTCTCTCACACCGGAATGAGAATAGGGGCGAAGTACAACTACACCGAAGAGACGAGAATGACGAAAGACGGCCTGTGGGCTGAGCTCTTTGTGCGTTACATGCCGTCATGGTTCCCGCTTCATGACGACGGCGGTTCGTCGTATCTTTCCGTCAATGCCAGAGGAGGCGCGGCGTTCACGCTTCTGAACGTGAATCAGCTCTCGCTTTCCTCTTCGAGTGATGTGCTCAAGATGTTCACACTCGTTGTTGAGACTCAGTTCGATGCGAGATTCATCACGGGAAAGGGAATACCGCAGTACGCACTTGAGAGAAGCGTGTGGGGAAGCCACAATGCCAATTCCATGTTCCTTCTCGGCAATACGACATCCCTTGTCTTCAGGGGTCCTCAGATTCTCGAGGATCTCTATCCGACAATCTCTCTCAGAAGCGACATGTCATACGCATCCGGTCCCGTTGCAAACGGGGAGGGGAATATATCCGCATTCAGCGGGAGCGTGTCGCTGAGGGCGGATGTCGATCTTTTCGACACCCTCTATCTCTATGCAGAGTGCGGCGTTGTATATGCATCGGTCTATGAAAAGGACAAGGGCTTCAGATATTCATTCGGAGTGAGGCTTGGAATATGAGAAAGAGAATAATTGCCGTCATATTTATATTATCTGCCGCAGTATCGCTCTTTGCGGCTGTCGTTCCCCAGTCGGGAAGGATAGCAGTATACCTCAGGGGGACAATTTCGCCGGCACTCGTCAGCGAAAAGGTCTATTCATATCCTCTAAAGAACGGAAATCTTCATTTCGTCCTCGGTGCCGATCTTTCTGCAGACCTTTTCAGAAACGACGAGAGTGCGAAGTGGGGCTTCAGCACGGCTCTTTATGCTTCGTATCCTCTTATTTCGAAACAGTACAGGAATTTTGCCGAATCTGATATAACCGAAAGAAAAGCTTTTCTGATGGCCTCAGCCGGTCTCTCTTTCAGATGTACGCCTTCGACCTATATAGATGCCTCCCTCGCCCTGAGAGTGGCCGTAATGAGCTGTGACTATTTCAGAGAAGGGATAATAGTGGGACTTACTGTGGAGTCGGTTGTCGATTTCTTTTTCACAGATTCCCTTTTCATCACAGGCGGCCTCAGTCTTACAAACGGCTTTATGAAGTTCACGCCGTCATCTGATACGACATGGTTCGAGAGCGGTTATACTTCGCTTCTTTTCCGTGCACGCATAGGTGCCGGATACAGATTCGGAGGAGAGAGAAAGAGATGAAGAAGAATGCTGTCATATTCATATTACTGATTGTTTCTGTCCTTACGCTTTCCGCTCGTCCCCAGTTCTTCTTCGGAGGAGGAGCCGAATGGGGGAGAGTATATCCATCGGACGATATGTATTCACT
>CAVDOI010000144.1:0-5476 GCA_963610485.1 Lachnospiraceae bacterium
AGACAGAAGCACGGATCCTTTCCCGTCCACAACTCGACGTTCAGCGTAACTCTCGAAGACGATAATCATACTTCTTGCGGCACTTCTTCTGCTGCTCTCTTCCTGTACCAATAATGTAAAGGCTCCCGATGACTCATGGGAGAACATATTCCTCCAGTACTGGAATATGATGAATACCGAATTCGTCCACTTCTCTGATGACAGAAGCTATGACTGGGACGCAGTCTATGAGGAGTATCTTCCACGCTTCCAGGCACTCGACTGGACGGACAAGGAGGATTCCGTCAAGGCATTCGCATACTTCAGGGAGATTGCAGTGAATGCGTACGACAACCACTACAACCTCACAGTCACCGACGCCTTCGGCCAGAAGCTCGTATGTTCACCGGCAATGCTGAAGAAATTCGCGGCTGCCGGCGGCGACATCAACGACTACCCGGATATTGTTCTTGTCAACAAGTATGATGTTGCATATGTGACAGCAGTGGGGAATGACGGCTTTGCGTATGACTCGGACGACATTCTCGAGCGTAAGGTGAAGGCAATTCCCTCATACAACGAGGTTGAAGATCTCAAGGGTGACGGAACGACGAGCCTGAGCTACTTCCACAGCCCCGACGGCGATATCGACACGGAGTTCCCGGACGACGCTTACTACGGAGCCGAATTCTCCCTGATAACTGACACGGTCCTTGAGACACTCTCGGAAGAGGACAAGAAGATTGCGGCCAAGTGGAATCTGGTCCTCAGTTCTCTTGATATGAGTTCATATTTCTTCGGCGTAAACAAGGACAACATCTTCTACGTCTACTTCTCCGATTTCGGCAACCCCCTCTTCCTCTATGATATCATGATCAAGGACGACAGCGAGCTGACCCCGGATGACGAGGAGGCCCTCAAGAATGTTTCTGTCCTTCTCATCCGTACAATGGTCCAGGACGTCATCAAGGCCGTGAACGACGGAACTGTCACAGACGCGGGTCTCGAGACCACACTCAAGGACGGAATCCAGGGACTTGCGGGACTTGTGAAGATGTATGAGGTTCTCCACTCCGTTGTCAAGGACGACAAGTGGGAGGTGTCTTCAACCGTCACGAAGGAGAACATCAAGGGTGTCATTGTAGATATCCGCGGAAACGGCGGCGGCGCCGTCTCCTTCCTCGAAGCATTCTGGGGAACCTTCTTCACAGGCGAGACACAGTTCGGATATGTAAGATACAAGTCCGGATACTCGAGACTCGAGTACACACCGTGGACGAGCTTCAGCATCGACAAGGACTTTGCGAACGGGGATCTGAAGGAGACTTACAAGAAGCCGGTTGCACTCGTCGTCAACGGATACTCCGTATCGTGTTCGGAAATCTCCTGTGTGATATCGAAACTGCTGCCTGCTTCCGCAGTCGTCGGCCACACGACGTTCGGCGGCACATGCGGACTCACGGACAGGAAGATCTACAACGGCGGTTCATTCACGGCGGAACATCTCTCCGTCTATACGACGACCTACCAGTTCGTAGACAACAACATGGAGAGCTTCGAAATGAAGGGCATCACGCCGGACGTGGAGAGCGCTCTTCTCGAGAACACCGACGATGCCTACGTCAAAGCCGTCGAATGGGTGAAGTCTCACGCTGTCTGAGTCTTATACTTTTCAATAACGGGGCTGCGGGAGAGATACCTGCAGCCTCTTTCTTTTCCCGGCTTTCACCCGGGAGGGCATCTGCGGGGCCGTTATGGATGACGCCGCTGTACGCTGTACGCAAAGAATTCCCTGCTGCCGCTTCTTTCAATACGATGTCATTTCTTACATATTTACCTGTCATAATCAATTGAAACTTTCAATTGCGGACCCCTTTTACCCGCTGTTACTCTGAAAGTACAAAAGGAAAGGATTAGCCTTTTCCCGGGAGGGGATTCGAGATACTGCTGCGGAAGGTATGCTTCCGTCGTTTCACTGTCATCACACTCTTCTCTCCAGGACACGGCTATTTGGTCAGGATGTTTATTGTTCCGGAAAGGAGGGAAGCAATGAAGAAAGACCTGAAGAACATCATCATTTTCATCATCATCTCGCTCGTCTTCTTCCCTGTGTTCTCACAGGCGGCAGGCGAGAAGACGGAGAAGGTCGTTCTCACTATGGGATCATGGAGAACGGACGACGTCGAACAGATGAACAATCTTCTCAAGGAGTACAGGAAGGTTGCTCCGGATGTGGAGATCAGATTCCAGCCGACAAACCCGTCGGACTACAATGCGACGCTTCGTCTCCAGCTTGACAGCGGCACTGGACCGGACCTCATGTATGCCCGCTCCTATGCTACGGGACAGGAGCTCTATGAGGCTGGCTACTTCTACAACTGTTCCGATATCCCGGGACTCATGACGAACTTCACCCCGTCCTCCCTCGCTCCCTGGCAGATGAGCGACGGGACGATGTTCGCAGTACCTTTTGCCGCAGTATCACACGGGGTCTACTACAACAAGACGATCTTCATGAAGGAAGGACTCACCGTTCCCGAGACCTGGGAGGATTTCCTCGCGCTCTGTGCCGCACTCAAGGCAAAGGGATACACACCGCTTGCCAACGGACTTGCGGACGAATGGGACATCCTGGAATGCTTCTTCCTCGGCCTTGTTCCGAACTACATCGGCGGAGCTGAAGAGAGGGTCAAGTACGAAAGCGGCATGAAGAAGCTCAACGATGCGTCCTTTGTGGCAGCTTACCAGGCTATGGCTGATGTTGCAAAATACTGCCCGAACGGATTTGAAGCCGTCACATACAACGACAGCCAGGTTCTCTTCAACACCCAGAAGGCTGTCATGTTCGTCGACGGATCCTGGACGGCTGGAGTCTACTCCGACGCAGACTTCGAATGGGGCGTATTCGCAATCCCGGCTCCGAAGGGAAAGAAGACGGCAATCTGTTTCCATCCCGACATGGCCATCACAATGAACACGAAGACGGCGCATCCGGAAGAATGCATGGCATTCCTCGCATGGCTCTGCACGAAGGAAGGTGCAACGACTGCCAGTCAGAATCTCCCCGTCGGCTACTATCCCATGATCAACTTCGAAATTGCTCTGGAGGATGAACATGCAAACGAATTCCTTGCACTCAACACGGGTAAGGAAACCGATGCACGCTTCGTATGGCCGGCACTCATGAATCTCTATTCACCGATGAACCAGGCGGTCATCAGGGTGATGAGAGGTGAGATTTCGGCTAAAACGGCGGCGGACAGCGTTGCCGCGGTGTTCGGTAAATAATCTGAGACAGACCGGTATGCCGGAGCTCTCTCCGGCATATATCGTCAGAAGGGAGGGAGATGTGAAGAGCGGTGTTTTCATGAAGCTGAAGAGAGCGGGGACTCAGCCGGGATGGTGGTACTGGATTCTCTATCTCATTCCCTGCCTTGTCGTCTATGTCGTCTTCATGGCGTGGCCGCTTCTCGACTCCCTCAGACTCAGTCTCTTTACGGGTAACAGCGAAAAGACGAGGAAGTTCGTGGGACTGGGGAACTTCATAAAGCTCTTCACGGATCCCGAGATGTCACGGCGCTACTGGGCGGCTTTCGGCCACACATGCTACTTCTTCCTCATCCACATGATTGTCCAGAACTGTCTCGGTATTTTCTTTGCGGTAATCCTTACGACGAACACGATGAAGGGAAGGGTATTCTACCAGACGATAATCTTCATCCCGACGACATTCGCAGTTCTCGTCACGGGCTACCTCTGGAAGCTTCTGCTGAACCCTGTGTGGTGCGGTGACGTGCTCGAAAGGATAGGACTGGGGTTTCTCTCCCGTGCATGGCTCGGGGACACGAAGACGGCCCTGACCTCTGTTTCTCTCGTCTCATGCTGGCAGTGGATGGGAATACCGACGATGATGTTCGTCGCGGCCCTCAGAAACGTCCCGGAGGACTGCCTCGAGAGCGCCACGATAGAGGGCGCCTCGCCATGGCAGATGTTCTGGCGCATAAAGCTGCCGCTCATAAGGCCGGTCGTCGGCATGATAGCGATATTGACGTTCGTCAACAACTTCAATGCATTCGACATCGTCTTCGCAATGGAGAACGCCAACGGGGCACCGTCCTATTCGACGGACCTCATAGGAACACTCTTCTACCGCACCGGGATAGCCGGGCAGCACCCCATCGGCATTCCCGATACGGGGATGGGTGCGGCAATCGCAACCATCACATTCTTCGTCCTTCTCATCGGTGTTCTTCCGACACTGAAGGCGACGCAGGGGAGGAACTAGAGATGGCTGGATCACTCAGGCGCCAGAATCTTCACATACTGTCGCACGTCGTCATGACGGTGTGGTGCATCATCGTGCTCTTCCCGCTGTGGGTGCTCGTGATCAATTCGTTCAAGACGAGACTCACGATATATACAAACCCGTTCTGGATTCCAGAGAAATGGAACTTCTCCAACTATTCGACGGTCCTCAGCGACGGGGAGTTCCTGATCTACTTCAAGAACAGTTTCATAGTCGTCGTTCTCTCGCTTCTTCTCGTCCTCGTATTCGCGTCCCTTGCCTCCTATGCCCTTGCGTCATGGAAGGGAAGGGTGTCGAAGGCACTCTTCCTCTTCATCATCGCGGGGATGATGCTTCCGATAAAGATAGCTTCCATAAGGCTTCTTGAAATAATGAGAACTCTCGGGCTCCTCAACACCATATGGTCCCTCATTCCGATATATGCGGCGATGGGCGTCCCGATCGGAGTCTTCATACTCACGGAGTTCATCCGCGAGATCCCGCATGAGCTCATTGAAGCCGCTGTCATAGACGGTGCAGGGAGATTCCATATCTTCGTGACCATAATCATCCACCTGATCCGGCCGGCCCTTGCAACTGTCGCCATCTACAATCTCGTTCCGTTCTGGAACGATCTGTGGTTTCCTCTCATCTTCATCAACGATGAGAAATCCAAGACTCTGCTTCTGGGAGTCACGAGACTCTTCGGTCAGTATCAGACGGACTGGTCGAAGGTTCTTGCCGTCCTCACACTCTCGGCAGTCCCCGTTCTCGTGCTCTATCTTACGATGTCGAAACAGTTCATCAAGGGAGCTACGGCAGGTGCCGTAAAGGGATGAAAAAGGAGAGAAGGAGAAGATTCTCATAAACGGTCCGGCAGTTGTCAGTTTACAAAATATGATCATTCCTTGAAGAGGCTTTTCGTTCTATCCAACTCGTTGTGTAAATCTCTGCATGCGTCCTATAGACATTTGAAATCAAGATAGACTCAAGCAATGTAATATCATTGGTCCTGTCAGCTGTACTTAGTGCATTGAGGTATATGCTCTTCTCTTTAAACTTTATGTAGACTGGACAGAGTCCATATTTTATAAGCTGTCTATTCATAAAAGCTCTTGAGGTTCTCCCATTTCCGTCGGGAAACGGATGTATCTGGGTTAATCTGTGATGAATAAAAGCAATGCGATGAATTATTTCACTGTGTTTTAGCTT
>CAVDOI010000145.1:0-5475 GCA_963610485.1 Lachnospiraceae bacterium
GTATTCACCTCCTGGTAATAGCTCAAGGAAGATAAGAAAAAGTCTGAGAGGTACATTTGATTTCGTGCGCCTGTTTGATCCCGTCCTCTTATTTGAGCAGTTTCCGGCAAAAAAACGTACGAAATCCAACATATGAAAAAAACACAAAACTTTACTAAAAATCGGTGTACACTCTTTCGTTAATTTGCTACACTCCTAGCAACATTGAGAGCAATCTCAATACTATTCGTAGGTAATTATTCACTACGGTAGATCTCCTCAGGCAAAGGGTCTCTACTCACTAGAGAATCTCATTTCCCCCTCCTTAAATCTAGTAAATATGAGACCTTTTGACTGTTTTATTTTTCTCCCTTCATTTATCTTAATTCTTGATATGACTTGAAACTGACATCCAGATTCTTGCTTAATTGACAATCTTCCGGCCTTTTCATTGTCATGTTCTCTGCGCCCCCGTCGGAGAGGTGTGACAAAAGGGTGGGAAGAGGGGGATGAACAGGGGTTGGTTTATTTTTAACATTGTTTTTCTATCTTCTTTGATTGTAGTAAAATTTTGTTGTGAAAACTGGCTATACCAAACATCATTTTCTTCCTTTTTTCAGTCGTCCAGACATGTCATTGTGACGATTGCATCGTAGATCCAGTTCGTCACCTTCGTGCACTCCCGTCTCATCGTCTCCATCTCTCTGAGAGAGAGGTGCTCTCTGATGATCCGGAGTGTCTTTACTGTTATATTTGCCTTTCCGACGGCTCTGAGAGCCTCGACGACTATCCCCGACTTTTCCGAGATTCCCGCTATGTCCTTCGTGAGGGTGTGGTGGAACGCGATGGTCCTGCCCATTACCTGGTAGGAGCGTGCAGGTCCCGTCGACATGAACGATAAAGATTTGTCGTCTTTGACTCTGAGTCCCAGAACAAAGAGACAGTGGGCCCGTGATGGGGTTATGCTCCAGCTGAACTTCTTCGCAATCGCTGATGCAACCTTCCTCATATCGGGCGGATCTCCCGTGGGAACAGGTTTCCAGTAAAGGCCGTTCATCACCCGCTCTACTCTCCCGTCCTTTTCGATTCTGTGCATCGTCCTCTTGACGGTGTCATAGCTTCCGTATGAGAGAAAGTCGTATAGGGAGAATACCGCACCGTATTCCATTCTCGAAATGCATTCCGTCAGTTGTTCCTGTATGTTGTTCGTCTTCATCATACCGCTCCTCTGAGCCTGTCACACCCCTTTTTCTGCACGGTAGCAGAAAAGTGGAAGAGGAGCAAGATATGCATTTTAACTCGTTTTGCAGGAAAGAGTTAAGCTATATTCTACCTATTAGAAATACTCTAATTATTCTATTAATATAAGTATTATTATTTATGATAAATAAGGGATGCAGGAGAGATTTGAAAATATTTTATTTTTTTCCATTCGGGACGCAAAAAGCTGCCCCGTAGAGCAGCTTTGATTCCTGTTTGTTGTAGATTCTTTATTCTCTGTTGAAGCGGTTGTCCCAGTCCTTCTCCTTGTCGAAGATGTCGTTCTCCATGGTCTCGACCTTCTTTTTGAGCTCCTCGTATTCCTTCTCGAGGTCTTCGTCGTTCTTCTCTCTGAAGACGGCGTCCTCGACGTTGCCGCCTCTGAAGGAGCGGCTGCTTCTTCTCCGGGAGTATGACGTGTCATAATCCCATTCGTGCTCGTCGACTCTGTCGCTCTCCTTCTGTTCGGGGAGTATGAGGGCGAGTGCAAGATATATGGCACAGACGGGGAAGACGCCTGTGAAGATCGTTATTATGAGGACGATGAGTCTTGTCTTGTCGGCAGGAAGCCCCCTCCATTCGGCAAGTCCCGTTACAACTCCGAAGATCAACCCTCTCGGGGAGCGTGTCCAGCGCCTTGTTCTTACTGACATTTCATTCTTCCTTTCTCTTCCTGTTTTTTATTATCGTATCGAGATTGCCAAGTCTCTCTTCAAGGTCTTTTATGCCTCTCTGGAGTTCCTCGCGTGACATCTCTTTCCCGGCATCCTTCACATCCCGGCCGTTTCCGCCTCCGAGGCTGGAGTAAGTCCCCGGTTTGTATCCTCTCCTGATCTCTTCTTCTCTCAGCATGGCCTCGAGCTTGAGCTTCATCCTCCTCGTCCTTCCTCTTTCTTCGATGAAGGAGCAGATGATGAGGAATGAGAAGATTACCAATAATATCCAGACGGCGGTCATAAGTCGGTTCCCTTTTCCTTCTTTATTCTCTCGAGCTCTCTCTCGATATCTTCGTCTCTCTCCATTCTACTGAATTTCGCCTCGCTTGACTCCTCTTCTTTCGTCTTGTTGAGGTCATTGTATGCATTCATCCTGTTGATTCTGTTCTCGAGGTCCTCGAAACGTGCGTTGAGATTGACGTTCTCCTTCTTTCTCTCGTCGGCCCTCTGGCTCTCCATCCGCAGTGTCTCGAGTCTGCTCTTTGCCCCTCTGATCTTCTCTTCGAGAGTTGCGATCTCCTTCTTTCCCTCTTCGACGGCATTTTTAAGGCTGTCGATGGAAGCTCTGATTCTGTCTCTTTCAGCTGCTGCAGTCTTCTTCTCTCCGAGTGCTTCGCGTGCCAGATCCTCCTTGCCTTTCTCGACTGCCAGCTCTGCTCTCTTCTGCCATCTTCCGACAGTCTCTTCGGCTTCCTTCGCCTTCTTCTCGAGTCTGATGACTTCCGCCATCCTCGCCGCCGTGCTGGTCTTTAGATCGATGACTGTGTCCTCCATCTCCGTGATCATCAGCTTCAGCATCTTCTCGGGATCCTCAGCCTTGTCGAGCAGTGAATTGATATTGGAATTTACGATGTCCTTGAATCTTGTGAAAATACTCATTTTTCTTTTTCTCCTGTGCCTTTCCTCATAAGATATCTGTGCCAGCTTTATTTAATTTTCATTTATTTAAGCAATTACTGCCTGTTTTCATACATTCCGGAGTCTTTTGTGAGTTAAACTAATTGGTATTATTAACCTTATTAGGTATAATTAACCTATGGATAACTATGATTCATCACTCTATGAGACGATAGGAGAAAGCGAAGCCTTCCTCGCAATGCAGCAGAAGATAGCTCTTCTTGCGCCTGTGGAGAGGCCCGTCCTCATCATCGGAGAGAGGGGGACGGGGAAGGAGAAGGCGGCAAGGAGACTGCACTACATGTCGAAGCGCTGGGAGAAGCCGCTTGTCACAGTCAACTGCGCATCCCTTCCTCCGTCGCTCATAGAAACCGAACTCTTCGGTTACGAGAAGGGGGCTTTCACGGGAGCCTATACAACACGTAAGGGCAGGTTCGAGGAGGCTGACGGAGGAACGCTCTTTTTAGACGAGCTGGGGCTTATTCCGCTCTCCGTGCAGGAGAAGATACTGCGCACTGTCGAGTACGGGACGTTCGAGCGTGTAGGGGCATCCGAGGGCCGCTCTGTCAACGTCAGGATAATAGGTGCGACTAATGCCGATCTCAGGGCCATGTGCAGGGAGGGAAGGTTCCGCGAGGACCTTCTTGACCGTCTTTCCTTCGATGTCGTCTTCGCGCCTCCCCTGAGGTGCCGCGGACGGGACGTCCTGCTGCTGTCCCAGCATTTTGCTCTGAGGATGGCTGCCGAGTGCGGCCTTGACTTTTCCCCGTCCTTTTCGCCGGAGACGGAGGGTAAACTTCTCTCATACTCCTGGCCGGGGAACATCCGCGAGCTCAAGAACGCCGTAGAGAGGGCTGTATATACTTCGAAAGGGCCTGTTATCGAGGATATCGTATTCGACCCGTTCAGAAATCCGTATGAGGCGGAAAGCAAAAAGGACGGCGATCCTTTCTCCTCCTATGAACTCTCCGAGATAGAGAGGGCAAGGGAGGATGTGGACATTTCATTCATGAAACGCGCCCTGGAAGAGGGAGGCGGAAGCCAGAAGAGGGCATCGGAACTTCTTTCAATGAGCTACGACGCATTCCGGGGCATGTACCGTAAATACCGCGAGAGGCTTAATCAGGAACGCATAAAGGAGTAGAGTGTCAGAATGAGTACGTTATATATGGTGGCGACGCCGATAGGAAACCTTGAAGACATAACACTGAGGGCATTGAGAATCCTCAGGGAAGTCGATGTCATTGCCTGTGAAGATACACGGCACACGCAGCTTCTTCTCTCGCATTACGAGATAAAGAAGAGGCTGATAGCATGTCACTCCTACAACGAGGAGGAGTCCGCAAAGGGTATCATCGCACTCCTCGATTCGGGGCAGAGTGTCGCCTACTGCTCCGATGCCGGCACTCCCGGAATAAGCGATCCCGGATCAAGGCTCTCGGAGCGTGTGAGGATGGAGAGCGACCACACTATTGTGCCTCTTCCCGGCGCAAGTGCGTTCGTGAGCCTCATCTCAGCTGCAGGAAGAATCGGAAAGACATTCACATTCGAGGGCTTCCTCTCTCCCAAGAAGGGGAGACGTGATAAGAGGATTGAAGAGCTTGTATCCCGGGGAGACACATTCATCATATATGAGTCGCCGTTCAGGGTGGTGAAGACCCTGGATGAGCTCAGATCCTTTCCTCTCATAAAGAGGCTCGTCGTCGGGCGTGAGCTGACAAAGGCCCACGAGGAGATATCAGTCGGAAAGCCGGAGGAGATTTACGCCGACTATTCGTCCCGTCCTTCGGTTAAAGGTGAGTTCGTCATTATGTGCGTCATGGGAGACGATGGTGATAACGATAAAGAAGATTAAGAGCCTGAAGCCGAGGGTGAGGGTTCGCAAGCTCGGCGAAATTTTCCATTTAGCCGCCGTCTCTCCCGTCGACAGGGAGTACCTTGAGGAAGCACTCTCCGTGCTTCTTGAAGAGGAGCTTCTCTCGAAGAAGGACAGGGAGGATATCGCATACTTCTACTCGCGCGGCGGGAAGGAGGACTTTGATGATATCTACTACAGGACGCTCGCCATACTCGGCGAAAGCGTCGCCGACTGGGACATAAGGGACTCCTCGGGAGAAATCGCCTGGTCGGAGAGGACGGTCTTTCCTCATTTTCTGTATCTCGATCATCTGCGCTCCCCGTATAACGTGGGCTCTGTCTTCCGCTCGGCGGAGGCTTTCGGGGTCGAGGGGATATATCTCTCTCCGGGATCTGCTTCCCCGCTCCACGAAAGGGCGAAACGGACAAGCCGCGGCACAGTCGAGGGCGTGAAGTGGGACTACAGAGAGCTTGAGGACGTGGAGGATATGCCCGTCTTTGCTCTTGAAACGGGCGGGACGGACATAACGTCATTCGCCTTCCCCCGGCGCGGGTTATGCATCATAGGAAGCGAAGAGGAGGGAGTCTCGGGGCATGCTCTCGAAAGGGCGGAGAAATCACTCGGGCGTGTTTCAATCAGACAGTATGGAGTAAAAGGCTCGATTAATGTAGCATCAGCAGTGGCGGTACTTCTCCAGTACTGGTCGAATAACGAGGTTTCAAACAATGGATAACAGAGAGAGTTTCAAGAGCAGACTCGGCTTCC
>CAVDOI010000146.1:0-5444 GCA_963610485.1 Lachnospiraceae bacterium
ACAGGTATATCAATACGGAGAAGACGATTCATCTCATCGGACTCAACTTCTCATCGGAGAAGAAACAGATAGACGCATGGAAGCTGGAAACAGTCGACAAGACTAAGGAGGCGACATACCTGGGATGACATGGAACCTGTCTCCCGGATTCTTCGTCATAACCCACGGCTTTCCGGGGTTGAGCATCCCCCTCTACTTTCGTAAATCCCTTCAGTCTTTTACACCCGGTCTGGACAGTCAGCCGTATATTCTTTGTGTATTAAGTACAGTTTGATACACTATCCTGAAAAATGATCCCCTGTCACTCAAAAGCCTCAAATCCGATGGATTGTTATCGCCTTTGCAAATGACAGGGGCCCGGTATCCTGTTCACCCGTAATTACCTTGATACTGATGCATATCTCCTATACCCGAGTGAAACAGAATACATGAAAGCCTACAGAATGTAGGGAACGAGGAGATTATGGGACTGATAGACCACGTATGTCTCCACATCCAGGACATTGGAGATCTTCGTGAGCTCGTTCGAGAAGAAGTTCAATAGAGAAAGATCCTCCTCTTCACTCAGAACGAGCTTTGCGATGAGATCATAGCGTCCTGTGACAACGGCGACGGAAACGACTCCTCTGAGGAGCATGAACTCCTCAGCCTTCTTCGCAAGCTCCATAGTCGAGAGCTTGATGCCCATGTAGATGACCTGGAGCCCCGGGACGTATTCCGGGTCAACCATTCCGGTGATCTTCAGCACTCCGTCCTCGAGAAGCTTGTTGGCTCTGCTTCTTACGGTGTTCTCGGTGATACCCAGTTCATCCGCGATTACGGAGTAAGGGCGTCTCCCGTCCTGCAGAAGTCTTATTATTGCTTTATTCGTGTCGTCGATTCTCTTAACCATAAGCTCCCCCCGTCCTTTCCTTAAACAAGGCCTTCCTTGTGATACTTCTCGATTGTAGCGAATGTCTCTTCGCCGATTCTGAGGAGGTTCTCCTCGCTGTTGGCGCCGACATGGGGTGTGAATGTGACGTTCTTGCATGAGAAGAGAGGATTGTCAGCCGTCGGCGGCTCTGTCGAATAGACGTCTGTGCAGAACCATGAGAGGCCGCCGTTATTGAGGGCTTCGGCGACATCCTTCTCGTCGACGCACTTGCCTCTTCCCGTGTTGATGATGACGGGCTTTCTTGTCATCTTCGCAATGAGGTCCTTGTTGACCATCTTCTCCGTCTCGGGTGTGAGAGGAAGATGCATGGAGATGTAGTCTGCATCCTTTACAGCATCTTCGAGGCTCATCATTTCAGCAACATCGGATGATGCGACATACTTGTCATAGGAGACGACCTTCATACCGAATGCGTGTGCCCTTTCAGCGACCTTGCGTGCGATGTTTCCGATACCGAGGAGACACAGTGTCTTTCCGTAGAGTTCGTGTCTCTTCGTCTTCTTCTGCCACTCGCCGTTCTTCATTGTCGAGTCATAGAAGCAGAGATTGTTCGGAGTGCTGAGCATGAGGCAGAATGCGAGTTCTGCAACTGCGATTGCGGAGGACTTCGGTGTGTTCGTTGCAACGATTCCCTTTTCCTTGCAGTACGGGATGTCGATGTTATCCATGCCGACACCGCCGCGGATGATGAGCTTCATGTTCTTTGCTCTGTCGATGTATTCCTTTGTAGCCTTCGTCTTGCTTCTGATGAGAACGACGTCAGCTTCCGCCAGTCTTTCGATGTCTGTTGTTACTTCGCCGAAAACACTGAGCTTTTCAGGAAGGGACTTGTCAAATGCATCTGCAATGAGAATAACCATTTTATATAAACTCCTTTTGTTTATGTTCTTTTTTGAATAAGTATCCCATTAAGATTGTGAACTGTCAAATTATTTATTCAAAAAAATATGAAATGCGTTATTTTCGTTGGGAAAATTGCGTTTGTCCCCTATTTTATCACCTCTATTGCACTGATATTGAACTGTTCCTTCCCGACGCCCTTCCACCAGTTGATCTCGGGACTGAATATGAACGCCACCGTACTTCCGGGATGTATGCCGGCCTCCTTGTCGGCATTCCACCACACAGCAGGCCATATATAACCGCCGCATTCGACGGAGAGGCGCATGTACCTGTCGCTGTTTCCGACGTGGAAGGCCTCCCTCACTGTGGCACGCGGGACGTAGAATCTGAGTTCTCCGTTCTCCTGACCGAAGGGCTGGAAGACGGAGAGCGTCTTCCATATATCCTTCTCGTAGTCGGAAGAAGAGAGGACGGCATCGACTTCCTCCTCGCCCCTCTCCTCCTCCGTTCCGTCGAGGGAGGAGATATATGAATAGAGGGATGTGACGAACTCCTCTCTCTTCTCCTCCTTCATCCTGAGCCCGGCCGCAGCCCTGTGGCCGCCGTAATCCTCGAAGAAGAACGAGAATGCGGACAGGAGGTCCTTTGCATTCCACGGATCGGAGCATCTGAGCGAGCCGAATACGGCACCCTCGGAGGATGCAAGGACAAGAGAGGGGACGTTCTTCTCGTTCGAGAGCCTGCTTGCAATAGAACCCGTGAGGCCCCTCGGAATGGACTCGTCGTAGACTATGATGAATCTCCCGCCCGTCTTCTCGTAAGACTCAAGAGCAAGCGGCGATACTGAGCCCAGTACGTCCTCCTCGTTCTTCTGCCGTGCCGTATTGAGCGAGAGAAGCTTGTCCGTAATGGCGGTTATATCGCCATAGGAGGAGGCAAGAAGAAGCGAGAGTGCAGTCTCGGGTTCCCCCATCCTTCCCGATGCATTGAGAACAGGCGCTATCTTGAATGAGACGTTCTGCGCGCTGACGGGGTGTCCGATGAGGCCCTGCTTCGATAAAAGGTACGAGAGTGTCTCGGGCGGTCTTGTAGAAAGGAGCTTCAGACCCTTCTTCACAATGAGCCTGTTCTCATCGGTGAACGGCATAAGATCGGCGATGGTTCCTATCGCCTCGAGGACCTGTATTTCCTCGAAGTCCTTCGTAAGTGACGGAAATGAATAGATGGAGGCACTTCTGAAGAGGCTTACCAGAGTCTCGATCTCCCTTCCCCCCGATGAATAGAGGGCGGAGCGGGAGCGCATCGCAAGGTCGAAGAGCGACTTTCCCCGGGCTGCCGGGATTATTTTCTCCATTGTCGGTCTGAACTCCTCGAGTGATATGTCCACTCCGTCTCCGAATGCCTTTCTAAGGAGCGTGAGTTCCGTCTCCCTGTCCAGCACTACGACGGGAGTTCCGCTCGAGAGGAACGGCAGAAGCGGAGACGAATAGAGAGAGCCCTTCTCTCCGATGACGAATTCATCGGAGCATCGGGAAACCTCCACGAGGTTCTCCAGCCTCACGGCATTCACTCCGACCGTATCGTTCCCGAGCGATGCATGCAGGAGGATTACCGACGAATTGTAGAGAGGCGTACGTGAAAAATGGAGTGCCCAGCTCAGCTTTGCGGCAACGGCGCATCCTGCAAGCCCGGAAAACGGATAGCCCGACCCTTCGACCTTCGGGTCGAATACGGCTACAGCAGGGGGAAGCATATCCTGCGTGAGGTGATGATCGAGCACTATGACATCGACGCCGTTCTTTTCGAGGGTTCTTATCTCGTCGACGGCACTTATTCCGTTGTCGACTGTGATGACGAGCGTCCATCCCCCGTCGATTATCTCGCTCACAAGGTCGGCACTGAGGCCGTAGCCTTCGTCCCCGTGCGGGAGCCTCGTCGAGAGATTCTCCGCCCCGAGCTTCTTCAGCGTCTTGTACATGATAGCCGTCGAGGTTATGCCGTCTACGTCCCTGTCGCCGAAGATCAGGATCTTCTCCTGTTTCCTTCCGTCCGAAGTATCCAGTGCCTCCTCTATGCGTTCTATTGCGGAGTAGACGTCGTCGACTGTGAAAGGACTGTGCTGGTAGATGATGTCGTCCTCGAGGTAGTACTTCACGTCCTCCTCCTTCACCCCGCGGCGGCTCATGACCGACGCAGTGAGGACGGGAAGTGAGAACTTCTCGGTGATTCTCTGTACGTAATCGGAGTCGGGAGTATTCATCGTTGTCTTCATATATAAATCTTTTCCTTAACTGATCAAACCGGAGTCGAGGCTTTTGAGCCTTGCCGGGAATGCATAGTGAAGCGTCCTGACAAGGTAGCTCCGGATCCTTGAAAGGGCCTCGGGGGATATATTCCAGCCGAGGGCGGTCTCTATGCCGCTTCTCGACATCCACAGAATATAGCTTCTGGCATTGGGCGGAAGAATGAGAGCGGACGAGAGCGTGTCGCACGAGGAGCATACTGCCGTACCCGTGACAGTCGAAAACCCCAGGACTTCCCCCTCCCCGTACGCTCTGCCGCACGAGGGACAGTTCTCCCAGTCGCCGCTGAGACCCTGGAGAAGAAGAAAATGCGTCAGAAAATAGACGGCGCACTTTCCCCCTTCGTCCCCTTCCATCCTGTCGAGCACAGCTGTGTAAAGTTTGTAGACGGCGTTGTCGACGACCCTCGCCTTGATGACGAGCTCGCTCATGAGCCCCGCCCATGCAACGCCGTCGATACTCTCCTTCACCCACTCGTGCTCGCTTATGATATCACTATCCTTGAGATAGACGGCGTTCCCGTTCTTCCTCTCAAGGGAGAAGACCCCCTCCCCGTAGAGGGGGATGCGGAAGCTGGACGCCCCCCTGCCGCCGCCGAAGGAGAGAGCCTCGACAAGACCGCTGTCAGGAGTGAGAAGCGTAACCAGGGCGTTTCTCTCGCCCCTGTTCTCCTTCTTTATTATGATCCCGAGTGTCTTGAAGTCTCTTTCCATCGGAAAGGAGTATAACACAAACGGGAAAGTAAAAGAATAAAGAGAGCCGGAGCTCTTTCATAAATACCGGCTCCTCACGGCGTCGCAACACAACAAACCGAGTCTGCTCAACATACCTCCATGCCTGACATATCAAAAAAAACCCTCACGTAAAGCGAGAGCGGATAGTCGGATAAATTCCGGGATCAGAACCTCCGTGCAGGACGCACAAGAAAATATCCTGTTTTACGATTTCCAACAGAGCTTGATGTATTTGAATCCGAAATGTTAAAGAAACGAGTCGAAGCCGAAAAGCTCATATATTCAGAACTTGACCAATACGTGTACAAATATACGCTAGAATCACTATAAGTAAAAGAACCTATGCCTTTTTTGTGAAGGTTTTCATACATCAGATTAAGTTCTTCTATACTTGGTAAAAACCAGTCTGTATAAACATCACCATTGGTGGCTACAAGAATATAGTCATAACAATCTTTTGCTGCATATATTGGAGTGGTTCTTGATGAAGAATCTGACGAATAATCTATATACGCAGCTTCTCCCATAGCGTTGACAAGAGCTTCTGTATTCTCCTTGCCCGTTCCTATCTTTTCAGAAGTTCCAACCATTGCATCAGAACCATCTTTTCTGTATAAGCCGTAATAATGC
>CAVDOI010000147.1:0-5395 GCA_963610485.1 Lachnospiraceae bacterium
GTGTACAGCTGATAGATAATCTCATTGCGTCGAAATCCGGCATGAGGAAAACATATCAGTATTATTTCAATCTGCAGTCTCTGAGGGAGATCAGAAATACCATGTACCGGAGGTTTACGGTGGAACTTGTGAACGAACTGGACCGTCTTAAGATGCCTCTGTATATCCTGGACCGTTTCATATCGATTCTGGAAAACCTGGTTCTCGCCGCATTCATCTTCATCTCATACTCTGTATTCAAAGTCCGCGGGAGCGAATTCACCATATACAGAAGCCTCGGCATGACGAAGGCGAAGCTTACGTTCCTGCTCTTCCTTGAGGAGCTTGTGATGCTTCTCTTTGTCGCCGTTGTTTCTTTCTTCATGATTCTTCTCGTTCAGCTTCTTCTGAATTTCATCAGACCGCTCGGCGTGAGACTTGTCGAAGGGGAGGCCCTCTATTTCAGAGATATCTTCACATACTATGGAAAGTATTCCATGTCCAGAGTCTGGTTCTACTATCTTGAAAGGCTGACTAATCTGGCAATCTATTTCCTGGGGATCTCGTTCTCCATGAACTTTGTCCTGCTCTGCTTCAAGGAAAGGAGGGAAAAAAGAATATGAAGAAAGCCCTTTCATTCTTAGTAGTCATACTCTCTTCGTCATTCCTCTTTGCCGGAGTGTTCGAGCTTTTTCATCCCGGGGTTTCATATTATGAGTGCTGCAACATTCTGTCCAGGGAGATAATAGGTCCGTTCAGTCTTCTTTCTCCTCCATCTGTTTCAAGAAATACAAAGTCATATGACGAGGGCTGTTTCTTCTTCTACGACGAGGGGCGTTATATGTCATATTACATTGACGGGAACAGAACGAAGCTCATGCTTTATATCGATATCTACAGCTTCACATACAATTTCAAAACAGGAGAAACCGGGTCAGAATGTGTTTTTACCGAGTTTATTCCTCCTTTGGAGGAAGGCGGAGAGATTACGGCTTCTCCTATGCTCTCCCAGGTCTATTCAATGAAGCACAGCCTGCTGCCGTCATATTACATAGAAGAGCAGAATGACGCTCTTGTTGTCATAAAGAGTGCCGATGATGATATCGTGATAACATACAGGGAGTATGATACCTTTTCCCTCAAGACGATAGAGAAGGGTGATACACTTGTCTATGCGCGGTGGGTCCTTGCCACTAGAAAGGTCGGGGAGGAGAGAATTCCGACGCGCGAGGCATTCTACCTTCCATTTATGAACGGTGACACGATTTACATCAAGGAGAGTTCGGCAATATCGGGATACGGAGTGGACTACGGTCCGTTCGACTACAACAATCTGCCCCAGCTCGGGGAAAAACTGAGGAGTGTGTTGTAAAATGGTGAAGATAACAGGATTGACAAAGGACTATATGCCGGGCGGTGAAGTGGTACATGCCCTCAGAAATGCGGACTTTTCATGCAGAGAGGGGACGATCAGTCTCTTCATGGGGCCCAGCGGCTCGGGAAAGAGTACGGCGCTCAAGATAATCGGCGGAATGCTGACTCCGACTAAGGGTGAGATCCGGGTTGACGACAAGGCCGTCCATACAATGAACGAGGGCCAGCTCTGCCTGTACAGATACAATGACATAGGTATCGTATTCCAGGATTATCTGATTCTCGATCATCTCTCCGTCTGGGACAATGTCCTCCTCTCCGTAAGGGTGGGAAGGAAAAAGGACAGGGGAAACGAAAAGGACTTCTATCCCCGTGCAGAGGAGCTCTTGGAAGACCTCGGACTCTGGGATATGAGGAAGAGGAAGGCCTCGTCTCTTTCCGGCGGGCAGAGACAGCGCGTCGCAATTGCACGTGCGCTACTGAAGAAGCCGACGGTGCTGCTTGCCGATGAGCCCACGGCGAATCTCGATACCGATACGGCCCGCTCTGTAATAGAGCTCTTCCGGGATATCACCCGGAAGAACAATACAGTCACGATAATCGCCACACATGACGAGAGACTTGCAGGCGCTGCCGACACCGTCTATGATTTTCGTGACGGGGAAGTCTCTGTAAGAGGCTGACCGGCAGGGGTATAAGTGTGGAAAAGAAGGAACGGGTTCATCTCTGGAAGAAACTGAAATGGTGTTTCCGCTTCACATCGAAGGAGATGCCTCTTGTTGTACTGTCGCTCTGCATCTCGCTTGCCGTCTCCTATATAAACACGCTGGAGCCTGTATTCACAGGCGCTCTCATCGACAGTCTGACGATTCCGGATTTCCGTTCCTTCGTCACTCTTCTCGTGACTCTCTTCTCGCTTCAGGCTGCCGCACTTCTTCTCAACCTCATGAACGGAAGGCTCTCTCTTGCTGTTTCGAAGAGGTCGACGCTGCGTGGAGAGAGGCTCTTCTTCGAGAAGACCATACGGCGTGATAATGCCGGCTATCTGAGGGGGAGGGAGGCCGAGGTGCTGAATATACTGCAGAATGACATGTCTGTCGTTCTTTCGGTATGGACGGGCACCCTCCCGGGTCTTCTTGTAAGCGTCTTCACCCTTGCCGTCGTATCGTACAGACTTATCAGCATCAACATAATCGCATTCGCCCTCACAGTCGTGCTCTCCCTGATTCCATTCGTCGTCTACCACGCGGCAGGAAAAAGGGAAGCCGTCATAAACAGGGAGGGCAAGGCATGCGGGGACCGCTATGTCAGGACTGTGCAGGATTCCATCTCAATGAGCTATGAGAGTACGGGAAAGGCCGGTGCATTCTTCCTCTCGTCGTTCATCAGCAGAATAAAAGACAACTATTCCATCTCCTACAGGAAGCTCAATCTTTCGCAGGTGAGCCGTCTCATTCTCTTTTCCATCAACATACTCACTGTCTGTGCAATCTACTTCTTCCTCGGCTACGGCATATACAGAGGCGCCAACAGCGTGGGCAACTTCATGACTGCCGTTCTTTTCTCCCAGCAGCTCAGGTCAATGATCCAGAACTACGGCGGCACCTACCAGAGCCTCATTGCGCAGTCCGTCTCGATCGAGAGAGTCAGGTCTTTCATGGACAGGGAGAACAGGGAGTGTGTTGAATATGTGCCGCAAGGGAAAACTTCGGTGACCGTTGAGAATCTTTCCTTCTCATACGGGGATTGCCGTGTGTTCAGGAGCTGTTCTCTGAGGATGGACGGCCCGGGACTCTATGTCATCAAGGGGGCCAACGGAAGCGGGAAGACAACCCTCCTGAGGATTCTTCTCTCCATGGTGAAATCAGAGGATGTGAGCGGCCGCATCGTCATCGGCGGCGTATCCTCCTCTTCAGATATTGCGTATCTTCCGTCGTCGCCGTCCCTCTGTTCTGTCTCCATCCGTGACAATCTTCTTCTCGGGGAGGAGTGCTCTGATGAAAAGCTGATTTCCCTCTTCGACAGGGTGGGCCTCGGCGGATGGCTCTCCGCGCAGAAGGACGGTCTCGATACGATATGCGACAGATCATCCATGGGGCTGAGCAAGGGACAGATGATGCGCTTCAGCTTGCTGGGGAATCTCATCAGGGACAGGAAGATCTATCTTGTCGACGAGATAGAGGACGGTGTAGATGCAGAGTCGAGGGAGAAGGTCTTCTCCCTTCTCAAGGACCTGGCTGAGGAGAGACTTGTCGTCGTGGTATCTCACACGTCGCTCTTCGACGGTGAGGGTACGATAATCCATCTGCCCTCCGCATGACATTTCAATACCGGATACTGTGTCCGACAGTGTTGATTCTCCTGTCATTGTCCGTACCCGGTGTGCAGAAAGAGGATGGAAACTGCTCTCAGACGGGGCAGAATCTTTTCCGGGATTGTGATGGTATTATCCCAGTTCAAACCAAACCGGACACCCCTCTTCGACATCTCCGTTCTGTGTGGTGCACGAGCAGTTGAGCGGCAGTTGACTGCACTTCGTAGCACAGAAGGTTATGCATGTGCCGTCATGGGGAGTGCAGAGGAGCAGAAACGGGCACGGGTTCGAGGGTGAATGCGATTTGCATGGATCCTCTGCAGAACCCCCTGGAGGGTTAGTTGATTCATTGAACAGGTATTCCATAATAGTTCCTCCTATGTTCCAGACTCTTCAATCAGATCAAGACAGAGCTTCAGCGCAGATCTTCCATCGTCGGCCAGGATGTCGGGGATTGTTCCTGAAAGGATCTTCAGACCGCCTTTATTGTTGTCTATGACGGTGGCATTGAAGTATAGTTCATACTTCTTCCCATCCAGGAGTGACCGTAGGAATGGCAGTCCCGTTCCGTTGCCTTTTGTCCGATGTCCGACGACTGTCGCCCATCCCGTCGCCTGGGCAAAGGAAGCGAAGAAATCTGCTGTGTAGCTTGTTTCCGAGTCGACGAGAATCCACCTCTTCGCATTTCTGAGTCTGTCGTTCAATGTGCCGTCGCCGAACTCATAGCTTTTCGTAACATCGACATAGCACGGAAGTCTGTATTCATCCCTGTAGAGCTGGTTTTCCGTTTGTTCAATCACTTCAGCATTGAAGAACAACCCAGCTATATATCTGTTTCTGAAATATGCCCTGTAGCTGTAATCCCAGCTGCCGCCGAACGGGGCGAGGACGACCGAGAGGTCTTCATTGTTGTTGCCCGTCCTGTTTCCTGTTATATCGAAGATGATGTTCTCTACATCACCCATACCATCGAGAGAACGTAAGATACTGTCCTCACTTAGATCCGTTACTTCGAAGGAGGAAATTCTCAGTATAACGGTCTTGAGTGAAGGAATATATGTACTGCTGGGAGATTTCCTTTCTAATACAGGTCTCTCTATGGCAGATGCATCATCAGTAGAAGGAACGGTGGCGACGATATAATCCAGATTAACAAAATTGTAGCACAGCCTTCTCAGAAGGAAGAGCATTTCGTATTCACTTGTTTCTTCATTGAATTTCGTCCTTCCGTTATCCCGGATACTTTCCAGGTCCAGTCCTTCTGACTGTGCAATATAATACATCGGATAGTACTCGCTGAGCACTGACCAGAAACTGTCATAGGCCTTCTCGTTTGCACCCTTTGAAAAGAGCAGCGACAGCGCCAGAAGCAGAAGAACAATACACAAAGTCATTTTCTTTTTCATTACGTCCTCTCCTTTTCCAAAATGATATCAGCGGGGCTATGCATAGATTTCTCGACTGAACACAACGAAACAGGTACATGATCCCGCAATTCAAGTTTCTCATGGATTGACTGGTAGTCAACCTGTTTGCTGTCAGGTGTAAGAAATGAAGAGAAAAGCGTCATTTCCGAGAGGGCGGTTCATGTCACGCGGCAACCGGCGGTGGCAGAATTCGGATGAATATGCAAAGCATGGTTGTTTGAGACGGGAGCAACTGATAGTTACACTCTCAAACTTCGCAGTTGATTCCAGCGCCTAGAAAATACCCAATTATATAGGATAA